>CAYVRY010000001.1:0-78427 GCA_964452895.1 uncultured Halobacteriales archaeon
GGAACAAATGCAGCGGGTCCATCCAGGACCTGTTCACGGAGCGGTTGTGGATCACGCCGGTGCACATGGCGGTCTTTGATCCAATGATCCAGCAAGTATACGACCATGCCCTTCAGATCGACACGTGCGCGGGGGTCAACCTCTACGAGTTCGACGGCAAAGAGGCGATGGGCGAGGGGAACGACTATGCCGCAGCCCACGAGCTGTCGGAAGGAAACGGTTCCAACCTGCTTCAGGTTTACCATGAAGTGGGATACCACGCCTATGCATGGCTGGGCCTTGACGATTTATTTGGAGAATGGCCGCTTCACGACGTGTGTACGGACGGCAGCTCTCTCAGTCTCAACGACACCCCGCGGGGCAGGCTTGTGCACAGTGGGCCCCCGCACAGGGGAGACGGTGAAATCATGCAGGGCAACTCGTTCGATTTCGACCCGGAGTCGGACACCTTTGGAAAGCATCGTACCAATTGCCGTGTAGAGGGCATGAACTGGCCGATGAACTCCTATCCGCCGGGTCCGCCGCCAACGGGCGCAGATTGCTACGCGGACGACCACAAGTCCGCGCTCGTGGACGTGTACGCATACGAGAGCGATCCCACCGGATTGTGGGAGACGCACACGAACGGCAACACAGGGCCGGCCGGTTACTATGGCCCCGGGATCTCGACGGGTCCGGACGGAGAACCCGACGCCCGCTAGTCTCTCCAAGGCGAGCCTTTCCCTTCCCCGTCCTCCCTTTTTCACCCTTCCTTTTACCAAACGGTCGTGCACCACGGGGAAAACGCAACAAAAACCGATGGGCGCCACGGGCCGCGACCTGATGGTCGGCCAGATGCCAAGGGGCGCTCAGGCCGTCAACGCGCATGACGGCCATCCACGCCCTTCAAATACTCCGGGGTTTTCGAGCGCCTCCATGAGCCTCGTCGTCCATGACTCCTTGAAGCGGCAGAAGCTCCCTTTCGAGCCCTTGGAGCCCGGGCGGATCCGTTTGTACGTGTGCGGTTTGACGGTGTATGACGATGCGCACATCGGGCATGCGCGTACGTACGTGGCGTTCGACGTGATCCGGCGCTACCTGGAGTACCGGGGCTATGATGTGAGCTACGTCCAGAACGTCACGGACGTGGACGACAAGATCATCAACGCCGCGGCGAAGGCGGACCGGGATTTCCTGGAGCACGGGGAGCGCTTTCATCGTCGCGCGCAGGAGGACTTGACGCGCCTGGGCGTGAGGCCCCCGGACCGTTTTACGAAGGTCACGGACCACATGCAGGACATCATCGAGATCATCGGGAAGGTCATCGAGAACGACCACGCGTATGTCACGGAGTCGGGCTCGGTCTATTTCCATGTCCCGTCCAAGGAGGATTACGGCAAGCTCTCCAACCAGAGTGTCGATGATGTGATCTCGGGCCAGCGCGTGGAGCCGGGCCAGGAGAAGCGGCATCCGACGGATTTTGCCTTGTGGAAGGCGGCGAAACCGGACGAGCCGTCCTGGGACAGCCCGTGGGGCAAAGGGCGGCCCGGGTGGCACATCGAGTGCAGTGCGATGAGCGAGCGTGCGTTGGGCCAGCCGTTCGACATCCATGGCGGCGGCCGGGACCTGATCTTCCCGCACCATGAGAACGAGGTGGCGCAATCCGAGGCGGCCTACAAGTTGGAGTTCTCGCGGTACTGGATGCACACGGGGTTCCTGCAGGTGGAGGGGGAGAAGATGTCCAAGAGTCTGGGCAATTTCGTCACGATCCGGGACATCCTGAAGGAGCACGACCCGGATGCGCTGCGGTATTTCTTCGTGTTGACGCATTACCGAAGTCCCATCGATTTCAGCGAGAAGGGGATCAAGGAGGCGGCTTCGGCGTACCAGCGGCTGGTGCGCACCGAGGAGATGCTCACACGGTACACGGGCGGCCGGGAATACCGGGCGGACGCGGCGGCCGGCGAAGCGGTCGCGGCGAGCGATGCGGAGAAGGGCCTGTTGAAGGCGACCCGTTCGTTCGTGCGTCGTTTCGCCCAGGCGATGGACGACGATTTCAACACGCCGGAGGCGGTGGCGGCGTTGCACGCGTTCGCGGGGGAGGTCCGTCGCGCCCTGGAGGACGCACCCGATGTGAAGCGCACGCCGTATGAGGGTCCGAACCGGGTGCTGCTTGCCTGGGCCCACGACGAGTTCCTGCGCGCGGCGCGCGTCTTGTCGCTCTTCCAGGAATCCGGGGACGAGTCCTCCGGGCAGGACCCGCTCACCGAACAATCCATCGACCTGCTGCTCGAGTTGCGGGAACGGGCGCGCTCGAACAAGGATTATGAGACGTCGGACCTGGTGCGCGACCGTCTTCGCGGCATGGGCGTCGAGGTCCAGGACAAGAAGACGGGGCCCGAGTGGCGGAGGGCCACCGCATGATTTACCAAGCGAAGCATCAATACCTTCTCTCGTGACGACGCACGCCCGGAAGAAGGATCCATTGCGGTTCGTGGACGAGATTCCCAAAAGCAAAATCCCTGCCCGCCGACGCCTGCAGGAACTGGAACGGGACCGGGATGCGTCATGGGAAGACGCGTGATTGGCGCCTTGGATGAGCACAAAGACTCCGCCCGGGTCCGCCTTCTGGACAACCCCCGCCAACTGGTCCCGGGTCCTGCTTGTCGGGTGGTTTTGTACTGTTCGACCCGGATTGACCCTGCCCATCTTATCTACCCCTTTACTACTGGCGATTTATGGAAGATTCCCGGCGCCGGTGGTCCGTCTTGCTCGCTTTCGCGACCGCCTTGATCCTCATGTTGACCAGCTTGCCCTCTGTGACCGCGTTGCCGGGGTTGCATCCGCCGGGCACGACCCTCCATTCGGGGGAGTTCGGCGTGGAGGACGAGATCGCCTTCGCGACCACGCAAGGGGGGCTCCTTGTGGCTCCGGGTTCGCTCGTGAGCGTTGAAGCGGATTATCGCTTCGAGGAATCGGGTTTGGATGCCGGATACACCCATTCGTTCCGCGCGATCATGAGGATCCAGGGACAGCATGGAACGATCGACACGCAATCTGTCTTTGAGGCGGTGGAGGGCCCGGGGATGATCGACGAGTCGGGGACGCTCACGGTGGAGTTCGTCGCGCCGGAGGTGCTTCGTGAGCTTTCGGTCACGCTGGAGGCGCAACGGTACCAGACGAAGCCGGGGGAGGGTTCAAGTCTCCTGAGCGAGGCGACGTCCACGGCGCCGCTTTCCTTCATCGCGGTGCCGGAACCGGTCCAGTTCGCTACACAGGGGCTCGTGGTGGACGACCGGCTTGAAGCCGGTGCCATCGACTTCACGGGCACGAACCAGATCGTGGCCGCAAGCGACGGTCATACCTTCTTGTCCACGGACCTGGGCAGTCGTTTCGTCGTGCCCACGCAGATCGAACGACCGGAGCTGAGCGATGTCACGCTCTTTTCGTTCCACGTGGTCGTCAACCTGGTCGTCAGCGTGGAGGGTGGCCCGAACTACGGAATCCAGCGCTCCGTCTTTCAGGACAGCTGCAACGACTGGGCGGACCATGGTTGCTCCATGGGGTCCGAAATCCGCGCTTTCGACATGGAGCTTCTGCTTCCCTCCAGCGCGTTGGAGCTCCATCGCGTGGTGGATGTCACCATGCACGTCACGTTCGAATTGTACTGGCAGGACAATTCCCAGTCTCCGCCTCAGCAGGACGGGAAGTTCATCATCGAAGGCGATTCGGGGCACCATCTCGTGTTGGGCCTGTAGGTCAGCCTGCCTTGTTCCGATGGATTGAAAACAAGGCCCCACGTCCCCGGCCCGACCATGGGCGCCCATCCTGTCCCGTACGACTTCTCGCCGTTTGTGGACGCCGTGCAGGCTGCACGGGAGCATGATCCGCTGCTTGCCGCGTGGTTGGACCGTCACGCCTTGGGTCGCGATCATCGGGCCTGGCTTGACGAGGTGGCCCACCGGGTCCATGGGGTCTTGCGGGAGACCGCGGATTTCGTGGAACGCCGGGAGAACCTGCCGCGGCTTCTGGGCAAGGGTCCGTACGACAACGACCCCCAGCAGGTGGTCTTGCCCGCGGAGACCTGGGAGGCGTTGGCTTGGGTGCATTCCTCGGGCCTGTGGGACGAGGGCCTGCCGGAGCCGGTGCGTTTTGCAGCGGTGTATCTGTTGAACCAGAACGCGGAGATGGGGATTACGTGCAGTGTGGCGTGCACCCACGGCCTCGTGCGTGTATTGCGTCGGTACCCGGAGGATGGGCGCTCTCAAGCGGTGTTGCAGGCGTTCGCCGATGCATCGTCGGGGGATTGGATCCACGGGGCGCAGTTTGTAACAGAGGTCCAGGGCGGCAGTGATGCGGGAAAGAACGCGGTGACGGCGCACAAACAGGGGGATGCGTGGTCGCTCCAGGGGCAGAAGTGGTTCTGCTCGAACCTGACGGCGGATTATTGGCTGGTCACTGCCCGACCGGAAGGCGCACCGGAGGGCAGCAAGGGGGTCGCCTTGTTCTGTGTACCGCGCGACCAGCCCGGTTACACGGTGGAGCGGCTCAAGGACAAGCTGGGCACGCGGGCGCTTCCCACGGCGGAGATCGTGTTCCATGGGGCCAAGGGGTGGGCCGTGGGTCCGTTGGAGAAAGGGCTGGCGACGATGGTCTCCCAGGTGCTTGTGACCAGCCGGGTCCACAACGTGGTCGCGGCCGCGGCGTTCGCGCGCAGTGCTGTGCGCGAGGCGCGCGCCTATGCGGGGTTCCGTTCGGCCTTCGATGCCAAATTGGAGACGTTGCCGCTGGTCGCGGCTTCGTTGGAGCGCTTGGAGAAGGAGGCGGACCGCATGCAGGCAGGGGCGTTCGCCACGGTGGACGCCTGGGCCACGGCAAACCGGCCGGACGCCGACGAACAGGCGGTCTGGTGGTCACGGATCCTGGTGAGTCTCGCCAAGGCGATGACCGCGCGGCGCGCGCCGGGTCTTGTGTATGAGGCGATGATGGTCCTGGGCGGCAACGGGATCGAGGAACGGTTCACCCTGTTGCCGCGCTTGTGGCGCGACAGCGCGATCCTGGAGACCTGGGAAGGTCCGTATACGCTTCTTCTGATGAACGCCCTGCAGGACCTGGTGCAAGCCGATGTGACCGGGAACGAAAAGGGGTTCTTGACAACATGGATCGGTGAAGGGGAACTCACCGGGGAAGCGGTGCGGGGTCTGCAGCAGGTCCTGGCGGACCCCCGGGACCCGCGCAGCATCCGGCTGTGGCCCACGGTGGCGCACAAGGTGTACGCGGTGTGGGAGGAGAACGCGCTGGAGCGGTTGAACAGGGCGTAGAGCTCCGCGGCCCCGACACACGTCCTGAAGGATAATCATACCGTTTAAATAGCAATGGGCGCTGCACTCGTCCAATGCGTGTGGTTCTGTTTCTCTTGCCTTTTTTGCTGCTTTCTCCGGCGGCCCACGCCCAGGGGGTCGTGCAAGCGGAAATGGATACACGCCTCGAACCCGAGGCGGTGACGGTGTCTGTTGAGGAAAACCAGACCGTTCTGCTTCATATCAACGGTCGGATACAGTGCGTTCCGGGCCTACCGGGTCCCCGTGATATCCAAGGGTTCTTGTCGCGCCACGGCTGGAGTTTTCCGGGTTACTGGCGGGTTGAGCCGACCCGGCTGGAGATCCCGTGGGAAGAACGCGATGCTGGAGAATGGGTCATCGATGAGCCCGTGCCGTTGGCGATCATTGCGGACACCCCGGCGCCAGAGCAATACGCTGGCGAGGAACTGACGCAAGTAAACCTCAATTCGGCTGGTCAATTCCTCTTGCCGACCGGTCAGGGCGAATGCTCCCCTGCGGGGTACGGCTGGGACCACCAGTCCCACGAGTTGACCGTCAATGTGCCCATCGGCGTGGAGGACGAGGCTGGCACGAACGGGACAGTAGGGGCCGGGGATCCGGGTGGCGGATGGACCTCCGCAGTGATCGCCTTGTTGGCGATCTACGGTGCGCTCATGACGCTTGTCGCGATCGCGCGCGTGCGCAAGCGCCGCTGAGCCAGAGCCAAGGGCCCCGCTTTACATGACTGGTTTATTGTTGCCTGCGCCTTTTGCGTTTCCATCCCGCCCGGCGCTGCTTGGCGTCCGCTTCGGCTTCCTTGTCTTCGCTGATCTTGTATTGGTCGGGGTTCTTCTCCCAAAGCGGCACTTCGAGGGTCTGCAGGCGTCCGTCGCGGAAGACGCTCACTTGGGCGCTTTTTTTTCGGGCGGCGGTGTTCACGTGCCGGGCGAGGTTTTGCCGGTCGACTTTCCAGCCGTCCACGGCGAGGATCTCGTCGTCCGGGTCGAGCGGGGAGGGCCGCAGCGCGGCGTCCTTGCGGTAGCCGCCGTCCGGGGTGTCCCATTGGTCGGGCACGGCGAGGATCTTCAGGTTCTTCTCGTCCAGGATCACGCCCAGCCCGTTCTTCTGGTCCGGGTCGCTGTGTTTGCGTTCCAGTTTCAGTCCCAATGATCGAAGGGCCTTGTCCACGTCCACGTTGCCGGGATGGTTGACCCAGCGTGAGAGCTGCCGGGTCACGTCCACACCGGTGGCTTCGAGCACGTGTCTGGCCACGCTGTCTTCCTCGATCCCGATCCCCTGGCGGCCGTGTTCCCGGTAGAGGTGGCGCATCACCTGGTCCAGGTTCGCGCCGTTTTCGCGCAGATGGGCGTCCAACAGCAGGCAGACCAGGGTTCCTTTTGCGTAGTAGGAGACGTTCGTGTTCGGGTTGGATTCGTGGCGTTTGTAGAGTTTCGTCCAGCTGAGGCGGCTGGCATCGGCGACACTCAGCCGGTGGCGCCCGGGCGTGGATTCCACGTGCTTGATGATCTCGGCGAGTACCTCGTAGACGCGTTTCTTCTTGATACCGGCGCGCAGGAGGAGCGGGAATTCATAGTACGTGGTGCCGCCTTCGAAGAGCCACAATAACCCGGTGGGGACCTCTTGTTGGTAGTCGTAGGGTTGGAACACCGCGGGTTTGTTGCGGCGTACGTTCCAGACGTGGACGTATTCGTGGGCCACAAGCGGCAGCAGGCGGGTGTGGTAGGCCTTCTCGTCGATGAGTGCCAGCGGGTCCGCGCCCAGGACGGTGCTGTTGTCGTGTTCGAGGCCGCCGCCGTGGTCCCGCGCGATATGCAGGATGAAGGTGTAGTCCTTGTAGGGTGGGCCGTCGAAGACCGCGCAGGCCTCTTCGATGATCCGCGTCACGTCGTTTTTCAGGGTGTCCCAGTCCGTGCCGTCGGGAGGGTTCCAGGTGACGAACCGATGGGGTTTCCCCGCGGCCATGAAGCGCTCTTCGTGGTGGTCGACCCCCGCTTCGATGGGGCGGTCCACGAGCTGGTCGTAGTCCGCGGCGCGGTACCGGCCGGTACCGTGTTGCCGGGTGGGCCAGGGTCCGCTGCGTCTTGGTTCTTCCAGGCCGGTCCAGATCTCCCAGCCTTTGGGCAGGTCCAACTTGAGGTGCCAGGGGCGGTCCCGGGTGTCGGCGTCATACAGGAACACGGTGACGCCGTGCAGGTAGAGGTGGGTGCGGGTCACGTGGCTCGTGTTCACACTCAGGTCGCGGCAGTAGACCGTGTACCGCACGGTGAGCGGGCCGCGCCCGGGATCGTGGAACCGCCAGCGGTCGTTCTCGCTGCGCGTGGTCGGTAGCGCGCGGTCGTCCCGGGTGGTGATCTCGAGGTCGTGGACGAAGCGGGCGTAGTCGCGCAGGGTGTAGGAGCCGGGGATCCAACGCGGCATCATGAGTTCGCGTGTGCCGGCCTCGGGCAGTCCCGGGATGCGCAGTTCCACTTCGATCCGGTGGGATTCGGGTCGCTTGCAGGTGACGCGGGCCGTCACAGGGGCCCGGTGTGGGGTCGCAGGGGGGGACACGGCGCGGCGAATCCGGCGGTTCCCATTCATTGTGTCGGTGGGGCCAGCGTGTGAGGAGGCCCGACGGACCGGGTCCATGTCCGTTGGGGGTGGGTTCAATACGGGGTGCCCGTTGGCGGTTTTGTGGCCCGTTCGTCGTCTTCACCTTCGGGGCAGACGCCCGTCGTCCAGGAGCGGGCGCACCGGTTGGCCGGAGGGGCAGGCGGCCATTCCGTGCGCGGGAAGGCGCGCGATGAAGTGCTGGATTGGTTGGCCCGTTTCCTGTTCCGCCTCGGTGTGCGTCCGAACCATCTCACCCTGGCCCAGACCCCGGTCTATGTGGTCATGATCTACACCGGGTTCACGGGCCGGATTTGGATCTTCGGCTTCCTTCAGCTCCTGGTGATCTTTCTCGACGGGTTGGACGGTACGGTGGCGCGCCGCATGGGGATCCAGAGCCGGGGCGGGGCCTACCTGGACGCGGCGTTCGACCTGTTCGGGATCGTCCTGGTGATGGCGGTGGCGATCCATGCGTTCCCCGCCTATGCGTCGCCTTTGGGTCTGTTGTTGGTCACGAACCTGCTGCTTTATTACCAGAATTACCGGCTTGACGAGAAGGCGGTGTCCTATGTCCGGGGGCCGGTGGTATTGGGTCTTTTGGCGGAGCGTCATTGGCCGGGCGTGATGTGGATCGCGATCTGGGTGCCGCTTGCGGTCACCGTGTTGATCGTCGTGGTGCGCATGGTGCGCCAGCCGCGCCCGGTCCCGCCGCACGAGGTGAAGGGTCCGCCGCCTTACCGTCCCGGCTTCAAGGCCACCGGGATCAAAAAGGACCGCGGTCCGTGAGCTCAGGCTTGTGCGCCTTCCTCGTTCTCGTTGGGATCCGCCGCGGCGGTCGCGGTGGGCGGCGGGAGTTCCACGATGCTGCGGGCGTGATCGGGGACGTCCGTGAGGATCGCGTCCACCAGGAAGCGACGGGCGACCTTGATCCGGGCGGTGCGGTTCAGCGTCCACACCCAGAACGCGGCGCCCGCATTATGGACCGCGTCGCGCACGCTGCGGTAATGCCCGGGGTCCCGAAGGGCCAGGACGTCCGCTTCGTATTGGGCGAGCAGGCTCGCCGCGGTGGCGGCACGCAGATGACGTTCTCCCTCCAGCAGGCCGGTGGTCCAGCCGTCGCGGGCGTAGTTTCGTACGGTGCGCGTGTCGAAGGAGGTGACGATGGTGGGCCCGCGCCAGCCGGCGCGGTCGATGATCTCGCCGAGTCGGTGGGGCGGAAGGGTCCCGAGGGGTTCCTTGTGGATCTTCAGTTCGATGTCCAAAAGGGCCCGGGGCCATTTCTTGGCCATCAGCACGAGAACGGATTCCAGGGTGGGGACCGGCAGCAGGTTCGCGCTCTGGTCCGCGATCACGACGCGTTCGCCGCGGGTGCGGCGCAGGTCGGGGTCGTGGGACAGGACGGCGATGCCGTCGGCGGACCGGCGCACGTCGATCTCCACGCCGTCGGCGCCCATTTCCAGGGCGGAATCGATGGCGGCCCAGGTGTTCTCTTTGAAATGACGGGAGGCGCCGCGGTGCGCCATGATCCGTGGCCGGTCGTCCTGCCTGAGCACGTGTTCGGGTGCCGTTCGCTTCTTTTGCATCGCCGGGCTCCAGAAAGCGCTGATGGGTGATGAGGCTTCCCCGCGTGACCGACACGGTGAAACCGGGTGTGGCCTTCGCAGGCGGCGATGGCGACGGATTCATCCGGTTTGTGGCGGGCCCATGTGGACGGCGGCTGCAACCCGAACCCGGAAGGGGTGATGGGGCTCGGGGTGCATCTCACCGACCCGGCGGGGACGGTGCGCGCTCAGCTTTCCGAGCAGCCGCCGGGCCGCGGCACGAGCAACACGGCGGAGTTCCATGGTGTGCTGCGGGCGCTGCAGGAGGCGAAGCGCCAGGGTGCCCGACGCCTGGAGGTGATCGCGGATTCCCGTTTGACGGTGGGCATGCTCACGGGGCGCATGCGGGCCCACAAGGCGCACCTGGCGGCGCTGTTGAAGCAGGTGCAAAAGGAGCAGGAAGGTTTTGACGAGGTTCTCTTTCGTTGGGTGCCGCGAGAAGAGAACAAGGACGCCGACCGGTTGGCGTCGCTGGCGATCGAAAAGGTGACGGGGCGCAAGCGGGGTGGTGGTCGAGCGGGGGTACCCGCGCCGGGCGCGGCACAGGGCAAGGCGGAGGCCAAGGCGGTAGCGGTGGACACGCGCTGTTCGGTGTGCGAAAAGGAATGCTCGTTCACATGGCAGACGTTCAAGGACGGGCGCAGGCACATCCGACAGGAGTGCCCCGTGCATGGATTCTTGCGGTATGCGCCGAAGGAGGAGCCCTATGTGGAGTTGGCCGATTCGCGGTCGTGAAACCTCAAACCCCGGTCAGTCAGGAGCTTATAGGTTGCTTTTTGCAACCGTAAAAAGGTCGCTTGTCGGGTCCCTTTAAACGTTCTCGGAGTGGGGGACCTCCATGGGCTCCCGCGGTGGCGACCCAAGGGCGAAGCGCCCCAAAACCGGGAAGCACCAGCCGGCACAAGAGGAAGATTCTCGTGAACCGGCCCTGCCCGAGGCCTTCTCGCCCGAGTTCTATGCCCAGGTGAACCGGGGGCCGTTGGAGGAGGCCTACGAACGGCACAACCGGGACCCGAAAAACTGGAACCCGATCCCGTGGGGCCTGCTGGTGGTCGGGGTGCTTGTGGGAATCTTGTTCGCCGTCGTGAATGTGTACGCGGCGCTCTCGTTGGGGATCATCGTCGGGGTCTCGTGGTACTTGATCTTCTTCGCCGGCGCGATGCTCGGTTGGCAGCCCGGTACGATCAATTATGTCGGCGGGGCGTCCACGGGCGCGAGCCAGATCGTGATCCCCATCGCGTTCGTCCTGCCGACCCTGTTCTTCCTGACGACCCAGGTATCCCCCGGTGGCTTCTACACTCTGGATGCGTTGCCGTCACCGTACGCGTTGGGCGGCTTCTTCCTCGTGGGCGCCGTCTTGGGGTTGATGATGTTCCAGATGTACCGCCACCTCTGGATCGTGCGGCGCCCCTTGCAATACCCGGGCGGGTTCGAGTCGGCGTCTCAGCTTCTTCGCTTGACGAAAGAGCGCGATGAGGCCGGTCAAAGCCGGTTGCGCGAGAGCGTGTTCGCGATCACGGTGGGTGGGCTGGTCTCCGGGTTCTGGGTGCTTTTGCGGGACCTGCAGGCGTTCGGGCCGGCCGGCGCGCGCACCGGGTTTTTTGATCAGTTCTGGCGCGGGCGCTGGTTCGAGGAAGGGATCGTGCCTGCGCCCTGGGAGACCCGGCCGTTATACAACGGCCTGTTCTATCTCGACCCGTTCTTCATGGCGATCGGTTGGTTCCTGCGGGCAAAAATCGCGATCATTCTCCTATTGGGGGCCTTGGTCACGTTCGTGCTGCCGTTTTTCGACCCCGCTGCGTATGAACCGCTCGGGTTCGCTCCGACTTCCCCCGGCTCGGGTCTGGTTGCTGTATGGGCAGCGAACGCACGCCTCCTGGCCGCCGCGGCGATCCTGGGCGCCGGCGTGGTCGCCTTGGTGCGCCTGCGTGGCCCCATCGCCGAAGGGATGCGTGCGATCTTCGGAGGCAAGGACCCGGCGGCGATGGAGACGAAGCGACCGTCGCCCTGGTTCGCGGGAGGGATCGCGCTGAGCATCGGCGTGTCCATCATTTTGTTGTGGCTCGGGGGTCTTCCCATCCTGGGGGCGTTGTTGGTGGTCCCGCTTTCCGTCTTGTTGGTCGGGCTTCTGGGTTTCATTGCGGTGAAGATCACGGGGGAGACCGCGATCCAGGCGCTCTCCCCGATGATGACCATCGGTTTCCTGTTCTTCCTGGTGCTGCTCAGCTTCGTGGGGTTCTCCGCGGGCGCGCTCGTCATGCTGTTGGTGGGCGTGACCGCTTTTTTCGGGGCGGGCATCATCATGAGCACGGACGTGTTCCTGGACACCAAGGTCGGCCATTACATCGGCAACCCGCCGCACCGTCAGGCGATCGCCCAGGCGTCGGGCCTGCTGCCCGGTGTGATCGTGGGGACGGCCCTGGTCTGGTTCCTCTCCGGGCTGGTCGCCGATGAGATCGCCGCCGGTCTTCAGCCCTCGCTGGCCATGCCGTTCGCGCGGGTGTTCTCCGGGCTCGCTCAACTGGGTCTCGGTGGAGAGATCCCCTGGCTGCTTCTGGGGATCGCGTTTCTTCTCGGCGCCAGCGTGGAGTACGGCACCCGCCTCGGGACCGTGTTCGCCATCGGGATGGTCCTGCAGCTTTTCGTGCCGGTGACCGTGCTCGCCGGTGCGCTTGTCCGGGAAGGATACGAAGCGTGGTTCGCCCCGCCGGAGACCGGGGAAGGGGGACAACGGGGTCTCGTCATGCGGATCGCCGCACCCACCGGGGTGTTCGTGGGCGCCGCACTCGCCGCCCTCGTGGTCTTCGCATTGAACCTTTGGGTGCTCTGAAGGGAGAGCCCGATCACCTCGGCGGTTCTTCCGGCCCCGGGCCCATGGAAACGACACCGGAGGAGGCACCAGTAGCACCCGCTTGTTCGATGGGTGCCACGTCGGGCCCCACGGGCAACCAGGGATTGACCTCGGCGCCGGGGGAGAATCGCTCGGGCCACCATTTGTCCAGAAGCAATGCGAGCATGCCGTTGTCCAGGACGTTCACGGCGGTGCGGAACATGTCGTTGGGGCCGAAGAGGATCGCAATGAAGACCAGCGGAAACACGGCGGCTGCTGCTGCCGTGGGGAAGGGCAGGATCGCGGCCAGGACGGGAGCGGCGACCACGGCGAGGCCGCCCGGAACGCCAGGGGTCCCGATGGTAATGAGGATCAGTGGGATCATCGCAAACAGGAAGTCCAGAACGCTCACATCGAGTCCGACCATTTTCGCGGCCACGATGGTCCCGACCACGGCGGCCATCATGGTCCCGTCGAGGTTCGCGGTGGCCCCGATCGGCAGGACGAAGCTGCGCACTTGTGGCCGCACGCCGAGTTCGTCGCGGCTTGTGGAGAGGTTCAAGGGAAGACTGGCGGCACTGGATGACGTGGCCCAGGCAAAGGGATAGACCACACTCATGTACCGGACCACGAGTCGCTTGAGCGGGAACTTCGTGTACGCTGTGACCGCGAGGGCAGCGAAGGCGAGCCAGAGCAACGTGATGATCACCAGCACGCCCACGGAAATGAAGTAGGCCTCGAGAGGAGTCCAGATTGGTTCTCCCACACCCTCGGCACCGCCAAGTGCGTCCAGGAGGGCGTCTTCGAGTCCGGTCATCATGTAGATCCCGAGGAGGAACAAAATCGCAGGCATGGCGATCTTCAGGAACCGGCCCAGTGCGCTGAGCCCGTGAACACCGATGAGCGTGTAGATGTCCATGACGGTGCGAAACAGCCGACGAAGGGGGCTCCGGGGAGTCCTGCGGCCATATCCGCCGAGGAAATAGATCACCACCGACATGAACAGGGCCCCCCAGATCGCCCGGAAGACGGGTTCCACGATCAAGGCGAGCCCGGTGGCGGACGCGGTGTCCGCAAACTGGTCGGCAAAGTTCGCCGCTCCGAAACCGAGCGTCATGAACGGGAAGAAGATCAATGAGACAAGAAGCGCGAACAGGCCGCCGAGCGTGGTGGTGAGGACGAAACCGACGACCACGTAGAGGGCGAATTTCCCGGCGCTGGCGGTCCCGTACATCCGCACGAGTGCGGGGGTCAACGTGAAGAAGATGATCAAGGGGGCGACGTCGCCGATGTACCCGATCCCGGTGCGGATCCAGTTGCCCATGAACTCGGTCGTCGGGACGAGTGTGCCCACAAGGAATCCGGCAAGTAGCGCGAGGAGAACCCAGACCGCGAACGGGATCAGACCGAGCGGGCCCAGCGAGCGTTTCACCCCGGCTTCGAAGGCGTCCACGCGACGGGCGAACGGGCCGGGCGGTGCCGTGCCTTTTTCTTGTTCATCCAGTCTTGCCCGCAATCGCGAGAAGGGGGTGTCCACTTCGGGCGCTTGTGCCGGCATCAAACGCGTGCAAGATGGCTTCTTTTTTAACCGGACCGGTGCGCGCGGTGGCGGGGTGGCCCACTACAGCAACGATGCGACCAGGTAGCCGCCCATGATCCCGAGTTTGAGCCCGAGGAACATGCCGGCGGCCTTGAAGATGAAGGCGCGCGGGTTCGCGGCGATTCGGGCGAGTAGTCCCGTGCGCGCGGTCTTGTCGGGGACGTTGTGTTCGGCGGCCGCTGACCTTCGCAGGGCTTCGACCTGGGCGGGTTCCTTGGCGTAGAGGACCTCCGTGGTGTCAAAAAGCGGCGCGCGGACGGTGGCGGGGTCGCCCCACAGGGTCCGCACGAGTCGGGCTTCGGTGGTGGTCGCGGTGGGTTCTTCTCGGGCGAGATGGTCGAGCCAGGCATCCGGTTCCAGTGAGGAGGGGGCGTCGTGGGTCGGCCAGGGGATCGGCGCTTGGGATGGTTCCGGAGCGATGGGCGCGGGTTCGGCCGGCGGCTCTTCGGCGTCGCTGAGGATCTCGTTGATCTCCCAGACGGTGGATTCGCTTGGCGGGCCCACGGGGCGCCGCTCCGGTGTGGGGCGGCCCGGCAAGCGAGGGGCGTCATTGTAGTTGTGTTCTGGCCAGGTGTCCTTGTTCTGGCCGTTGCCGTTCGTGCTTTTCCCGTCTCCGCGCGGCGTCCCGAACAGGATGCGCAGGCGTTCCCGGTCGTCCTCTTCGTCCCGGCGCTCGCTGGGAGGCCCGTTGGAGGGTTTCGGGTCGCCGTTTGTCGAGCCGAACAGGTCGTCCAGGGGAGACGGGGAATCCACAGCGTTCAACGCCCCACGCGGCTACATAAACCGAGGGGATGGGTCCCGGCGGGTTTCATGGATGGGCGATCAATCCAGAAGGTTCGGCCACGTTGAAATAGGGGGGCTCCGTGGGCCGCGCCGTGCAGTTGCCGAATCTGCCCGGGCTGGTGGCCGTGTTCTTCAGTGCGGTGCCGGCCATGTTCCTGGTGTACTTGTTCCTGCATCGCTATGACGGGTTTTTCAGTGAACGGCGTCTCTTGATGGCGCTCTTGGTGGGCCTGGTGGCGGGATCGGCGGTGACCCTCGTGGAGATCCTGTTCTTGCAGTTCCATCAGCCCGGTTTTCTCCTTTCGCAGCCGTGGCACCTGGGGCTCCTGCAATTGGTGGTCTTTTACCCGCTTCTGGAGACCATGGGGAAGTTCATCCCGGTGAACTGGCATTCGTATCGCGGCAAGCGGGACACGCCGTATTACGCGGTGGGGATCGGCATGGGGTTCGCGGCGATCAACGCGTTCATCCTGGTGGGTCGGGGCGTGGTGGAGTTCGAGGGCGTGTTGCCGCAGTTGACCCATTTCGACATCGCGGTGATCGCGCTCGTGGTGTTCGTCTTGTTCATGGCGGGGATCATGACGCAGGGGTTCGCCACCGTGGTCATGGGGCAGGCCATCGCGGACCGGGACCCGTGGCGGGCGTTCCTTTATGGTGTGGCCTTGCTGATGCCTTACTACGTCGGCTATTGGGCGATGGCTTTGATCCTTGGCGATCCCCTTGTGGGGATCCTGGTGACCTTGGCCGTCTTCACGTATGGCGCGGTGGGGGTGTGGTACGTGCGCAAGAACATCCTGGAGAACGTGGTGCCGCCGAAGATGGCGCGGCAGTTGCGCCGGCAGATGGCGAAAGAGGCTGCACAAGGGACCGGTGAAGGGGATCACGCACCGCGCCGGTGAGCCTCACAGTCTTTTCAGCCGCCCGGGCCGCGGTTCGTACAGTTCATCGCGCACGAGCCCGCCCCGGATCTCGGTGTCGGCGCGTTCGGGGGGCAGCCCGGCCGCTTCGAAGGCGGCTTCCAGTTGCTTCGGTGTGAAGCCGTCGCTTTGGCTTTCTTCGAGCGCGGCGATGATGCGGCGGACGCGGCTTTGGGTGCCTTGTTCGCCGGCCGCGCGGCTGGCGGCCCATTGCACGAGCCCTTCCTCGTCCCGCGGCGCCGTGGCGGGCGTGTTGCTGGTCCGCGCGCGGGCCCGGTCACGGATCTCCTCGGCGAGCGCCTCCAGGTTCACGAGCGCCGCCTCGCCGCCGGTGACGCGGGCCTCCACGACGCCCACCGCGGTGCGCAGTTCCTCGGCGTCCTGGGCACGGTAAAGCACGTGCAGGCGCCGGTTGTCGCTGCGTTGTCCGCAGCGCCCGCAGGTGGAGGTCTGGGTCTTCAGTTCCATGCCGCGGGCATGGCGGCATTTGGGGCACACGACGACGCCGTAACGGGAGGTCCCGGTGGCTTCCTGGGAATCCGCCATTGCAGTGCACGATGCGGCGGGGGGACTTGAACGTGTGTGTGGGCACCGGGAGTATTCATCAGTCCCGCTCTCGGGCTTTCTCGGGGGCACTTTCGTGCGTGCGCAGGGACCGCACCAGGCTCCAGCACATGAGTAGCAGCAGGAGGGCCATGGGGAGGCCCATGGTGATCGAGGCGGTGCGCAGGGCGACCAGGCCGCCCGTGAGAAGGAGAAGGACTGCGAGGGTGCCTTCGGTGAGGGACCAGAAGACCCGTTGTGGCCGGGGCGGTCGGGGTTCGCCTCCGGTGGCCATGGAGGAGATCACGAGGGAACCGGAGTCGCTGGAGGTGATGAAGAACGTGACGACGAGGAGGGTGGCGGCGAGTGATACGATGAGGGTGGCCGGTACGGATTCGAGCATCGCGTAGAGGGCAAAGGCTTCGTCCTGTGCCGTGGCCTGCCAGATGGAACCGGCGAGGTTGTGCTCGATCCACATGGCGGTGCCGCCGAAGGCGGCGAACCAGACGAACGCCGAGGCCACGGGCACGAGGAGCACGCCGACGATGAATTCGCGGATCGTCCGGCCTTTGGAGACGCGGGCGATGAAGAGGCCGACGAAGGGGGCCCAGCTCATCCACCATCCCCAGTAGAAGAGGGTCCAGTCGCTGCGCCATCGGGCGCTCGCGCCGGCGGCGTCGCCGATGAGCAGGCTCGTCTGCGGCAGCTTCCACAGGTAGACGCCCAGTCCGCGTACCAGGGATTCCAGGATGAAGAGGGTGGGGCCGACGGTCACGATGAACAGCAGCAGGGCGGCGGCGAGGATCATGTTGAAGCGGGATAGGCGCAGGATGCCGCGGGAGACCCCGAGCACGACGCTCACCGTGGCGATCGCCGTGACGACGCCGATGGTGACGATCTGCAAAAGCGCGGTGTCCTGGACCCCGAGGGTCTGGCTGAGGCCGGTGTTGATCTGCAACGCGCCGAGCCCGAGGCTCGTGGCGAGCCCAAAAAGCGTGGCGAAGATCACGACGATGTCCACCAGGTCTCCGGGCCAACCATGGATCCGCTTCCCGATGAGCGGATGGAGGACGCTTCGCGGTGCCAGGGGCAGGCCGCGGCGGTGGTGGAAGTAGCCGAGGCTGAGCGCGACGACCAGGTAGATCGCCCAGGTATGAAGGCCCCAGTGGAAGAACGAGAAGCGCAGGGATTCGAGGATGGCGGCTTCCGTGCGGCCTTCGGCCATGGGGGGTCGTGCGTAATGGGAGACCGGTTCGGCCACGCCCCAGAACACGAGCCCGATCCCCATGCCCGCGGAGAACAGCATGGTGAACCAGGCGAGCCGGGTGAACTCGGGCGGCGCGTCGTCCTCCCCGAGCTTGAGTGCACCGAAGCGGCTGAGGGCCAGCGCGACCACGAAGACCAGGAAGAACGAGGCACTAAGAAGAAAGAGCCATCCGAACGTGGCGCTGATGCGTTGCTGGAACCAGGAGAACTCCTGCGCCGCCTGGTCGCCGCGCATGAGCGTGTAGGCCACGAACAGGGCGACGAGCGCGATGGTGACTGGCAAGACGTGCGCTCGGTGTTCGCGGGGCGGCATGGTGGGCTCCCACGGTCCGTCGGACCGTGTCTTGCTCGCAGTCCGTCAAAGGACAAAACGCCATCGTGCGCTCCGAGTCCCCCCGACAATCCCATATAATGGAATCGGTTCGGCGGCGCCGTTGAGCCCATGACTGCTGAGGAGGACCCGGCAAGGGGGGAGAAGGGGGTCGAGCAGGCGGCGGATGCTCACACCGAAGCCGCGGCACAGGACGCGGCTGCGCGGGGGCCCGAAGTGGCAGAGGGCGTGGAGGTGACCCGGTACACGCGGCAACCCATCGTGAGCGTGCTGGGTCACGTGGACCATGGCAAGACGAGTTTTCTGGACTGGGTGCGCGGGTCCACCGTGGTGGCCCGGGAGGCGGGGAAGATCACGCAGCACATCGGCGCCACGGAAGTGACCCTCGCGAAGATCGAGGAGGTGTGCGGGGCGCTGATGAAGGGGAAACAGTTCAAGGTGCCGGGGCTTCTTTTCATCGACACGCCGGGGCATGCGGCGTTCACGTCGCTGCGCGCGCGCGGCGGGGCACTGGCGGACATCGCGGTGTTGGCGGTGGACATCACGGAGGGGTTCAAGCCGCAGACCAAGGAAGCGATCACGATCCTGAAGCAGTCCAAGACACCGTTTCTCGTGTTCGCGAACAAGGCGGACCGGTTCGACGGCTATGCCAGCCGTTCGGGCCCGGTGCTTGCCAACCTGAAGAGACAGGACCCGGTCGTGCAGGCGAAAGTGGACGAGGCGGTCTACAGGATCGTCGGCGAGCTGCACGACATGGGGTTCGAGAGCGAGCGTTTCGACCGGGTTGAGGATTTCCGCAAATCCATCGCGATCGTGCCGGGATGCGCGCTCACCGGGGAAGGGATCCCGGATGCGTTGATGCTCCTGGTCGGTCTGGCACAACGGTTCCTGGAGGCGTCGTTGGAGACCACGGAAGAGGGGCCGGCGGAGGCCACCGTGTTGGAGGTCAAGGAGGAAAAGGGGTTGGGCCCGGCGTTGGACACGATCGTCTTCTCGGGCCGCATGAAGACCGGGGACTCTGTGGTCGTGGGCACGAAGGGCGAACCCCTGATGACCCGGATCAAGGCCCTGCTTCGGCCAAGACCGCTGGATGAGATCCGCGACCCGAAGGATGCGTTCAAGCGCGTGCAGGAGGTCCATGCGGCCGCCGGGATCAAGGTCCTGTTGGGGGATACGGAGGGGATCGCGGCGGGGGCGCCGCTTCGCGTGGTGACCCCGGAGAACGAGGAGGAGGCGTATGAGGCCGTGCTCGCGCAGTCGCGACCCACCGTGGACCTCTCCGATGCGGGGGTGCACGTGAAGGCGGACACGATCGGTTCCTTGGAGGCGTTGGCGGTGGAGTGCCGTTTGGCGGGGATCCCGATCCGGCAGGCCGGTGTGGGTCCGGTCTCGCGTCGCGACGTGACCGGGGCTTCGGCGGAGACGGACCGGCTGCATCGGGCGGTCTTGGCGTTCAACGTGCCGATCCTGCCGGATGCGGAGTCTGCTTTGGAGGACCGGGAGGTGAAGCTGATCTCGGGGGATGTGATCTATACGCTCATGGAGGAGTACGGGGAATGGCATCAGGGGGCCGCAAAGGACGTGGACGCCGAGTTGCGCAAGCAGATCGTGCACCCGGGGAAGATCCTCTTTCTGGAGGACCACACGTTCCGTGTCTCCAACCCGGCGATCATCGGGGTGCGCGTGGTGGGGGGCCGGATCGCGGTGGGGCACAAGCTGATGCGTGAGGACGGGCGCAGCATCGGGACGGTCAAATCGCTGCGCTTGCAGGACACGAACATCCTGGAGGCGAAGCAGGGCGACGAGGTCGCCATGGCCGTCGACGGCCCCATGGTGGGCCGGCAGATCAAGGAGGGCATCGTGCTCTTCGCGGAGATCCCCGGCAAGGATGCGCGTCAGTTGGTGGACATGGGCCGGTTGAACCCGGACGAGCGCGACGTGTTGGACCAGGTGATCCGGATCAAGCGGAAAGAGGACCGTTTCTGGGGCATGTAAAGAAGGGAAGAGAACGGGGGAGCGTCTACTTGCGGGCGACGATCAGGTGGGCCGTCATGGGGAAGACGATTCCCTGGTCGTCCGTGTAGGGCGCAAGGCCTTGTTGCACCTCTTCGAAGAGCGCTTTGCGATGGGTCGCGTCGACCATCTCATACATAGCTTTCAGGTGGCCTTTCGGGCCGGGCGGGACGCCGTCGATGCTCAACTGGGTGAATTCGTCCGCCGAGGGGTAGCGGACGGTTCCGACTTGCACCTCATGCCGGGCCTCCCGGAATCCGGCCTCTTCGACGATGGCGCGCAGTCCCGTGCCGTCTTCGGCCTGGAACGGGGTGCGCATCACGTCGCCGGCTTTGGGGTCCACGTGGCGGTCCAGGGCGTCGCACAGCACCCGGTAGCCGGGGATGTGGTCGATGCCGAGCCACTGGGTGAAGCCGGCCCATCCGCCGGTTTTCAGGACCCGGTGCATCTCTTGGACCGCACGGGCCTTGTCCGGGATGAACTGCACGCCTTGTTGGCACAAGACCGCGTCGAACCGGGCGTCCTCGAAGGGCATGTCCGTGGCGTCGCCCAGGTGGAACTCCACGGGCAGCCGTACGTCCTTGAACACCTCTTTCGCGGTCTGGATCATGCCGGGGTTCAGGTCCAACCCGGTCACAAAGCCTTTCTCGCCCACGCGGGCGGCGGCGAGCCGGGTGACCGCGCCGGAGCCGCAGGCGACGTCCAGCACCGCATTGCCGGGCACCACAGGCACGTTTTCCAACAGGCGTCGGCCCCACGGGTCGAACAGGACCGGGACCGCCCGGTCGTGGTAGGTCCTTGCGCTTTCCAGGATGAGTTGTTCCTTGCTCTGGGTTTCTTGTGGCGTCATGTTGCTGTCTCCAAGGGATCTTTGTCAGGGACTCGTTGGCATGTCGGGGGGTCGATGTGTCGGTGCATTGACCCTTGCGATGGTGCCCTTCCCAGGCGTCTTCTTTACTTGGTTTTATCGTGCACCATGAGTAAGGGCCGTCTCCATGAAGCGGGTCAGATCGGAGGCCAATCGATCGGGTTCTTCCCAGTGGCATGCGTGACCCGTTCCCTCATAGACCGTGAGCCGGGCGTGCGGGATCGTGGCCTTCTGCAGTTCCTGGTCGCTGCGGGTACAGAATCCGTCCTGGTCCCCCCAGATGATGAGGGTCGGGGCCTGGATCGTGTCCAGTTCTCTCGAAAGCGCGTCGTCCTTCAGGCTGCCGGCGGTCGCTGCTTGCCATACGCGTAGGGGGACCTTCAGACTCTCGTGCATGATGGTTTCAAAGAACGCTTGCGGGACCGGCTTGGCGATCGTGCTTTGCTGGAACTCCCGCACGAATTCCGGATCGGTCTCTTCCATGTTGGCGATTATCTGCCCTACCTCCTGTGCGGCTGGATTGTTCGGCAGGTCGGCGAACGAGCTGACGAGCACAACTCCAAGGGTCCGCTCGGGGTGGTCGACGGCGAACCGTTGGGCGTTGCAGCTGCCCATGGAATGGCCGACGACGACCGCTGCCTCCAGGCCGAGTGAATCCATGAACGCGGCGACATCCGCCGCATAATCCGGGAAGCGGTAGCCCGTCTCGGGGCGGCTCGAGTCGCCGTGGCCCCTTTGCGTGAGGGCGAAGGCACGAACGGACCGGGGCAGTCGCGACAAGACGAGTTCGAAGGACCGCCAGGAATCACTCAGGCCGTGCAGGAACACCACGGGGATCCCCGACGGGTCTCCCTGCTCGGCGTACTGGAGGCGGACTCCGGTGGAAAGTTCGACGGATTGGACCTTGGGCGGCGCCTGGTTTTGGGGTTTCGATTGTCCAACGGCCATTGCATTCCCTCGCGTGTGCCGGACCACCAAAAAGGTAGACCGACCGACATATTCAGTAGACCGACCGTCATATTTAATAGCTTTGTCACCCCATTGACTTTCATGGGCTCCGAGACCCGCGAAAGGATGGTCCAGACGACGGCCCGGCTTGTCATGAGCCAGGGGTTCCACGGCACGAGCCTCGCCGAGATCCTCGCAGCGAGCCAGGCGCCCCGCGGTTCGCTCTACTTCCACTTCCCCGGGGGAAAGGAAGAATTGATCCTGGCCGGGGCGCAGCACGCGATCGCCCAGGCCAGCAAGAACCTGCGGCACGCCTTTGCACAAGCCGCGGACGCCTCCGAAGGCGTCCGCCTCTTCTTCGATGGGCTCGTGGAGATGGAGCTCGACTCCCACTACCGCATCGGCTGCCCCGTCAACGCGCTCACTTCGGACACACCGGCCGACACGTCGCCCATCTCCGACGTATGCCGGGAAGGCATCCGGGAATGGGAACAGATCTACCGGGATGCGTTCGTGGCCGACGGCATCGCGCCAGCGCGGGCCGGGGAACTGGCCACCTTCGTGCTGGCCGCGGAAGAGGGCGCGATCCTCATGGCGCGCGCGCAACGAGAGACCGGCCCCCTGGAATCGGTGCGCGACCAGCTGGCGACGATGATCCGCAACGAACCCAGAAGTCCCGCATGACCAAGGCCACGGCGCCTGCCTAATTGGACTCTCCGTGTTCGATCAGGAAGTTCACGCTCGTGGGCCAGTGTCCTCCATGGGTCTCCTTGACGAGGGTCACCGTGCGATCACCCGTCAAAAGCGGCAACAATCCGTCGGGCAGTTCAGCGCGGTAAGGCGGGATTATTGCCACCCCCGTGTACACACCGGCCTGGTCGAGCACCTGGTGACCGCTCCACCACAGATGCTGGTTGATGAGCCAGGCCGTGGGGCTGCCGTCGAACCCGAGAAGCGCGTACACGTAGGGCATGGCGTGCACGGTGCCCACGTGTTCGTCGTCAATGTAGACCTTGAACCGCGGTGGTTCCGGTTCCCCCAACGCGCTGAGGTACCAGAACTCCCCGTCTTGGGTGTGCCCGCTTGTGAACAGTTCGATGGTCGCGCGCTCCACCGGGGCGTCTCCGAAATCCAGGGAGGCGGTGTGCGTGCTTGTCCCGGAGACCCCGCGGAACGTGAAGGCGGATCGGACCGCTTCTGCGCGGGCGTCGCCCGCCGCCGCGGTGGGTTCCTGGTAGAACAGCAGGTCCGCGCTGACGAAGATCCCGGCGCCCACCCAGCTGTCGAGATACACGCTCACGTTCACTGCGGTCCCGTCGAACAGGGAGGCGTATTCCGTGAGGTCCTCGGTGATCTCGAAATCGCCGCGCGTGGTGGTGCCGTGCAGGACCTGCACGCCGTCAATGGCCGCCCGGAAGAGCCGGTCCCACGGATCGCCGCCGGGATGGTTCGGCCAGGAATGAAACCGCAGGAAGACCCGGTTCCACTGCACGTCTTCAAGCTCCACGGTGCTCGTGCGCGTGCCCGCGGTGAAACGCCATAGCTCCTCTTCGAACGCGCTCACCGTGGCCACGGGCTGAGTGACCGGGGGTGTATCGGGGCCCTGCTCGGGAACGAGCACGGGTCCGCTTTCATCCCCGCCCGACCGGACGACCGACTCCGGCTCATTCATGGGAACAAGCCCGGCGTGTGCACTGCCCGGTACGATGATCAAGACGAACGCACAGACCGTGAGCAACCTACCCCGCACCATGGGCTGGGCAGATGCGGGTATCTGTTTAAGCGTACTGATTCATTTCAGACCGGCGCCCCGATGCATTGACCGGATCGCGTCTTCACACATCCGGGTCCCGTCTGCGCCGTGGTTGCACGCCGCGTTTGGGGCCTTGCGAACTGCGTTTTTGCGCCAACGGCGAGTCGCGTCCTACCTTGCGGGCTGCGCCGCCGGTGGGTCCGCTGCGGCGTTTGCTGGGTGCTCCGCCGCTTCCCGGCGGGCCGCCGCCTTGACGCGCCCGGCCTCCACGGCGTCCGCGTCGGCGACGACCGCCGCCGCCTCTTCCCGGGCCGCCCTGTTGCGGGCCGCCGCCACCGCCACCACCGCCGCCACCGCCGCTGCGGCCGCGTCGGCGGCCACCGCGTCGTCCACGTCCAGGCGGAGCGATCCCCATCACGCGACGGACTTCGTTCTCGAACCGTCGGTCATACTTGGCGAGGGTCTCGTCGAGGTCTTCCTCGGGCGCGATCTCCGGGCGGGGTCCGAGCCGTTCCCGCACTTTCTTCTCCGCGTCTTCGCGGGTGATGCGTGGGCGCTTGGGGGCTTGTCGGTCGCGTCCGAACTCGCGTTCGTCACGCAGTTCCACCTCTTCTTCCCCTTCCGCCATCTCGGTGGTGATCATGTCGTCGTACGGGCTTGCTTCCATGGTGGTGGAGAACTCAGAACCGTAGAATGAATCGAGATCCTCGGGGTCTTCCTCGGGGGTCTCTTCTTTCGTTTCCGTCAAGGGAGCGTCTTGAGCCTGTGTCTCTGCATCCGGTTGCTGGACGGTTTTTTCCACTTGCTTCTTCACGGTCCGTTTCTTGGCGGTCGTCGCCGGCGCCGTTGTCGCCGTGGGCTCTGGCTGATGCACGGTTGTGGTTTCTTCGCCGTCGGTGCTCTGGGGCGCCATCTTGGCGGACGGTTTCTTGGCCGCGGTTTTCTTGGCGGACGACCCGCGCTTGCTGTGCCCTTGACCGTTTTTCATCGCGGGGGTCGCAGGAGACGTTTTCACCCCCTTGGCCGTCTCGCTGGCGGCGTGGCGGGCGCAGAAGGCACTGTCCTCCTGCGGCTTGAGCCGGCACTGGGTCCCTTTGACCGTGGTCGCTTGACAGGTGTCGGCCGTCGCCTTTGTCCGTTTCGCGGGCTTGGCCTTTTTTGCGGCTCGCGGGGTGCCAACCTTCTGGCGACCCCGTGGCCCCTTCTTACTGGTTACCAACAGGACAACTCCTGGGGTGGCGTCTGTTCGAAAGGCGCCTGGGTACTGGCGCACTCCGGTCTCGCCGGGTGCAGCCTGATTCCCTGTATTCCCCTGACTCTGCCGACCTATAAAAACAATCGGGTACGCGCTTGGCGTCGTGTGCGCCCCAAAGAGGTTTTCAGCGGACCCTTTATCCGCGCCAGCGTGCCGGATCAAAGATTCGCTGTTCAGGTGAAGGATCTTGTCAAGGAGTATCCGAAACCCGATGGGTCGTCGCAATCATCGTTTCGTGCAGTGGACTCGTTGAGTCTGTCGATCCCGAAGGGTGGGTTCTATGGGCTTCTGGGTCCCAACGGGGCGGGCAAGACGACGACGATCCGGATCTTGACGGGGCTCGCGCGCCGGACCAGTGGAGAGGCACGCGTGGGGGGCCTGGACGTGCGCAAGGACTTCCGGACCACGCGGCGCATGATCGGGCTGGCGCCGCAGGAGTTCGACTTCGACCAGTTCCTGACGACCCAGCAGGTCTTGTTCTACCATGGTCTCTATTTCGAGATGAGCCGGCGGCATGCCCGTGCGAACGCCGCGGCGTTGCTGGAGCGGTTCGGGTTGTTGCACAAGCGGGACGTGCGGGTGATCCACCTCTCCGGGGGACAAAAGAGGCGTCTGTTGATCGCCAAGGCGCTGATGCATGAACCGGACCTGTTGGTCCTGGATGAACCCACGGCGGGCATCGACGTCTCGTTGCGACGTGACCTGTGGGATTATCTGCGCGAGCAGAAGAGCCAAGGACGCACGATCTTGTTGACGACGCACTACATCGAGGAGGCGGAGGCCTTGTGCGACCAGGTGGGGATCATCGATCAGGGACGGTTGGTGGCCGAGGGCACGCCGGGGGAGCTGTCCGCGCGCTCCGGGAGCGACAAGGTCCGGGTGGCCCTCGCCGAGCCACTTGTGCAGGACGTGGCTGCGCTTTCCGAGAGACTGGGGATGCAGGTCTGGCTGGAGGAGGACGGCAATCTGCTTGTGGCGCAAGGGGGCCGCGGGGGGCGTGTGGCCACGCAGCTTCTGGAAGGCCTCGTGGGCCAGGGGATCCGCGTGGAAAGCCTGGAGATCAGCCGGCAGAGCCTGGAGGATGCGTTCGTGCAATTGACCGGGTTGCGGCTCGACGAGCGGGGGGAGATCTCGCAGCGGCGCGAAGCGGGAGGCAACGTCTGATGGGAGGATTGTGCTGATGCGGGGCTGGGTCGCGGTGATGGAACGGGAGATCCTGCGCTACATGAAGGTGTGGACGCAGACCATTGTCCCTCCGGTCCTTCAGGCGGTGCTGTTTATCTTGATCTTCGGGCAGGCGCTCGGGCCGCGGATCCGGGAGGTCGAGGGCGTGGCGTACCTGGATTTCATCGCGCCGGGTCTCGTGATGCTCGGCATCGTGAACGCCTCCTACCAGAACTCGGCGACGTCGCTCTACGATTCCCGGATGCGGGGCTACATCGAGGACGTCTTGACGGCCCCGGTGTCGGATTTCGAGCTCGCGTCGGCGTATGTGCTCGGCGCGGCTTCCCGCGGGGTGCTGGTGGGCCTGGGCACCATCGCGATCGTCCTGATGTTCACGAGCCTTCCCTGGACGAACATCTTCCTGGTGGGTTTCTACATGGTGGCGGTGAGCGTGATCTTCGCCTGCCTGGGATGTTGGTTCGGACTGTGGGGCCGCCTCTGGGACCACGTGTTCCTGCCGGTGACCTTCCTGTTCATGCCGCTTACGTTCCTTGGTGGGGTCTTCTACAGCATCAAGATGCTGCCGCAGGGGGCGGCGAACGTGTCCATGTTCAACCCCATGTTCTACATGGTGAACGGGATCCGCTACTCCATGGTCGGTGTGAGCGACGCGAACGTGCTCGCGGGCACGTTGGGGATCGGTCTCGCGGCGGTGGGTTGTTTCGTGTTTACCGTGGTGTTGTTCAAGAGCGGGTACCGGCTCAGGTCGTAAGCGGCCAGACGCACTCGCTCACGGCCGTTTTCCCCACGGCACCTTCATGGTGGCCTCCGGGTCGGTCCAATGCAACGATACGCTCGTCCCTTCCGGTCCCAGGTGGATCGTGTTCGTGGCGCGGCCGGCGGTCTCGGCGGGCACGATCCCGGTGGGGTTGTAGCAGCCTCCTCGGTGGTCGTCCCAGCAGTGCGGCTCCCCGGCGAGTCCGTTCGTATTGGCGGAGTCCTGACTGGCGATGACGAGCGCGACCCGGTGGCCCGCCTCGACGACCACGGCGCTGGGCATGAGCTGTATGTCCCATTCGTACACGCTGCCCGGTTCCATGTCGAGCCATTCGTCCTCGGCCCCCCAGGAGTGGCTGTCCGCGTAGCCGTGACTGATCCATTCCCAGGACCCGTCGGGTGCCTCGTCGAGCAGGTAGGCGACCCATTTCGTCTCGGCTTCGTCGCTGGATGCGAGCAGGTGCACGGTGGGCGCACCGTTGACGAGGCGGGCCGCGTCGAGGGGTTCGGTGCGGAAGGCCACATGGGCGTCCTCCCATCGGCCCCGGTTCACGCCGTTTTTGTCCATATAGGACACGTCGCCCTCCTCGACGGCGCTCGGGGTCAAGCCGCCGTCCGCGCTCGCGTTCAATTGCACCGGCTCGCTGGGTTCCAGCGGCCACTGTTGTCCTTCGTGCCAGGTCCCCGTCGAGTCTTCCACCAAGACGCGGGGTTCGCCCCACAGGCCGTTGTCGTGCTCAAAGAGCGTCCCGTCCAGCCACCGGTGCCGCACCTTCTCGAAATCCTCGGCCGGGTGGTCTTCCATGTCGGGCCATCCGTGGTACCACCAACCCATGATCATGTACTTCGGGAAGTCGTCAGGAAGAACGTCCCAGTAGAGCTGGGAGTGGTCGGGGTGGACGTTGAGGTCCACGAAGCCGTGTGTGAGAAGGATCGGTGCTTGCGCCAGGTGGGCGTGCCGGGAAAGGTCCCGGTCGGACCACAACTCGGTGAAGGGGCCTTCCACCTGGGCGTACTGGACGAGGGTCTCGCCGGTGCACGGGGCGGCTTGTGCACTCAGGCCCTCCAGGTCGAGGTACATCGCCGGTTGAAGTTCGACCACCTGGTAGAACTCGTTGATCTGTTCAAGCCGTGCGCCCTGCAGCCACTGGTCTTGATAGTAGCTGACGACCGGTGCGTGGGCAAGGGCGGCACCCAGATCCTCGTCGGCGGCGTGGGCGACGACGGACCCCATGCCCGGATGGCTCACGCCGTCCGTGACGATGACATCATTGCTCCAGGGTTGGGATCGGATCCATTCCGTGAACACGCGGGCGTCCGAGCGGTCCTTGGAACCACCGAAGTCCAGGCAACCTTCGGACCCGTTCGTCCCGCGGGCGTCCGCCTCTACGTAGGCCGCGCCCCGCAGTACATAATCGGCCCATGATGGAGTAGGTCCAGAGACGCCTTCGACCGGGTCCGAGGTCCGCCCCGATTGGTAGGGTGTGAGCTGTAGGAGTGTGGGCAACCGGGCATCGGGTTCAAGCCCCGCCGGCAGGTGGAGACTCAAGGACAACCGGGTGCCGTCTTCCGCTTCGATGTAGACGACCGAACTGTCGATCGCATCGTGGATCGGTTCACTGAGATTGCCGAGCCACGCCTCGGGGGCGACGCGTTCGGTGGCGGTGTCTTCGTCCGTGGGCTCTGACCCATTGTCCGTGTTCCCGAAGCAACCGGCGAGCACGACGGACGTGACCAGAATGACCATGAAGGAAGGGTTTTGCATCATCGCACCAGCAACAATCCAACCCAAGACCATGCTGGCTTATAAGCGTTCTTGGACCGGGTCAACGGTTCGATGCAGGGGCGCATATTCTGCCTCCATGCGTCTTGGATCGGTTTTCCTTTCGAGTCCATGGGCTAGACGGGGACGGTCCATTGGGTCGGTGCGGTCTCCAGTTGCAGGTTGAACCCCCCGTCCGAGGTGAGATCGAGGATCCGTTCAATGGTAGGCCCTTGTTCCAGTACCACGCCGGCAACGGGCGTGAGCCCGGCGGTGTGGATCCCGGCGGCGCGACCGTCGCCGTAGACGAGCGGGGCGCCGGAGTCGCCGCCGGAACCGACGCCGTTCCAGGAGAGTGTGTTGCTGGAGGACAGGAACTCGTCATGGATTCGGGCTCTGGATGCGGCGGCGATGCTCGTGGCGCTGCCCCAGCCGTATTCCAGCAGGAGATCGGTGTCCAGGAGCGATCCGGGGGAGCCGATTCCCGTAGGCCCGCCCCAGGTGCATAGGGCCGGGTCCACGTCGTCGTGGTGTTGCGCGTCGATCTTGATCAGGGCGAAGTCGTTGGCGATCGCGCTGGGGTTGTTTTCCCAGCCGTCGAAGACGACCGCTCCGAAGTCGCCGACGCCCGCGGCCGACACGCGTTGACCGGTGCCGCCCACGCAGTGCGCGGCGGTGCCGATGAAGAGGTCGCCTCCTTGGCTGAAGACGAAGTTCAACGTGCAGCCGCTCGGGGCCGTCATGCGCGCCCCGGGACGCAGTCCTTGGCACGCTTCGAACGACGGAAGGGTTTGGCCCAGCGGCACGACCGGTCCGTCAAGCGGGTCACTCGTCCGCTCTGGCGCGTGAGGCGCCGGACCGACAAGTCCCTCTTCCCGGCAATCCTTCGGCGTCCATTGGGACCTGAGCACGAGATGGCCCCCGGTCGCCCCGGCCTGCATGATGAGCGGTTCGTCATGCCCGGCGGGCGACGAAGCGGCGAGGGGAGCCTCAGTGGCACCCGCCGTCAAGGCGAGCAACAGGATCAACGCGGCCGCGGTCTGGAAGGCGAAGATTTTCTGCATGGGCCCACCGGAAGTTCAGGATGGCGATGGGGGGGTTATGGTTTGTGATTTCATTCGAGTATTCGGGATGCAGAAGGCGTATTAGCTACCGGAGAGCGGCCAATTATGCTTACTAGGGGTTGGGGGCTGCGTTCATTGCGTTCATGGCGTTCGTGCAAAACGCTGAAAACCGGCGCGGTCTCGCGGCAAGGGAGATGCATCGCCATGGCACGATGAAGGGGCGCTGGAAGGCGCTGGCGTTCGGCGCCCTCTGGGTGCTGCTCGGCTTCGCGCTCGCCCGGCCCGGATGGCGGGCGGTGTTCCAGGGACCCGTGCCGCAACCGCCTGGTGGCTGGGAGGCCCTGATGATCTTCGGCGGTGGGGCCTTGATCCTGGTGGGTCTGATCCTCGGCTTGACGCCGCACATCATCTGGGCGATGCGGGCGTTCTACAAGGAGGATTTTGCCCCCGATGCGCGCTGCCCGGTCATGGTGGTCTGCCCGTCGTGCCGGGAATACAACAACCGGGCCCGGCTCCGCTGTGCGGCGTGCACCGTGGAACTGGCCGGAGCGAAGTCGGCAAGCGGCGGCGGGGACCCGTTCTCAGGTACGGGGGACGCCTCGTTGCACGGCGATCCGCACAAACCGTGAGCGTCGCGCCTTCACTCGAACATGGCGCCCATGCCTTCGGCGGCGCTTTCCTCTTCTGCGGTGATCGCGTCGGAGACCTTGGCGGCCTGGTCCTTTGGCAGCGCCCGGCCGATCATTTTGGATTCGAAGAGTTCCTTGGCGCGTTGGACCCCTTCCTCCTGTCCGGCCACGACGACGTAGACGCAGTCTTCCTCCATGCCCAACGCGTTCGAGTCCCGCGTGGTGATGCTCAACCGGGAGACGATCTCGTCCTGGGTGATTTCCGGAATCTGTGCGGCCTTGGATCGGTCGATCTTGAATACGGTCTCGGTCATGGATTGGCTCCTATACTTTGTTGAGGATGCGGATCTCGACGGTCACGGGACGCCCGATGGTCTCGGGTTCCATACTCTCGTGGTACATCAAGGAGACCCGCTCCTCGGTGACCTGTTCGACGTGATAGCTGCCGGGCTGGAACCCCGCCTGGAGCAGCGGGTCCTCGCCGCCAATGGTGAAGATCGCCCCTTCCTCGAAATCCACCCGGTAATGAAGCTGGGTCTCGTCTTCGCTCAAGACCACGGTGACCCCGCCCGGGATCCCTTCCACGTCGAAGAACTCGCCGTCCTGCACGGTATGCCGGAACAAGACGCTGCGGTTGCCGCGGTTGACGTCCTCGAACACGATGTCCCAGCTCGGTGGGAACACCTGGTCCGCGTTGAACACGGTGCCGTTCTCCACGGGCCCGATCGCCTGCTCCAGTTCGTCAAGACTGAACTGCTGGTTGCCTTCCCGGCCTTCTTGTTCGGCCGCGGCGGGTTCCTGCAGGAAGATCGTCCGCTGGAAAGGTTCCGGCCCGAGCATGCGCTGCAGGCCGTCCGGCGGGAAGGGTTCCCAGTCCTCGGTGCCTGCGGTGGTCACCCGGACCATCCGGCCGACGGTTGAATTGAGCACGGCCTGTTCCACCTCCGCACCCCAACCCAGTCCAGGGTTGGCCGGGTCCAGCGTGGCCCGTTGCGGCCCGTAGTCCGCTTCTTCCCCGGCCGCGAAACCCTCCTTCTGCTGGGCCCGCTGGGCCACATTGTAGATCGTGGTGTCGAGCAGGGTCCCTTCCTCGCTGGTCACTGTATAGTGGTACTCGATCCGGTCGCCGTCTTCCAGCTGCAGTCCGTCCAGCTGCTTCTGGCTGTCCACGATCGTCAAGCCGACATTCACGAGCATGAAACCCAGGAACAAAACCCCCACCACGGTGAGTAGGGTGACGCGGGGACCGCTGGGCCGGGTGCGGCGGGATTCCGGGAGATTATAAAGGTCAGGCATGCCGGATGGCCCGCGAGCCCCTTGCCTTTTTTTAAACTACCGCCGTAGGCGAGCCCCGCCCGCCTATGGAGCGTCATTCGTCACCCGGTTTGAACAACGGAAGGGCCGCTCAGACGGTCCCGCTTTTCTCCATGAACCGCCCCAGTCGTTTCATCGCCTCGGCGAGCACCTCTTCCTGCGGCAGGAAGACCACGCGGAAGTGGTCCTTGCCGTATTGTTTCCCGAATCCGGACCCGTGAACGCTCAAGACGTGCTCTTTCTCCAGGAAGTCCAGGACGAATTCCTTGTCGTTTTTCCATGGGGTCTTCTCGCCGTCGGCCAGCGGGTCGATCCGGGGGAACGCGTAGAACGCGCCTTCGGGGCGGGCGCACGAGACGCCGGGGGTCTCGTTGAGGCCTTTGACGATCACGTCCCGCCGCGTGCGCAGTTTCTCCATGGTGGCCTGCACGTGGTCTTGCGGCCCGGTGAGTGCGGCGAGCGCGGCGCGCTGCGCGATCGTGGACGGGCAGAGACGGTTGCGGGCGGTGCGCATGAAGCCGTCGAGGATCTGCTCGAGGCGTCCTTGCGGGTCGTGGAAGACCGCGTAGCCCATGCGCCAGCCGGTGACCAGGTGGACCTTGGAGAAGCCGTTGAGCGCGACCACGCTCTGGTCTTTGGCGACCTTCGCGGTGGGCACGTGCTCTCCGTCGAGGGTCATCTCGTCGTAGATCTCGTCGGAGATCAAGAACAGTTGGTCTTCATGCTCCGCGGCCAGGTCCGCGATCTGTTTCAGCCGCCGTTCGCTGTAGAGGGCGCCGGTGGGGTTGTTCGGGTTGATCAGACAGATCGCGCGGGTCTTGGGGGTGATCTGTTTGCGCAGGGCGTCCACGTCGGGTTGCCAGCCGTCCTGCTCGTTCGTGGCGTAGCCTATGGGTCGTCCGTCGAAGTAGTGCGCGAGGCCTTCGTAGGGCGAGTAGGCGGGGTCGGGGATCAGGATCTCGTCGCCCGGCGAAAGGGTCGCGCCGAAGAGCATCTGCAAGACCTCGGTGACGCCGGTGCCGATGTGGACCTGTTCGGCGCTGGTGGTTTTTCCCGTGCGACGCCCTTCGCGCTCGGCGATGGCGTGTCGCAGCTCCGGGTCCCCTTCGCTGGGTCCATAGCCGTTGAAGCCGGCCTGGGCGCCTTCGGCGAGCGCTTGCACCATGTGCTCAGGGACCGGGAAGTCGAAGGGTCCCGGGTCTCCGATGTTCAGTTTGAGCACCTTGTGGCCTTGCTTCTCGATCTCTCGTGCTGGTATGACCACGTCGCGGATCGCGTATTCCAGTTCGGCGGCACGTCGGGCCGCGGGGTAGGGTCTGACGATTTGTTTCTCTTGCACGGGGTGTGGCCTCCAGGGGTGCCCGGTCGGTGGATTCCCGGGACATCCACGGGCTACGAAAGGGTATCGCAGGGGCCTTGACGGGCGGGGGACCAGCGCATGGGCGCGTTGGAACCGGGCAGACCGGCGTTTCGGTGGCGTCGTCGTGGCGGGGACTGTGCTCACGACTCGGTCCGGTCGCGGGCCAGGTAGGCGATCACGGTGGCGATCACGGCGAGCAGTGCACCGACCCAGACCACGGCGGGGAGGAAGCGGCTGGTCTCGCTCGGTGCCCGCTCGGTCAGTTGCATGCTGATCGCGGTGATCAGGATGAGCAGCGTCCCGGCTGCGAAGGCGCCGGCCACGGCGATGTGCTCCCAGCGCAGCAGGCGACGGCGTACGACGGTGAGTTCATTGCGGGGGACGCCTCGTTCGGCGAGCAGGGCGATGTGATGGTGGGCGGATTGTTGGGCCATGAGCAGCACGCCGCACAAGACCAGTGCGAGACCGGCGATGCTGCGCACGAGCGGCACGGGTCCCGATTCCACGCGGAAGGCGACGCCGCCTGCGAAGGCGACCCAGTTGAGTCGGGCCACTTCCAGCACGCCGGTGGTCGCCAGCACGGTGGCGAGGCCGACCCATAGGATGAGCGGCGCCCGGTACCGGGTGAGCGCGAGGGGGATCCCCAGGACGAGGGGCAGGGTCAAGGGGATCAGGTAGCGGGTGGGAAGGGGGAACCCCCAGGGGGTCTCCAACTCGGGGATCGCGTCCAAGAGCGGTTCCATGATCGGGGAGCGCCAGCTGACCAGCAGGAGCGCGATGCCTGCGACGATGAGCACGCGGAGTTGGTGCAGTGTGTGTTGGGCTCGCCAGGCGGGTGGCAGTTGGGCAGCGGGGATCGTCTCTTTGGGGTCCGCTTGTGTGTTTTTTGCGTAGGGGTTCATTTCGCGACCACCTCCCGTACGATCAATCGTTCCAGGGGCGTCCGTGCGGGGTCCCAGTCGATCACGCGCACGCCGCGCCGGCGGATGTCCTGGTATGCGGCGCGGGCGGCGGTCTGCAAGACGGCGGCGGTGATGGGGTGATGGCCGCTTGCCAGGGTGTGTGCGACGGGTGTGGGGGCGATGAGCAGGATCGGTACGCTGCGCGCGCCGTGCCCGGTGATGGAGCGGATCTGGGACAAACCGCGGCGCGTGGCGGCGGGGTCGTGTTCGGGTCGGGTGACGAGCAGGACGAGGGGGCGTTCGCGAAGCAGGAACCCGCGCGAGGCGAGAACGGCGCGGTCCAGCGGGTCGCCGCCCGGATGGGCGGTGAGCGTGGCGAGCGCGCGGGTGAGCCGGCCCAGTTGGCGCGTGCCGACGTCCGGGTAGTAGATGCGGGTCTCTTTCTGGTGGTAGATCGTGGCGCCGACGCGGTAGCCCCGGTCGAGGAAATGGGAGAGCACGCCGAGGGATCCTTCCAGGGCGTGGTCGAGGGCGTTCTCGCGTGTGGAGCCCACCTCCATGTGGGCTCCGCCGTCAAGAAAGAGCCATACGCTCTGGCGGCCTTCCGGGACGAATTCGTTGACCATCAGCCGCATGTGGTCGTGGCTTTGACGGGCGGTGGCTTTCCAGTTCACGCTGCGCAGGGGGTCGCCGATGTGGTACGGGCGGACTTCTTCGAAGTCGTTCCCGCGCGCACCGAGCATGGCGCTGTCGCCGGCGGGTTTCAGGGTGATACCGTGCCCGCGCATGTGGCGCAGGCGCGGGACGCGGCGCACGCGCGGTTCCACGGCGACCTGGACGTCTTCGCTGAGTTTGCGGGTTTCGCCGGTCTTGAGACGAAGCGGGGAGAGCGCGTGCATTTGGACTCCGCCGAGCGTGGCCGGGCCGCGCGTGTCCGCGCGCAGGTCGAACCGCAGCCGGGCCCGCAGCGGGCGTGGTCCTTTCCAAAGCAGGTGCAGGTTGGACCCCTTGGCCAGTTGCAGGCGCTCCGGCAGCGGGATGTGCACCAAGATGGGCCCGACGCCGGAGCGTACATCCAGTTCCACTTGGACGCGCACCGTGTCGCCGATGCGCAGGTGGTTCCGGTCGACGTGCAAGCGGCCGGTGGCCCCATGGGGAGGCTTGGTGGTGAGCGCGTAGGCGAGCACCCCGCCGACGCTCAGGCCCCACACGATGAGCGGTGCGAGGCCGAGGCCGAGGCCGAACGCGACGAGCAGGGTCGCAAGAAGCAGGATCACCATGGCACGATGGGCGATCACGTCCGGACCTCCGCGTTGAGTAGTCCGTCGCGCAGCAGCTTGACGAGGCCTTGTTCGCGCGCGCGACGGGCCCAGGGCCAGCGGGGCAATCTGCGCAGGTGGTCTTCGATCCGTTTCGTGCTGGCCTCCTCATCGGCTTCCTGCAGGAGGAGTGCGATCTGTTCGGCGAGGTCCTTGCGGGCAGCGCCCAGGCTCAGGAACCGTTCGATGGCGTCGTCCAGGCGATGCAGGCGTTCATCGGGGATCGTGGCGATGCGGCTTTCGTGCCGGCGCATGGCGACTGGACCGGGGAGGGCGCGGGGATGCGCGGTGCCGCCGCGCGCCATGAGCGCGCGGGAGACCAGGGGGAGGGACGCCACGAGCGCGGCCCAGGCGATGGGCGCGGTGAGCGGGAGCCCGGGCGCGACCACGAGCAGGATGACGAGCAGGCCTCCCAGTGTGACGATCAGGGTGAGCATCCCACCGGGCGGTTGCACGGTGCCGGCGGGCAGGTCCAGGGGCGCCGTGTGTCCGGGGGCCGCGGCCGCGGTCGTCTCGGTATGTTCTGCCTGCTGCCGGGCTTGTCGGACGGACCAGGGTGGGGCCAGCAGGTGGACGGCCGAAAGCGGCAGGGCCGCCGCGGCGAGCAGGATCGGGCCGGGGTCGTTCCAGACGAGGATGACGATGAGCAGGCTGGCGCTGGCCGCAATCCATGCACCGGCGGCGACGATCCGTCGTGCGGGGGCGCCCAATGCGGCCGCGTGGCGCGCGACGACGAGCGTCGCAAGCGGTGCAGCGAGCAACAGCGGGAAGATGGCGAGTGCGGCGAGCCGGGGCGCATCGAGAAGCGGGACCAGGAGCCACCAGAAGAGACCCGCGTGGGCGAGTGCCTTGGCGCCCCGTGCGACGAGTTCGGATTCCCAGGTGAGCGGGTTCCATGTGCGCGCGAGCACGCCGAAGAGGATCAAGGACCCGTAGATCAAGAGGCCGATCCGGCTGGACGCGGCGCCGAAGTGGTCTTGCCAGAACGGCGTGGCATCAAGTAGCGGCGCGAAGATGAATGCGGCGGTGAAGAGGGCAGCGAGCACAGCCAGCGAGACGACGGCGCCTTGGCGGGCGTCGTTGCGGTCGCGCGGGTCGTGCGCGCTCTGGCGCGTTCGGGGTCGCGGGCCCTTTTGTGCGTCCCCGGGGTACCGGCCGGCCGGGTCGAAGCCGTTTTTCATCACGCCTTCATCCCGCGTCATGGCTTGTGGGGCGACCGAGTAGCTGGAGTTCCATTTGTTGGGAGGTGGGGCTGGCGGACGGGTTGTATTCCACGTGCAGGGTCAGGTTGCCGGGGGGGATCGGTGCGGGGTCCTGGTGGTCGATCAGGCTGAGCGGGGCGCTGGAGGTACCGCTTGATTGGGCAGGTTCGCAGTCGCTCTCGGCTTCCGGGTCCTCTTTGGGCACCCAGCAGATCAATTGGCCTTCTTCCTCGTGGTAGAGTGTCGCCTGCCATCCCGGGTTGAGCAGGCCTCCTCGCTCGATCTCAAGGCTCAGGTTCTGGTAGTGGGCTTTCAGTTCGATGTACACGGTCTTCTCGTCGTTGTTCGTCCCTTCGAAGCGCAAGGTGCGCAGGCGATGGGTGATCGTGGCGATGCAGTCTCCGTCGTAGGTCTCCACGAACCCCGGGGCGCAGGTCGGGGTGGGCACCGGCTCGATGGGGGGGCAGTGGTCCCCGCGCGTTGGGTTGTCTTCGTGGCATTCCGGGTCGATGACGCATTCGCCTTCGCCGTCGTCGAAGATCTGCCCGGTGGGACACTCCTCGATGGGTGCGCAGTCCGTCGCGGTCCCGTTGGCTGCAGGCTCGTTATCGCCGTCCGGGCAGGGGAGGGGTCCATCCGGACAATCGGGGTCCAGGGGGGTCGCTTCGCAGTCCGGTGCCACTTCGTCGCAGACGCTTTCGTCCCGGAACTGCTCCTGGGTCTCTTCGCACCCGTCCGGCCAGACCAGGATCACGCGACCGTCGGCGTCGACGCGGTAACCGACGTCGTCCGGGATGTTCAGGTCCGAGTCCGGGCGGATGATGAGCCAATCCACGATCATGGGGGGAAGGAATGCCTCGACGCGTTCGAGCAGCGGAAAATCGTTGAGGGTCTGGGGCTCGTCGAGCGCTTCGAACTCGAGCAGGCTCGCGTCCCGTACGGTGGCGAGCACCGGGCCGGCGCTGGCGGCCACGAGGAGGGCGGCCACGGCGTAGACGGTGAGCGCGTGCCCCATCAATCCGGTCCAGCCGCGATGGAGCCTATAATACTTGTTGGGGATGTCGTCGAAATGCCGCCCCCGGCCGTGTGGAAACCGTACAGTGTGCGCTTTCAGGCCCTGGGGACCGACGGGGCCTGCCTTGCGGGTGCCGGCCGGTGCGGGCGCCCCCATGCGCGAGCGCAGTCCGGGCACAAGGGCTTATAGGGAGGCGGTCCTGGCGCAGCGCGAATCCATGTCGATTGAATTGGTCTTGGGGACCCAGTGGGGCGATGAGGGGAAAGGGAAGGTGGTGGATATCCTGGCCGAGCGCGCCGGGATGATCGTGCGTTTCCAGGGCGGGAACAACGCCGGTCATACGATTGTTGTGGGGGAAGAGACGTTCAAGTTGCACCATCTGCCCAGTGGCGTGGTGCGCGGGAAGACGGCGGTGATCGGCAACGGCTGCGTCGTGGATCCGTCCGTCTTGTTCGACGAGCTGGACAAGCTGGAAGCGCGCGGCATCACACCGGACCTGGTGGTCTCGGACCGCGCGCACGTGATCACTCCGCTTCACCGTCTGCTCGACGGTGCGGAGGAGGAGTCGCGCGGTGCCGGGAAGGTGGGCACGACGAAGCGCGGGATCGGCCCCACGTACGCCGACAAGATGACGCGCAGCGGGATCCGGGTGGGGGACCTGCTTCGTCCCGAGCGGCTGCAAAAGCGGGTCGCTTCCTTGGTGCAGCAGCGCAACCGCTACCTGGAGGCTTTGGGCTCCGGGGAGCGCGTGGACGCAGCACACATGACCGAGGAGCTTCTGGAGACGGGGAAACGGTTGCGGCCGTACATCCGGGACACCGTGGTGTACCTCCAGGATGCGGCGAAGTCCGGGGAGAACATCCTGTTGGAGGGTGCCCAGGGTTGTATGTTGGACATCGATTTCGGCACGTGGCCCTTTGTCACGTCGTCGAACACGACGGCGGGCGCGGTGGCCACGGGCACGGGCTTGCACCCCCGCTCGGTGGACCGGGTCGTGGGTCTGATGAAGGCGTACACGACGCGCGTGGGCAGCGGCCCGTTCCCCACACAGATCGACACGGCCAAGCCACCGGGCAAGCATCTGCTGGACGTGGGGGACGAATACGGCACGACGACGGGCCGACCGAGGCGTTGTGGTTGGCTGGACCTCGTGGTGGTGGGTCACGCGGTGCGCCTTTCGGGCGTGGACACCATGGCGGTCTCGAAGCTGGACGTCCTTTCCGACCTGGAGCAGGTCTCCTTCGCCGCGCGGTACAACATCAACGGCACGGAGACGGACCGGTTCCCCAGCGACCCGGACGATCTGGAGATCGCCGAACCGGTCTACCAGACCATGCCGGGCTGGCGCAAGTCACCCAAGAACGCGGTGATCGAGTCGCTGGAGGATCTGCCCGCCGAGGCGCAGGATTACCTGGATGCGGTGCACAAGGCCTTGGGCGTCCCGCTCCATTCGGTAGGTTTCGGGCCGCGTCGCGACCAACTGGTCCTGCTCGCTGAATGAGGGGCCTGCCGATTCGGGGTGGCTCGCATGATCCGTCGACGATCGAAGAAAAAAAGCACGGCAAAAAGGGAACAGGGCCTATATACCCTCCTCGCCGCCGGGCCAAAGGATATATAACACCGCCCGGCTGAGCCGAATCCTATGTCCGTCAAAGAAGGTGACAAGGTCGCCATCCAGTACACGGGGCGCCTTGAGGACGGCACCGTTTTCGACTCGAACGTGGGGGACAAACCCTTGGAGTTCACCGTCGGAAGCGGTGAAGTGATCGATGGGTTCGACAAGGCCGTGCGCGGCCTGGCCCCCGGCAAGCCCACGCAGTTCAAGCTTCCTCCAGAGGAAGCCTACGGGAGCCGGGATGAAGAACTCGTGATCCCCGTCAAGAAGGAGATCTTCGGTGAGCAACAGCCGGAAACCGGCATGGATGTCGCGCTCAAGGGCCAAGACGGTACCGTGTTCAACGGCCGCGTCGAGAAGGTCGAGGACGAGCAGGTCATGGTGGACCTGAACCATCCGCTCGCCGGTCAGGCCCTGGAGTTCGAAGTCGAAGTCGTCGACGTGAACAACTAAAGGCGCTCCTTCGGCCGCTCCTTATTCCTTCTCATCCTGACGATCTTCCCAGGGACTCAACGCCGGCTGTCCGTTTCCAGCATGTCGCCGAGTCCGTCCAGCGTGAATTCGACACGTGTTTTCCCCTTCCCTTTTGATTTGGTCCCGAGCATGCGCAGCCGACCGATCTCCTTGGTGTTCTCCACGTGGGTCCCTGCGCAGGGGCACAGGTCGGTCTTGTCGATCTCCACGATCCGCAGGCGCGGGATGTGCGCCGGTACCAGGTCCAGGTTCGAACGTTCCGGGTCCACCCGGGCGAGCAGGTTCTCCCTGGCTTCCTCGTAGGCGGTGACCCGTCGGCCCGCGTTGAAGACCTGGTTCGCGTCCTCTTCGAGTTGGGTGAGGTCCGTGGGGTCCAGGCGGTCGAGACCGAGGTCGATCCGGCTCTTGTCGTGATGGATCTGGTTGCCTACGGTGCGCGCGCGGCCGAAGAGCTCGTACGCCAGCGCCGTCACGATGTGCTGCGCGGTGTGCATGCGCATGTGGGCGAGGCGTCGGTCCCAGTCCACTTCCCCGGTGACCTGCTGGACGCCTTCTGGAAGCGGTGATTCCAGCCAGTGCAGCACCTCGTCGCCTTTTTTCTGCACGCGTTTGACGCGCACCTCCCCCGGCACGCCCTGGGGGTCCAGGAAGCGAAGCACCCCCGTGTCGTGTTCCTGTCCGCCGCCCGTGGGATAGAAGGCGGTGCGGTCCAAGACGATGTAATCCGTTTCCCGGCGCAGGGGGCGGGCGTCGAAGGTGCGCTGATAGCCGGCCGGGATGCCGGCCATATGGATCTGTTCGGTCATGACGGGTCCCGTTCTCGCGTGCCCCTGCAACGCGCAGGGGGCCTATAAATCTGGCCTCGTGACGGGCCCGGGGATCGGTCCACGAGCTCGTTGGGGGCTTGGGTGTTGAAGCGGCCGGCAAAAAACATGGACGCAAGAGGGGGAAAAGGGGGGGAGAGTGAGGATGAATGCGGCTGCGCGAGAGGTTTCGGTGGAGCCCGGCGGTCTAGGCGGTGAACTCCAGTTCCATCCCGGGAGACGGTGCGATCCAAGAGTACAGGAACAACCATTTCGTGCCCTCCGGCAACGTCCCGGCGCAGGCATCACCACCGTTGTTCAGGTCCGTCCCGAGCGGTTCCAGGTCCTCGTTGAACGCGGTGCAGTCCGTGTCCTGGTAATCCTCGAGGCCGTTGGTCACGCTGAAGCTGAGGCCCCAGTAGCTCTCGTCGAGTTCCTGCCAGTGTCCGTCGATGGCGGGTTCTTCCGGGCCGAGAAGCGCGGAAACGCACATCAACCCGACTTCTTCGTCCAGGGCGCCGACGCATCCGAGCGTCGGCTGGTCGTACGTGAACACCAGCTCATCGGGCACGCTTTGGCCTGCCTCGATAGTCAGATCCACCGTCTCCTCGACGGTCTGGGAGTCTCCGTAGGTGAGCGTGAAGGTCGCCGTGAAGTTGCCGGCGTCATAGCCGTGAACGAGGGAATCCTCACCGTCGGTCACGTCGCCGTCTTCCGTGGCGCCGTCCCCAAGTGCGAGGCTCCAGGTCGCGTTCTCGTCGTTGGTCTCCACGTCCCATGTGAACGTGACGTTCACGGGCGCGGTCCCGCTTGTGGGGTCCGCGCTGAAGGATTCAATGGAGGCCGTCCACTCTGCGTCGTCTCCAGGACCCGACGTGTCATCGGGATCCGACGCGTCGTCGGGGTCCGAGGTGTCACCCGAGTCGTCACCGTCGGTCGCGTCGTCATCGGTCGTGTCTACGGGATCGTCCCCGCCGGAGAGGCACCCAGAGAATACCAAGGCAAAAAGCATGAGCACGGCGAGGGAGAGTTGGAATCGCATCAAGAGGGCGGCCCGCATAGGGGCATATAGGTCTTGTGGACGCTTCGTGCTTCAATCCCTGAAGCCGACACTTTACGGGCGACGCCGATGCCGCGCCCATGGTTTGAACAGTCGCTCCCATTGCGAACCGGCCGCCAGCGTTAAATCGTCCCCCGGGGTCGCCCACTCTCTGGATTCCGGCATGGCACGCGGGCCCGTGGTCTAGGGGTTATGACGGCGCCCTTACAAGGCGCAGATCACCGGTTCAAATCCGGTCGGGCCCATCCCCTTCTTGTGCGTCCGGGTGGGGGGGACCGGACGCACTTCCTGCAAAGGGAAACCGACGGAATGCATGTGGCCGCTCAAGGCCACGGTGCCTCCATGGTGATGTTCACGGGTGTCCCTTCACGCACCGGTTTGGGCACTTTGATGGCGACCTCTTGGCCGGCCTCCGCCAACCGGATCGGCGTATGGTTCAGTTCCAGGCTCTCCACGGGCAGGGTCACTTCCCCGTCGGTGCTTTCCAGTTGGACGAAATCCCCGAGGCGAAGGATGTCGTTGAGTCGCACCGCTGCGACGTTTATGTTCGTGTAGTAACGGGTCACGGTCCCGACTTGGCCGGTCATACATTGTGGATTGCGCGGGGCCGGCCAAATAGACTGTCTCCAGCAGGACATGTAGGCCGACCGGGATTGTGCCTCGGCGAAAGGGCCCGGCCCCCCGTCAAGGATATAAATAGGACGTTCGTAGCCGCGCCTGGCCCGGTGCACGTTTCTCGCAGCCCCGTAGTGTAGAGGCCAATCATGGGGGACTCTGGATCCCCCGACCGCGGTTCGAATCCGCGCGGGGCTATCCCAGGGCGGGCATTGACCCCCCATCATGTTTCGATGTGGCAGGGTTCCACACTTCGGTCTTATTCGTGGTCGTGTTCGCGCCTGATCACCATGGTGTCTGAGTCCAGGATCTGGACGCGCAGACCGTCTTGGTTGTGAAGGTCCATCATGCGCACGACGTCTTTGGGCCAATAGGTGCCCAGGTTCCTGCCGGAGACGCTTGTCACTTTTGCCTGGTAATCTGTAAGGATCCTCTCGGGACCGTTTTCTTCCAATGTGATCTCTTCAAAGGCTTCCAGGAACTCCGTCGCGCACTGGGTGCACCGTGCGCCATGAAGATTGTGGTGGATCAGGACGATCGAGCCGACGGTGGTTTCCCGCATGAGGTCGTCGCGGCTTTCGAGGGTACGTCTTTGGCACACGGGGCACTTCCTTTTCGTCCCTGACGGGAACGCCCGCGGCTTGTCCTTCATGAGACGGTTGCGGGTCTCGTGCATCGCTTGTGCCCAATCCTGCGGGTTCGGCGTGGTCTTGTTTTTTGGGTCCGTTGTTGCGCTCATGTAGATCACACGTGATAGGCCGTCACGACGAGGAGGAGGGTGCCGCCCCGATCTTGGTGCACGTCGAAGTCCACTCGCAGCCGGCGTTTGTGGGGAAGGTTCGAGAGTGCATACCACCCCCTTTGGTGCAAGACCTTTCCGTCTTCCGATTCCCTGATGTCTTTGGCGACATGGTAACAGCGTTCCAAGGCCACGAGAACCGCCTGGAAAGGGATGCCCCGTTTTCCGGGATGATAATTGGGCGCCTTGACAACCTGTCCATTCCGGGCCAAGTCGTGCACTTCATGGACATCCATGGGCTCAAAAACACCGTCAACGTAGTTACGTGTATTACACGTGCATATATAAGCTTTACGTGTTTTGCACGTAAGACCCTCCTGCTGTTCATGATGGGGCTGTGTACTGCGTGAGAATGGGCGCCGTCAGCAGGAGACCCATCGCAGCCACGAAGATCCAGTGGTACGGTGCCGGCGGGTCGGCCGCTTGGACCTGCAGGACCATTGCTGCCGCGAGCAACCCAAGCCACAGGACGCTCACCGCGAACGCCTTCGTGCGCACGGTGAGCCCTCTACGGGGGATCTGCGACATGCCAGAGGTTGTGTCCAGGGAGGTGGGTCGCGTGGCCAGGAACACCGTCACGCTCGTGGCGATCACCAACAGCACCGCCTGCAGGTAGACCTCTCGCGCGGCGGGCACGGTGAAATGAAGTACACTCATGGACACGAGGATGCCGACCCACACACTGGCGATACCGACCCGCTTCGTCCGATGTGAGAGGCTGCGGTGCTGTTCCCAGTCGTTGAGGATGGGCCCGAAGACCCGGTGGCCGTAGATCCAACGGTACATGCGTTCGGAGCTGCGCCCGTAACAATAGGCGGCAAGCAGCAGGAAGGGGGTGGTGGGGAGGAATCCGCGGATGAACAAGCCGAGCGTCGCAAGCCCGAGGCTGAGGGTGCCCAGGACCAGATAGAGCGCCCGCTGCAACGGATTGCGCGCCAGGCGCAGGCCGGCTCGGTCCACCAGGGTCTGCGGTTCCCCGTGCATCGGCGCCACCTGCGCCCGGGTACAAAAAAAGCCACCCGCAATCACCATTGACATGGCAACCTTGTCTCGCTCCTTGGGGATTGGGTCGTGGGGGCCGCACGGGGGGAGGGGCACTTTGTCTGATGGGACGTGGGTGCTTCATGTGGTCTTTACATGGCCTGGTGGGTCCGAGTGGGCCATGAGCCCGCGTGCCTTCTTCTCGCCGCGTCTTGTTCTTTCGGCGTTTCGCCGCTGTGACCAACTCCAGCGCGCGCCAGGCCGCCGACCAGGAGGCTCGTTTGCAGGCCATGCGGTGGACGGAGACCCGCGACGGGAACCGCCGGATCTCGTTGGCCACCTTGCCGGTTCTGGCGCTGCTCGGTCTCTATCTGCTGGTTTGGCCACCGCCGGATCTGGGGCGGCTGGCGGGCGCCATCGCGCTCGGGATGGCCGGCGTGATCCTCCTCGTCGTCTTGACGGCCCTGCAGCCCAACAGCGACCCGGGCCTGGCGGTCCCGTTGAGCACGGGAAGTTCCGTGGCCTTGGCCGCGTTGCTCACTGCGTTCCTGGTGGTCAGTGGCGAACCGGCGGCCGCGGTGGGTCTCTCGCTCGTGGTCGTCGCGGCGGGGGTCTTCATCCTGTCCGTCCCTGCACTCGTGGTGATCGCGCTCGCGGTCCATGTCGGATTCATGATGGCGGTCGTTCACCATGGTGGCGACACGGCGTGGTTGTTGGCCGGTGCGGGTCTGGTCTTGTCCGTGGTGTTGGCGGGTCTCGCGCACCACCGGCAGATACGCGTGTTGAAGGCAACGCTTCGCCTGGCGGACCGGGAGCGACGTCATGAGGTGGAGATGGAGAAGGCCTTCCGCAGATCGCGTGATGCGGAGCTGAACGCGAAGCGGCTTTCCGAGTCGGCTTCGGCCGGGATCCAGGCGCAGCGTGAGCGGGAGGCGTTGCGCGGGCGCATGCAGTCGATCCTGGACAGTGCGGGGGAAGGGATCATCGGGACGGACCATCAGGGCCGTGTGGTTTTCGTCAATGAGGCGGCCGCCCGGTTGACCGGCTTCCCGGAGGGTCAACTTGTGCGGGAGAACCTGCATGAACTCGTGCATCATTCCCGTGCAGACGGCTCTGTGTATCCGGCCTCGGAGTGTCCGGTCCGGGAGGTCCTGGACCGGCGTCGTGTCCGGGAGGTGGAAGGGGAGGTGTTCTGGCATCGCGACGGTTCTTCTTTCCCGGTGTCGTACGTGGCGAGCCCGTTGGTCGAGGAGGGGAAGGTGCGGGGGGTCGTCGTGGTTTTCCAGGATGTGACGGAACGTGCGGAACTGGAGAAGATGAAGGATGAGCTGGTCAGTGTGGTCAGTCATGAACTGCGCACCCCGCTGACCTCGATCCACGGTTCGTTGAAGCTGCTCTCCGGCACCATGAAGGACGCCTTGCCGAAGCAGGGGGCGAAGCTCATCGACATGGCTTCGCGCAACACGGAGCGTCTGATCCGGCTGGTCAATGACCTGTTGGACCTGGAGCGGCTGCGGGCCGGGCGGTTCGAGATGGCGGTCTCGCCCGTGGGCACCAGGGAGCTCGCGGTGGAGGCGGTCCAGAGTCTGCAGGGTTTCGCGCACAGCCACGACGTCCGTCTCGTGACCGCCGGGGAGGACGTGACGATCGTCGCGGACGGACATCGGGTCCATCAGGCTTTGGTGAACCTGATCTCGAACGCGGTGAAGTTCTCCCCGATCGGGGGCACCGTGCGGGTGAGCACCGAGATGGATCCGGACCGGGTCTGGTTCAGTGTGGTGGACGAGGGACCGGGGATCCCTCGCGACAAACAGAAACAACTGTTCCGGCGGTTCTCCCAGTTGGACGTGGGCGACGCCCGGGACAAAGGGGGAAGCGGGTTGGGTCTTGCGATCACGCGGGGCATCGTGGAGGCCCACGGCGGACATGTGGGTCTCGTCAGCGAGCCGGGGAAAGGCAGCACGTTCTACATGATGCTGCCGCGGGAGAACATGGAAACGGGCGAAGACATCCGCGGGGAGGACCCCAACGAGGTGGATGTACAATGACGTGGATCACCAGGCGTGTGATTTTTTTGGGTTCACGAGCCGGAATGGCGATAGGGAGGTATGGGCATGACGCGGCAGGTATTGATCATTGACGACGACGAGGACATCCGGGAAGTTGCGAAGATGGCGCTGGAGGCCACCACCACATGGGGGGTCCGGGCCTTGGCGGACGGGCCGTCCGGGCTGGAGGCGGCCCGTGCGGATCCACCGGATGCGATCCTTCTGGATTACATGATGCCGGGCATGGACGGGCTCACGGCGCTGGGTGAATTGAAGAAGAACGACTCGACGCGGCACGTCCCGGTGGTCGTGTTCACCGCGAAATCGGAACCGGGGCTCGCCCAGCGGCTGCACGACGCCGGGGCGATCGGGCACGTGGTCAAGCCGTTCGATCCCATGAGCTTGGCCGAGAAACTGGAGGGACTCTTGGGTTGGAACCGCGAGCGTTGAAAAAACTTCATACGACCGATGGGGCTCGCACGGAGAAGAGGCCGGGGCCGGACCGGGTCCCGCCCGCGTTGGTCCCACTGTGGCAGCGGGCCCGTGGGAGCATGCAGGGACGCCTTGGCGTGTTGCAAAGCGCTTTGGCGGAACTGGAAAACGGCGGCATTTCCATCGGGACCCGGGAAGCGGCGATCCGGGAGTCGCACAAACTCGCCGGCAGCCTCGGTACCTACGGCCTCTTGCACGGCTCGGAAGTTGCGCGGGAGATTGAAGAGCGTCTTGAGCACGATGCACTGGTCCGCGCGGATTCACCCTGGTTGCGCGCCCGCGTCGAACGGATTCAGCAGCTGCTCGAGGAAGCCGGGGGCCAAGGCACGCCGCAGCGCGCCCCTGGGGACACCGGACCCCCACCCGTTTCCCTGGGCGGGCCCACCCCTGTGCACTGGGACCCGGAACATCCCACGCCGGGAACCGTGCATGCGGACGGGGCCACGACGGAGGATCGCCGGCAGACACCGGCCGCCCGCCGCGCCCCGGTGGAGGCGCACCATGGCCGGGGGCCGCTGGCGCGCTTTCTTCGCAGTGTGTTGGAGGACCTGGTGGAGCAGGAAGCCTTCGTAGCGAAGCTGATTCGCGCCTCTGGACACGGTTCCCCCCAAGAACCGCAGTTGGCCACCCGGGCGGCCAGGGCCGCTGCGCTGGCGCAGGCGGAAGAGGGACTTGCCGGTTTGTCAAGGCGGTTGCAGCGCATCGGTCTGGACCGCCCGGCGCATCAGGCCCGGTTGTTGGCCGCCTGCTTCAAGCCGGGCATGAAAAGCTCCGAGGCGGTGCACGTGGCGAAGGGGCTTCTTGAGTTGGTGCGGTCGTTGACGCGGTGGTGCCCTGAGATCCCAGCGCGATGGGACGACGCCTTGGTCTGGGTCGTCTCCAGGGATCCCGACTGGCGCGATGAAATGGGGGCGGCGTTGGAGGCCATGGGGCAACGCGTGATGCTGTCGGCCCAGGCGCACGACGCGGGTTTGTGGATGCAGACGAAGAGACCCACGGGCGTCGTCGCGCACGCGGCTGACCCGGGCGATTCACTGGGCCTGCCTGACGGTCTTCTGGGGCCGGCTGGAGGGTTGCCGATCCTCGTCGTCTTGGACCAGCCGGGAATCGACGACCGGGTACGTGCCGCGCGCGCGGGCGCCCACCGGGTCGTGGAGCGCGCCGCTGCACCCCGGGAGATCGCCACCACGTTCCGCGATCTGGTGCAGTCGCGTCAACGTACGGGGGGCCGGGTGCTCGTCGTGGACGACGATGAGACGATCGTTTCCATGGTGCGGGAGGTACTGGTCTGGCACGGCTTCGAGGTCACGGCGGTGGTGGGGACACACCGAATCTGGGATGCATTGGAGTCTTGTTCCCCGCATTTGGTGGTCACCGATCTGAACATGCCCGGCATCGACGGCGTGGACCTCTGCCTGGCCTTGCGCACGGACCCGCGCTGGGAGAACCTGAGCGTGGTGTTCTTGTCCGCCCGCGATGACGAACAGAGTCTGCGGCGGGTGTTCGAAGCGGGAGCGGACGATTTCGTGCCGAAACCTGTGGACCCGGCGGTCCTGGTGGCACGGGTGCAGAACCGGTTGGCCCGGAAGAACGCGCGCATGGCCACCGGCCATCTTGACCCGGTGACCCGTTTGCCGGCCGGACCGTCCTTCGAGGATCGGCTGAAGGGTCTTGTGGAGACGTCGGCCAAGGAGCACTCCAGGATCACCATCGCCGTGGTGCGGCTTGATTCGGCGTCGCGTCTGCGCCAGGAGGTCGGGTACGTGGCCACCGAGCGCGAGGAGGCGCGTCTGGCTCGGGTGCTTGCGGCTCACCTGGAGGTCGGTTCCTTGGTGGGCCGGTTGGACATGGATCGGTTCGTGGTGGCACTGGACGGCATGGATGCCCAGGATGCGAAGAAGACGCTGCGGCTCGTGGTGGAAGAGTTCCAGGCGGCGCGGATGCGCGCCGGGCAAGAGTCCTTGACCGGGGCGGGTGTTTCCGCTGGGGTCGCGCAACGTTCGCTCCATGGCAGGGACCTGCGTGAGCTCATGGATCAAGCGGACGCGGCGCGCCGACACGCGGAACAGGCGGGGGGCTCGCGGGTCCACATCGCGGGCGGGGAAGGGCAAGGCCGTCCCGTCGAGAAGGTGGATGTGCTCGTCGTGGACGACGACCCCACCATCGGGCATCTGCTCGTGGAGACGTTGAGCCAGAAAGGCTGGCGGGTCTCATGGGAGTGCGACAGTGCGCGAGCACTCAAGCGCCTGGCCGGTGAACATCGTGACCTGAAGGCCCGCGTGATCCTTCTGGATGTGAACATGCCCGGGATGGACGGTCTCACGGTGCTCCGGTTGTTGGCGAAGCGGGGGGTGGTGCCCGAGACCCGGGTGATCATGCTCACCGTGCGGGCGCGAGAGGATGAGGTGGTGCGTGCGTTGGGTCTGGGCGCATCGGACCATGTCGCGAAACCGTTCAGTGTCCCCGTGTTGGCCTCCCGCGTCAAGCGGGCTTTGGAGGATTGATATGACCGGGGTACTGGATGACGTCCTGCATTTGGCGGTCGTGGTGATCATCGCCGGGGCGACGGTTGCGTTCCTGCTCGTTTTCCTCCATGGTTGGCGTGAACAAAGAGACCGGGTACATTATGCGCGCGTGGAGGTGAAGCTGCGCGGCCCGTTCTTGTTGGCGATCCAGGGTGAGCGGCACGAGGCGGGGCTGGACTCACGGCTGAACAGGGTGCCGGTCCGGCATCGAACTCGCCTCTTGATGCAGGTGGCACGGCTTGTCCGGGGTGAAGAGCGTGCCCGGCTGACGCGTTTCGCGGCGCGCACGGGGGTCTTGCAACAGGCGGCCCGGGCGACAAGGAGCAGCCTATGGTGGCGCCGGTTGCACGCGGTGCGGGTCTTCACGGCGACGGGGGGCGGCGAGAATGAGGTGCCGGCCTTGTTGGCGGACCCGCATCCGCTGGTGCGCTCGGAGGCGGCCTCTTGGTGCGCCGGGCATCCGCGCCCGGAGAACATCCGGCGCTTGCTGAACCTGATGGACACGCCGTCCATGGCGGACCGGATCGCGGTGATCGACGCACTCGTGTCCATTGGGCCTCCGGCGCTCAGACCGTTGGCCGATCATCTCCAGGCGTGCACCGAAGAGGGGCGCAAGGCGGGCCTGACGGCAGCGTTGGGGTTGGCGCACCCGCTCTTTTTGCCCCCTGCGCTGGCCGCGGTCCGGGACCCGGCGTTCGGCGTACGCGTGCAGGCGGCGCGGTTGTTGTCCATTCTGGGCGGGGAACAAGCGGTGGAGGCGATCACTCGGCTCCTTGAGGACGACCGGCCGGTGGTCCGGGCGGCCGCGGCACGGGGCCTGGGGCGACTGGGGGCTTGCTCGGCGGCGGGCAGTCTTGAGTTGCTGTTGGCGGATCGGCATCCGGACCCGCGTCGCGACGCGGCGCTCGCCCTGGCGGAGTTGGGCGCATCGGGCTGGGTGTTGCTGCGGGAGACCGCCCGCCTGGGGGGCCCGGCGGGGCGGTTGGCCAATGCGGCCCTGGAATCGCTGGGTACGCCGGTACGGGTGCTTGAGCCGGTGGAAGTAGAGGGGAGGGCGGCGTCTTGATCGAGCATTTTCTCACGCAGTTCCTCGTGGCATTGCAGATCTTTGCGATCTCGTTCTTTTTCGTGGCGAACACGTTCTACGGACTGCAGGTGTTCATGGCGTTCACGACCGTCCAAGACCATGTGCGCGCGCATCGGGACCAGGACACCGAGCGTATGGCCCGCTCTCACGCGTTGCCGCGGATCAGCCTGATCGCCCCGGCGTACAATGAAGAGTCCACGGTGGCCGAGAGCCTGCGTTCCCTTCTTGCTTTGCATTATCCGGGTCTTCAAGTGGTCCTGGTCAGCGACGGTTCCACGGACCGCACGCTGGACGTGTTGAAGTCGGTCTACAGATTGACGCCGAGCCGACGGCTTTACGACGAGGGGATCCCGACGCGCGGGGTGCGCGGCATCTATCGCAGCGAAGTCTATCCGGATCTCTTGGTGGTGGACAAGGAGAACGGGGGGAAGGCGGATGCGTTGAACGTGGGGTTGAACCTGGCGGACGGGGAGTTGGTGTGCGCCATCGACGCGGACACCTTGATCGAGTCGGACGCCTTGCTGCGTCTCGTGCGGCCGTTCGTGGAGGACGCCGACGTGGTCGCGGCGGGGGGGAACATCCGGGTGGCCAACGGCTGCCGGATGGGTCGGGGCCGCGTGGAGGAACCCCGGGTCCCGCGCCGGCCCTTGCCGGGGTTCCAGATGGTGGAATACACGCGGGCGTTCCTGGTGGGCCGCATGGGTCTCAACCGGTTGGGCGGCAACCTGGTGATCTCAGGGGCGTTCGGCCTGTTCCGGCGCGACGCGATGATCAAGACGGGCGGGTATTCCACGTCGACGATCGGGGAGGACATGGAACTCGTGCTCCGCCTGCGCCGCCATGGCAAGGACCACGGGGGCCCCCACAAGGCGGACTTCATCCCGGACCCGGTGGCGTGGACAGAGGTCCCGCAGACGTTGGGCAGTCTGGGCAGGCAGCGCGACCGGTGGCACCGGGGGCTGGCTCAGACCATGATGGCGCATCGGGGCGTGATGTTCCGCCCGCGGTACAAGGCGATGGGTTCTGTGGTCTATCCCTATTTCTTGTTCGTGGAGCTCTTGGCGCCGCTCGTGGAACTGCTCGGGCTGATCGGCCTTGCCGTGGGGGTCGGCCTCGGGGTCTTGGATGTCACCTTCGCCCTTTGGTTCCTGGTTTTTGCTTATGGTTACGGCCTGCTTCTTACAAGCATCGCGATGATGCTGGACGGGATCACTTTCCGGCTCTATCCGCGCCAACGGGACCGGCTTTGGTTCATGCTCTGGGTGGTCCTGGAGCCGTTCGGATACCGCCAGCTCACGGTGTTTTGGCGTCTGCGGGGTCTGATTCGTTTCGTGATGGGGCATCAGGAGTGGGGCGTCATGCAGCGTCAGGGGTTCCAGTCGGACGCGCCCGGTGCGCCGGTGTGATCCGACAACGCCCAGATCACCCGGAGTGACCCGCGCGAAAACGCTACAACCACCCGGCTGTTCGCCATGGTTGATGTCCATGCGTACGCTGATCGTCGTGACCCTCGTCCTGCTCGCCCTGCTGGCCTTCACGCCGCAACCCGCGGCCGCGCAGCACGTGCCCTGTTTCTCGGACTACGACCACGGGATCACGTTCCAGTGCGAGCCCGATGCATCGGATCCGCTTTGCATCGAGTGGTTCTTCGGGATCGGGGTCGCCAAGGTCTGCCCGCGCGACCTGCTTCCCTGAGACGACCCAAACCGGGTCCCGCTCAGCCCATCTCTTCGACCACGAACCACACGTCGCCCCGGCCTTGCCCGTTGGCGGCTCCGGGTCCTTGGTCCGCGGCGAAATAGTAGAGCGGCCGGTCGTCATGCGCGACCTGCATGGTCCCGTTCCGGTCGATCAGCGACAGGCGCTCTTCGAGTCCGTCGGATGCGTCCGGGACCTCATCGGCAAGAAGCGGGGGCCAGTTCTCGGCGCATTCGTCGAAGCAGGTGCTCTCGCCGGGTCCGTCGTTCGTGAAGATGTAGAGCGTCATCCCGTCACCATCGACGAGGATGCTGCCCAGTTCGGAGTGGTCGTCGAAGCGCAGTTCAGCCGCATCGCCGCCGTCCATGCATCCTGCCAGTGCCACGAACGCAAGCAGGAGGACGATCAGGAGGGGAAAGTGGACCCAGGAGTTCGTGCTCAATCGCATGCCTGACGGCATCCCCGCATTCTTCTTGAACCCCTTCGCCGCAGGGATTACCTTGAGGAAACCCCGAATTGGTGCCTGGTTCGTGACCGATCAGGATTTCGCGGCCCGGATCACGTTCAATGCGCTGCCGGCCTGGAACCAGCGCACCTGGTCTTCGTTCAGGCTGTGGTCCACGTTGAAGGTGTCGCGCGTGCCGTCCGGGTGTTCCAGGGTGACCTTGAGCGGTCTGCCGGGGGCGAGCCCGTCCAGGCCCTGGATGGAGACCGTGTCGCCTTCTTGCACTTTCTCGTAATCCGCGCCGTCTTCGAAGGTCAAGGGCAAGACGCCTTGTTTCTTCAGGTTCGTCTCGTGGATCCGGGCGAAGCTGCGTGTGATCACGGCGGCGCAGCCCAAGTGGCGGGGTTCCATGGCGGCGTGTTCCCGGGACGACCCTTCGCCGTAGTTCTCGTCGCCCACCACGACCCAGCGCTGGCCTGCCATTTTCAGGTTGCGCGCGATCTGGCTCAATGCAACGTCTTCTCGGCCGCCTACGGGGTCGTTGCCGGTTCCTGCTTCACCGGTGAAGGCGTTGACGGCGCCGCTGAAGAGGTTGTCGCTGATGTTGTCCAGGTGACCACGGAAGCGCAGCCAGGCACCGGCCGGGGAGATGTGGTCTGTGGTGCATTTGCCCTGGGCTTTGAGAAGAAGCGGCAGCCGCTTCATGTCCTGGCCGTCCCACTGCGGGAAGGGTTCCAACAGGGCGATCCGGTCGCTTCGTGGGTCCACGTGGACGTCCACCTGTGCCCCGTCGTCGGCGGGGGGTTGGTAGCCTGCAGGGTCCTGCACGAAGCCGCCGGGCGGCACCTCGGGGGCGGGTTTGGGCGGCACGAGGCGCCAGGGTTTGCCGTCGGCGTCCTTGAGTTCGTCGCTGGTGGGGTCGAAATCGAGTCGGCCGGCGAGCCCGAGGGCCATGACGATCTCGGGGCTGCCCATGAAGGCGAGCGTGTTCGGGTTGCCGTCGTTGCGTTTCGGGAAGTTGCGGTTGTAGGAGGTGACGATCACGTTGGTCGCGTCGTCCTTGAGTTCCGGGCGTCGCCATTGTCCGATGCAGGGCCCGCATGCGTTGGCGAGCACCTGCGCGCCGACGGCCTTCATTTTCTGCATCTGGCCGTCGCGTTCAATGGTTGCCCGCACCTGTTCGCTGCCTGGGGTCACGAGGAAGGAGGTGGCCACACCGATCCCGTGCGCCTGGGCTTGTTGCACGACGTCCGTGACGCGGGCGATGTCTTCGTAGCTGGAGTTCGTGCAGGAGCCCACCAGTGCCGCACTGATCCGGGCCGGGTAGTCCTCCTCGCGCACCGCTTTCTTGATCTGGCTGATCTCGCGGGCCAGGTCCGGTGTGTGGGGGCCCACCAGGTGGGGTTCCAGTTCGTCCAGGTCGATCACGACGACGCGGTCGTAGTAGCGCTCCGGGTTTTCGGCGATCTGTTTGTCCGCGATGATGTGGTCTTGGTGGTCCTCGAGGATCGGCACGAGGGCGTTGCGGCCCGTTGATTCCAGGTAGGTGCGCATGCGGCGATCGTACGGGAATATGGAGGTGGTGGCGCCGAGCTCGGCGCCCATGTTCGTGATCGTGCCTTTGCCGGTGGCGCTGATGGACTCGGTGCCGGGTCCGAAGTATTCCACCACGTGGTTCGTGCCGCCCTTGACGGTGAGTTCGCCGCACAGTTTCAGGATCACGTCCTTGGGGGCGCTCCAGCCGTCGAGTTTTCCTTCCAGCCGGACGCCGGTGATCTTCGGGTGAAGCAGTTCCCAGGGCATCCCGGCCATGACGTCCACGGCGTCCGCACCGCCGACGCCGCTGGCCCACATGCCGAGCCCGCCGGCGTTCGGGGTGTGGCTGTCGGTCCCGATCATCATCTGCCCGGGAAAGGCGTATTGCTCGAAGACCACCTGGTGGATGATCCCGGCGCCGGGTTTCCAGAACCCCATGCCGTAGCGTTTCGCGGCCGTGGCGAGGAAATCGAAGACCTCCTTGTTCTCGCCCAGGGAGTTGCTCAGGTCGGGCTCGGCGCCTTCCTGCGCACGGATCAGGTGGTCACAGTGGACCGTGGTGGGGACCGCGGTGGTGTCCATCTTGGCGAGCATGAACTGCAGCACGGCCATCTGCGCGGTCGCGTCCTGCATGGCGACGCGGTCCGGGCGCAGCATGAGGTAGCTCTTGCCTCGTTCCAGGGCGGCCCCGGCGGGGTCGTCCAAGTGGCCGTAGAGGATCTTCTCGCTCAGGGTGAGCGGATGACCCAGGCGTTCGCGCACGACCTGCAGACGCTGGGCGATCCGTTCGTGGACTTGACGGGTGAAATCGGGGGTGGATTCGACTTGAGGCATGGGGCCCTCTCCGGGTCCAGGCGCCCATCCGGATGGGCGGTCGCTGGCAGTCACTTGACGGCGCGTTCTCCTTAAGGCTTACTGTCTTTGCGGCAGCGGTTGCGCGCGGGGCACTTGGGGAAAACCGTCAACCGGTCTGGATGATCCCTTCGTATTCCATGTTCACCCCAAGATGGTGCGACACGCGCAGGGTGAGCGTCTCTCCCTGGTAGGGACTCAGGCTGTCGCCCACGAGCCACAATTGTTCGAAGGGGTACGGGGTGACGCCCCAGGTGATGGTTTCGCCTTTCGGGTCCATGAGCGTCATGTCCATGTCCACGGTGTGCCCGTTTGTGTCCATGATCCCGCCGTCCCCCCGGGGTTGCACGAAGGCGAGAAGCACCTGGTCGTTCTCTCCCACCTCGATCTCGTGATCGGCATGGGTCATGCCCGAATCGGGGACCCCGGTAAGGAACCGATCCGAAAGCAGGAGTTCCCCGGAGATCGTCTGGTTCTCGAGGACCAGCTGCCCCTGGATGTCCAGGTCTGCGGGTCGGAACTCCTTGGTCTCCAGTTGGACTTCGGATGCGTGTTCTCCCCCCGTGAGGATGCGCACGTTGTGCTCTTCCTGTTGGGTCATGGTCACGGTGACGAACAAGGTGATCCCGCCCAGGCCCAGGATGGCCGGCTGCGATTCGGGTCCCTCCAGTTCGAAGGATACGGGTGTGACCTCGTCCGGCATCAGGGGGCCGTCCAGCTTCGTCGAGGCGACAAGGGGGGCGTGCAGGCTGCTGCCCAGCCAGACCGCCACGTCGGGGAGCACGCCTTCGGCCGGGAAGACGGGGGCGTCCGTGGTGAGGTAGAGGGTGATCGTGGCGTTGTCCGCGGAGATCCAGTCCCAGGGACTCAGTTCGGGGTCGAACCCTTCCAGGTTGAACTGCGGGTGGGCGCCGCTGCGGGTGGCCCACTTCGTGATGAAGTCGCCGGCCTCGATGCTTCCTTCCCCTTGCGGCGCCTGTTCGACCAGCGTCGAGTCGGGGCTCAGGTAGAGCGTACGCGGGGCGAACGACGACGCGGGGGGTTGCGTGGGATCGTTTTCGCCGCCATCGTTGTTGGAGGTCGAGAAGCAACCGGCGAGGCTGACCAGGATCAAGAGCGAGACCAACAGGCCGGCCGTAACACGCATAAGGACCGGTTCGGGCCGCTATGTGAAAACGGTTTCGGCCAGCACAGTGGGCCTCAAAGCCCTTTTCCGCACGCAGAGCAGAATTTTGCGGTCTCTTGCTCCAGACTGCCGCAACCGCGGCATCGCACCCGGATCGTCTCTGTTGCGGTTGCCGGGTCATTGGCGCTCTTCCAACCCCGGCCCAGGGCGCCACCCACCGTCTCCACGGCCCCCTCCGTCTCCGTGGCGACGATCTGCGAGTAGGGCCGAAGGAAGCCCAGTTGCAAGAGGGCGATGCCGAAGAACAACGCGACGGTTCCGATGCCGAAGTACGCGAGCATGGTGCCTGCTTGCTGTCTGGCGCGATCCATGAAGTCTTCGTCGCCCGGCGAGGGTCCGCCCTGAAGGATCTGGGAGAACGCCATGACGACGAAGAGGACGCCGACCATTGTGAGCACGATCCCGGCGACCCGGATGCCCCATCGTTGCCCGGGGGTCAGACGCAAGGCCCGCTGCCTCATCCGTTCTCCCATGGGACAAGCGAGCGGTGGGTGTTTCAAATAGGTGGCGATGGGTTTTACGCCGCTACGAAGGATTTTCCGCCCGAGGAAGCAATTTTGCGTGTTCTCCCCGCTGGGATTTCAGTCTTGAAAGAACATCCTCCAGGGTCTCGATCACCCGCTCGCGTTCGTCCGTCTGGTCGGGGTATTGGCTGGACCATCGGCGCCAGTGCGGCCGTTTGTGCGCGATCTTGAATTTGAGTCCCTGCATGAGGGTGTCGTAGGCGTCCGCGTCCACTTTGCGAACATGCTGGTGTGCGAGGATGAACCAATGATAACCGGTGCCAGAAGGGGCCCCGCTCCCGGGCGGGGCTGCCCGGGTGCGCTTCTTGCGCGCGCTGTATTCGAAGGTCCATTCGTCGGGGGCTGCCTTGGTCTCGTGCCATCGGCCGTCCGGGTAATGCCATGTGTGGGAGCCGCCCACGCGCATCCCGGAGTAGGGTCGGCCTTGATGGGTCTTCACGTCGTCGAAGCTCATGCCGCTTGAATGGGCGGGGTTGGGTTGTTCTGGGTTTCCGTGGGGGGTGACCGAAAGTATTCCCCAAAAGGCTATCCGGAGACGGGGGATGCCGGCGTGATTTCGACCGGGTGGATGTCTTGACGGGAAAAGGTGACCAACAACGCGGCGAGCCGGAGGGGCAGGCGACATGGCCGCTGGCCGCCCTTGACCGGCCGACGAAGATCGTCTGCATCGGCAAGAACTGGGCCGAGCATGCCAAGGAGTTGGGCTCCTCGGTTCCCAAGGAACCGATTTTGTTCTTGAAGCCGCCGAGCGCGTTGATCGGCAGCGGTGAGCCGATCCGTTTGCCGGCGGGCGTGGGGCGTGTGGATCATGAGGTGGAGCTGGGGGTCGTGGTGGGCAGGCGGATGACCCGTGTGACGGAGGATGATGCATTGGACCATGTGCGGGGTTGGTGTCTGGCGTTGGACGTCACGGCGCGCGACATGCAGGCGGTGGCGAAGCAGAAGGGGCGGCCGTGGGCCGTGGCGAAGGGCTACGACACGTTTTGTCCGGTGTCCGCCTTGCTTGGAAAAGACCGGGTGGATCCTTCCAACGCCGAGTTGCTGTTGAAGGTGAACGGCGAGGTCCGCCAGCAGGGCACGACGCAGGACATGGTGTGGAGCGTCGCGCAACTGCTGGCGCACGTCAGCTCGATCATGACACTGGAGCCGGGGGACCTGGTCTTGACGGGGACGCCGTCCGGTGTGGGGCCGCTGCAGGCGGGGGACCGGGTGGAGGCGTCATTGGATCACGTGGATTTGCTGCATCATGAAGTGGTCCAGTCCACTTGAACCTCGTCATGGTCACCCCCGTCAAGACGTTTGGTCTGACCTCAGACGTCTACTGCGTGACGCTTTTTTGTGGCACACCGGCGCTGGTGCGCCGTTCGATGCCCCAGACGACGAGTCCGGCCACGACGCCGTACATGAGGTGGCCGAGCAGGCTGAACCATGCGGCGGAGGCGCCCAGCGGGAAGACGGACATTCCGAGCATCAGCGGCATGATGATCAGGCCACCACCGATCCAGGCGGCCACGCCCCACATCATGCCGGCGACGATCCGGTTCCAGTCGACGGCGTGCAGGATGCCGCCGAAGGCGACGCCGAAGATCAAGGAGATCACGAGATGGACGGCCCATCCGACGCCGACGCTTTCGCTGCCGACGAGATTGGCGACCATCGCCATCATACCCATCATCGCCATGACCATGCCGAAGACGATGCCGCCGGCCAGACTCCCGATGATCCCGTTCCTGATATTTGTGGTGACTGCGTTGTCTGTCATCAAATGGCGAGTGGACGAGAGGGGATAATAGGGCTATCTTCCAATGGTCCAAGGGGTTCTTCAATCATCAGATTCCCCGGGGAGGGTGCTCGCTTCCCGAGACCGGGGGATGGCGTCCAACGCAGGCGATACTGGAACCTCCGAGAGGGCACCGCCACGGTCTCAATACGTCCTCGTGGGTACGCCCAGGTCCTCGTAGTGACGTACGTTCCGAGTCAGTACGCTCATCCCGAGCATCCGTGCGGTGGCTGCGATCTGGACCTCGGACCAGCCGGGGAACCGCCCCTTTCCGATGGCCTGTTGTGCGAGGCGTGAAGCTTCCAGCGCGATCTCTTCATCGCAGATGACCACCCAGAACGATCCCCGCAGTTTCCGCATCCCCGCCGCCGGGTCCTTGCGACCTGTGCAATATTCTATGGCCGCCTGGATCGGGACCACGAGCGCCTCTTCTTCTTGGACTGAAACTTCGATCTGTTTACGCAGGGAGGGGTCGTTTCGGTCCGCGTCGATGAGAACCGTTGCGTCCAAGGCGGGCAACTTCACCCCTCGCGGTCCAGTGCAGATTGTTTCATCCGCCGGATGTCCGCTTCCTGCATCTTCAGGCGGATCTGCTCTTGTTGATCTTTGGACCAGGCAGGTTCTGGAGGATGTCGGAAGAAAGCCAGGGGGTCCTTCTCTTTGCGGTTGGTCTCGCGCACGAGGCGGAGCACGACGTCGCTGTCGCTCTCCCCCTCGCGCTTCTGGGAGCGCAGGGCACGAAACGCCTGGTCACTGAGCGAAGTGGAGCGAGCCATGACACATGCATGTGCACTTATCCTACGTATAATTATTGGCATTCACTGGAGGAAACAGACCCCCGCACCCCTCTTATATGCCCTCCCCTTCGGCGGCCCCGATGACAGCAGCGGCGCCTTTTACGGTCCCGGAAGGCGGCAGACGGATCTCCATGGACGACGAGGGGCGCATGGACGTCCCGGACGACCCAATCATCCCGTTCATCGAGGGTGACGGGATCGGCCCGGACATCTGGGCGGCCTCGAAGCGGGTCCTGGATGCGGCCGTGGAAAAGGCGTACGGCGGCAAGCGCCGTCTGGCCTGGATGGAGGTCTTGGCGGGCGAGAAGGCGCTCGAGCAGACCAAGGAGTGGCTGCCGGAGCAGACGCTCGATGCGATCCGGGAGTACCGGGTGTCGATCAAGGGTCCGCTCACTACGCCGGTGGGGGAAGGGATCCGTTCATTGAACGTGGCGATCCGGCAGAAGTTGGACCTTTACGTGTGCCTGCGGCCCGTGAAATGGTATGAGGGCGTGCCGTCCCCGGTCAAGCATCCGGACCGCACGGACATGGTGGTTTTCCGCGAGAACTCGGAGGACATCTACGCGGGCATCGAGTGGAAGGCGAAGACGGACGACGCGAAGAAGGTGATCAAGTTCCTGCGCGAGGAGATGGGGGTCTTGACGATCCGGTTCCCGGAGACCAGCGGGATCGGTGTGAAGCCGGTGAGCGAGCAGGGCACGAAGCGTCTCGTGGAGGCGGCGTTGGATTACGCGGTCGAGCACGACCGCAGCAGTGTGACCTTGGTGCACAAGGGGAACATCATGAAGTACACGGAGGGGGCTTTCAGGGATTGGGGGTATGAAGTGGCGCGCGAGCGCTACGGTGCTGAGCCGCTTGACGGCGGGCCGTGGCATGTTTTCAAGAACCCGAAGACGAAGAACGAGATCGTCGTCAAGGACGTGATCGCGGACGCGATGCTTCAGCAGATCCTCACGCGGCCCGGCGAGTACGACGTGATCGCCACCATGAACCTGAACGGGGATTACCTCTCCGACGCATTGGCGGCGTGTGTGGGCGGCATCGGGATCGCCCCCGGCGGGAACATCAACCACCGCACGGGGCACGCGGTCTTCGAGGCCACGCACGGGACGGCGCCGAAATACACCGGCCAGGACAAGGTGAACCCGGGTTCCATGATCCTCTCCGGCGTGATGATGCTCCGGCATCTGGGCTGGAACGAGGCGGCGGACCTGATCGAGAAGGGGATGGCGAAGACGATCTCCCAGAAACGGGTGACCTACGACTTCGAGCGGTTGATGGAAGGAGCCACGCTCATGAAGACGAGCGAGTTCGGCGATGCGATCGTCGAGAACATGAAGTGAAAGGGAAGGGACGGGAGGGCACGGCAGGCCCCCAGCTCAGCCGCCTTGACCGGTCTCGTTCTCACCTTGATCGCCGGATTGGTCACCGGTCTGGTTGCCGTCTTCAATGCCGGTCTCCTCTTCGCCTTCCGGAAGACCGCTCTCGTCGTCCGACTGGTCCTGGCGCGGGTCGTCCTCCACATCCTCGGTGACCTGGGCCTTGCCGATCACGGGGGTCATCCGCCAGCCATGCGGGTCGTGCGGGGGCCCTTGCGGGCGCACGCTGCGGTCCAGGTCGATGTCGATCACCACCTGGGTGGTGCTGTCCGCGTTCACGTCGAAGCTCTTGACCACTTTGACGGGGCTGTTGACGACGGCGATCTCTTCGCGTTCCCCGTCGTCGGCGCGGATCCCCCATGCCTGGCTGATGTGAAGACGGATCTGCGTGTACTTGCCGGCTTGCAACTCCGCCTCGCCGAGGAACGCTTTGCTGTCGTTTTCGGAGAATGACATGAGGTCCAGATCGCGCGGGGTGTCCACGACGAGCGTCCAACCGCCCCGCGATCCGTCGCCATCCGCGGTCTCATTGTCCCCTTCATTCTCTGTCTCGTTGTCCCCGTGCGTCGCGGTCTCATTGTCTGCTTCAGCCTCTGTCTCGTTGTCCCCCTCGGTCGCGGTCTCGTTGTCCTCGAAGACGCTCTGGGTTTCGGTGGCGGTCTCGTTGTCCTCCGGGTCCGCTTCGTCGTCTCCGGTGCCGTTCACGCTGCCCGGTGCGATATGGACCTCCACTTGTTCAATGGAGACCCAGATCTCGGAGAAGTCGTCCGTTGCGGCGTCCTTGACGTACATGGTGACGGTGCCTGTCTCGGCGTCTTCGTCGTCCGACCGATCGGGATCCGCCATGCATCCTGCCAGGGATGTTGCGACGAACGCGAGAAGCACGAGTATCGTAAGGGAGCGAATTCGGTTCATGGGTGAGCCTTCCAGGGGGGAATCGGCTCTTTGACCCTGACGTATTAAACATTAATGGGGCATTCGACGAAGACGACCTGCAGCAAGAAACGGGCTGTCAGAGGACGAGATGCACCAGGGCATCCTGAAGGTTGTCGCTGTAGGAAAACCGCATGTCGCGGACCCAGCCGTAGGCGGTCCAATCCCCCCAGGCGGTCGGCAACTGCCCCCATCCGGCCAGACGACATTCCCCGGTGCCCAGGTTCGCCGCTTCCAGCGTCGTGAAGTCGAGGATCGAGCGGGTCCCCGGAGAGCAACTGAAGATGAACATGCCGAAGGTTCCGGGCTCTTCGTTCAATCCGTCGGAGTAGCAGCCGCTGGGGCAGTCATGCACGGCGTACCGGAACCCCCAGCCGTGGCTTTCTTCTTCGCAGGGAGCCGTTGGTGTACCCGTCACGGCCCATCCCGACCCTTGGTCCGCGGTATCGCACCCCGCGTCATGGCCAAAAAGACCCTGCACGGGGAGCGAGGGCGGAGCCTCGGAAAAACGGGACAGTGGCACGTCCTGGATCGCGATCGGTTCCAGGCGGGACCAGTCGCCCTCGTCCAGACCCGGGCGATGGTCGAGCCCCATGGTCGTCGCCGCGCTGTCGTGATCATCGGTCTGCGAGACAGCGGGGGCTACACTCACCAAGAGGACCGCGACCGCCATGAGGGTCAATCTTCTGTTCATGCTGCACCACCTTGCACGGGCCGGGGTCTCCCATCGCCCCGTGCTTGATCCGGGAAACAACTCCAGGGTTGATAGGACTTCTGGGCGTTTTCGCCTAGGAGGCGGGGGTTTCGATCCCGCGCGCTTCCTCGATCTTGCCCTTGACGGCCTGCACGGTGGTCTTCAGTTTCGCCAGTTCCTCGTCGCTGAGCTCGGGGGTCTTGACCTCCTGCACGCCGCTTTTGCCCAGCACGGCGGGCAGGCCGATGCTCACGCCCTCGTGACCGTATTCACCGTCGAGCAGGACGCAGGTGGGGATCGTCTCCCGGGTGTCGTCGACAATCGCTTTCACCATGCGGGCGACACAGGCGCCCGGGGCCCAACTGGTGGCGCCCTTTCGTTCGATGATCTGCATGGCGCGCTCGCGCGTCGTCTTCTCGAGCTCGCTCCAGTCCACATCTTCGATGCCGGCGCCGCTGGACAGGCTCGGTACGGGGAACATGGTCTCCCCGTGTTCGCCCAGGATCACGCCGTCGGCGTCCTTGATGCCCTGATCCGTGAGGATGTCGGTGAGTCGAACGGAGTCATGCAGGCTTCCCATGCCGAACACGCGTTCGCGGGGCCACTGCAGGATGTCCTGGGCGGCGCTCAGGAGCACGTCGACGGGGTTCGTCACAAGCAGGAAGATCGCATCGGGGCAATGTTTTTTCGCTTTCGTGGCGACGTCGCGAAGGATGGAGAGGTTCTTCTCCAGCAGGTCGACGCGGGTCATTCCGGGTTTGCGGGGGAAGCCGGCGGAGACGACGAGCAGTTCGCAACCGGCCAGGTCGGCGAAGTCGTCGGTGCCATGGATCCGGGTGGTCCGGCCGAAGGCGACACCGCTTGTGGACAGGTCCATGGCGTGGCCTTCGGCGGGGCCACGGGCGATGTCGTAGATGATCATCTCGTCGATCTGGGTGAGTGCCAGCGTGGCGAATGCCGAGGTGGAACCGATGGCGCCCGCTCCCACGAATCCAATGCGTTTCATGTGCACGGGGCGAACCGGGGCGTCCGCTTAAACCTCTTCGGTGGCAGCGGCCCGTCACGGTTCCCGACGGCGAAGGTGGGTCGATCCGACCCGCTTGACCTTCCAGCAGCCCGGGGTCATGCCAGCAGGTGGGCCTCGCCGTCGTCAGGGCGCTTCCAGAAGCGGGCGTAGACGAAGGGCTGCTCGTTGCCGCCCGGAGTCTTGTGGAGTTCCCGCGCCTCTTCGGCGAGTCGGAACCCGCTGCCGAGCTCGCGCGCCAGCGAAGCGCCGTCGTGCCGCATGACGGGGAGCCCGCTGCATTTCTCGGGTCCGTCCGGTGCGAAGGTGGCCATCACAACATGCCCTTTCGCCGCCAGATGGCTGCTCATGTTGCGGACGTAGGCGGCTCGGTCCTCGGGGTCCGTGAGGAAGTGGAACACGGCCCGGTCGTGCCACACGTCGAAGGGCCCTCCCAGGTCATCTGTGCGCACGTCGGCCACGGTCCATTGCACCCGGCTCGCTTCGGCCCCGAGCCGGTCCCGGGCCCGGTCCAGGGCGTCGTCGGCGATGTCGACGACGCTCAAGGTGTCCCATCCCTGCTCGAGCAGGTGGTCCACCAGCCGGGAGGCCCCACCGCCCACGTCGACCACGTGCGCGGACGCGGGGACCCCGGTGGCCTGGATCATCCTGAGCGATGCTTTTGGAACGTGCTGGAACCAGCTGACATCCGTTTCGGTGCGTTCTTGCCATACGCGCTGCCAGTGGGACCGGTCCGGCATGTCGTCCACGAGGCATGATGAGGCGCCACCCTGATGAGCCATTCGACCGCTGCAAGAGAGGCCCCGGCTCGGCCCCGCGGAACCAGCCTGATAATGGTTGTCATAGGAAAGGGCCAGAAACTTCATAGCGCGGCAAGGGCCGGTTTTCCCGGAGCCTCTTGGTCTGGACCCGTCTCAGTGGCAGTACCCGCGCGGCACGACGGCGCCATCGCAGCGGGAGCCTTCTATGGATCACCATGGTCGTTGTCTCGGTCCTGTCGACCGGCACGCCGGTGGTCGCGGACGAGGTCTGGGACCCCCCCGACCCGGTGGACCCGGATGATTTCTTCCAGGGCGCCTTGTGGGACCTGGAGCTGGGCAACCTGGCAAAATCCGAACTGGCGGCGGCGTCGGGGTTCTCCCAGCTGCACGTTTCACCGTCCGGAGAGGTCTTGATCGCGGGCCTGAACAACGGGGGGATCTTGTTCCTGGAGACCGAGACGGGGGCGGTGATCACCACGGCGTTCACCAAGGACCACGGTGCGGTGCGTTCGATCTCTTCCGACCGTCAAGGCGAGCGGGCCGTGTTCGTGTATGATGACGGGTACGTCGCGGCGGTGGACGCGTCGCAGGAGGAACTGCTCATGTCGCGCTTCTCCGAGGCGGGGGCCGGGCGGTACACGGACCGGGTGGGGGCACAGATCAGCATGGACGGCCAGACCCTGGTGGTCACGTCGGACCGGTTGCAGATCTATGATCTGGAACGAGAGAGCCACGGCCTGGTGTTTGCGCCGGGGCCGGAACTGGAGCCCGCTTTGGGCCCTCATCTTTTCCTGCATCCTCAGCTTCCCTATTTCGCGGCGCTGGACCGCGACGGCACCCTCGGGGTGTTCAACATGGAGTTGGAACCTCAACATCCGCTGGTCGATCTGGGTGATGAGGCCTCCCAGGTGGCCGCATTGGCGGTCTCCCATGACGGGAGCGCGTTCGCGCTCCTGCAAAGCGACGGCCGGTTGCTGCGTTACGCAGTGCGCCTTTCGGCCTCGGACCCGGAACTGGTGTTGACCTACGAATCACGGTTGCGATGCACGGTCCCCACCTGCGGGGACCCGTTCGGGGTCGCGTTGAACACGAACGGCGACCGGGTCATGGCGTGGACGAACCAACAACTGATCTGGGCAGAGGGGGACAACCAGAACGTGCCGGAGGAGGAGGCGCAGAAGACAAACGAAGCGAACACGGTGAGCTTGGCGGTACCGGTGGACGGTTCGTGGTCGTTCGGTCAGATCGCCCCGGACCAGGAACTCTCCCGGGCGCTCATCACCCAGGCGGGCGAGCAGGGGGCGAAACCCGTCCATCATGAGTTTCCCTCCCGTTCCGGAAGCGACACGACGTTGCCGCCCCTGAGCGACGCGAGACAGGTCACGTTGGACCCGAACGCAGGACGAGCCTATGTGAGTCACGGGGGCCTGTTGGCCGCGTTCCCGGTGGCGCCGCCTCCTGCGGCGAACACGGCGGGCGGGACCGACGGGGAGGACGGCGGGTTCTGGAACCGTTGGACACCCGCGACGCTTCTTGTGGCGTCCTTGGCCGGCCTCGCATTGGTCACGCTGCTGGGGTTCCTGGTGGCGGTCCTGGTCGTCTCGCGACGCGGTGACGATGCCCGCCTGGTCGCCCAGCTGGAGCTTGAGCAAGGGGCTTTGGCCCCACCGGCCAGCGCCCGCCCGAGTCTACCCGGCGGCGGGGCCCGGTCCGCGATCCGGCCGGTCGCCCCCAGCGCCCCGCCCGAGATGCCGCCCCCGGAAGGTCTTCTCATGTTGGAGGGATTCGGTGCGCCAGGCGCACCGGCCCTGAAAGGGCTGCGTCTCTCGTTGACGCGCCCCGGCGTGGTGCGGCTCTACGGGGAGAAGGCCCGGCTCGCGCGCTTCGTCGCGGCCCTTTCGGGCCAGGTGCCGGCCACGGGTCTTGCATCTGCCGGCGGCGCGGACCGTGTCGCGACGCCGCTTCTTTTTGCCCGTCATCTTTGCGTTTCGCTCCCCCGGCCGGACGATCCGGACCGCACACCGGGTTCCTGGTACGCCGAGGCGGGGCGCCAACGGGGCGTCCCCGTCGCCGTGGTGAAACGTCGCCTCGATGCGGACCTGGGATGGATGGGGGCGCGTTTGGACCGGCCACTGCACACCCTCAATCCCATCGACCGGTGGAAAGTGGCGCTGGCGGTCGCGTTCCTGGACCGCCCGAGGGTGCTTCTAGTATGGACCCAAGAGCTGCCCGGTGGTGACGACCCGGAGTCCCGCGCCACGGTGCGCAGCGTGCTGGCTGCAGTGGGCCGGCATTACCGCGCCGCGGTGCTGCTCCTGGACCCGGGCGGCCCCTTACCGGAAGAGGTCGTACGCAGTTGGTCGCATGAAGAGCTGCGGTTGACTTCCCATGGTTTTCGTGACCGGGCGCTCTTGGAGGAGGGCAAGCGGGTGGGCCAGGGCGGCGCCTCGCCTTCTTCACCGTCAGGCAGGGCACAGCGGAGCAACGGGAATAGCGGGAGCAACGGGAACAATGGGACCCCGGGGCGGTGGTCCCAAAAGGCCCCATGGTCCCGTACCACAAGAAGCAAGTGACCCGCAGGGGAATGCCGCGGGGCCCAGCTGTACGGCGGAGCCCGACCATGCCTGATAACGACCCGTTGGATTCGGCACTGGATGTCGATTCGGCCGTGGACCAGATCGGTTCCATGCAGATCCGGGGGGCCGCGAAGATCGGGCGTACGGCGGCGGCGGTCTTGGGACGCTTGGCGCGCGACTCGCAGCGGGAGGATCTTCATGCGCAGTTGCAGGAAGCGGCCCGGCGTCTCGTGGCGGCGCGGCCCACGGCGGTCACGCTGCGAAACGGGGTGAACCTCACGCTGGACGGGGCGCGGGAGACCCACCGGGACGAGTTGGCCGAGAACACGGTGGCTCGGGCGCGGCGCTTCATCGAAGAGTCCGAACAGGCGACGAAGACGATCGCCCGGCGCGCCGTGGATCACCTGCCGCCGGGAAGCGTCGTGCTCACCCATTGCCACTCCAGTCTCGTGGTGGCGTGCCTGATCGCGGCCCACGAGACGCACGGGGACCTGCAGGTCTATGCCGATGAGACGCGACCCTGGTGGCAAGGCCACATCAGCTCACGCCTGCTTGCCGAGGCGGGGGTGCCGGTCACCCTGATCGTCGACAGCGCGGCGCGTTACGTGATGGACACGAAGGGGGTGGACCGGGTGCTGGTGGGGGCGGACGCCGTGATGGCGGATGGTTCGCTCTACAACAAGATCGGTACCCATCAGGTCGCCCTGGGCGCCCAGGCGGCGCGGGTGCCGTTCTCGGTGGCATGCGAGACGCACAAGTTCTCGCCGTACAGTCTGGACGGGGAGCTGCCGGTGGTGGAGGAGCGGGATGTGACCGAGGTGCTGAGCGACCCCATCGAGGGGGTCCGGGTGTTGAACCCTGTGTTCGACCGGACGTCCCCCGGCTTCATCAAACGGTATATCACCCAAGAGGGGGATATGGAGCCTGCTGGAATCGAAGCGTGGTTGCGCGACAACCACGGCGACCGCGAGGGATGGATTTGACGGAACAAAACAAGAATAAAAAGGACCCGGGGGGCCTGAAGGGAAAACCGGGGGAGGATGAATCGGATTCCGGCGAGCATGTGCACGTTTCCGACAAGGGCCCTGCCACGCCCGACGGGGGGCCTGTGGGCCCGCGGGTGATGGAGGCGATGGTGATCGACATCGCGCCGGGTCATCCCGAGGTGTTCCTCAACGAGCAGGACGCAGTGGACGAGGGGCTGCATCCGTTGGACCGGATCACGCTCGTGGACCGGGAATCCGGGCGGCGCGTGACCGCCGTGGTGAAGACGACGAAGGCCTTGGTGCCGTCGGGTCAGGTGGGGGTGACCCATGAGGTGGTGGAACGGATCGGTGTGGCCGCTGGGGCCAAGTTGGAGTTGCGCCCGGCGAAGCGACCCGTGAGCGTGGAGTTGATCCGCAAGAAGATGGACGGGGCGGAATGGACCGCCGAGGAAGTGCGCACGGTGATCATGGACATCGCGCAAGGGAATCTGTCGGACATCGAACTCACGGCGTACGCCGTTGCGATCTACGTCCATGACCTGAACCACAAGGAGACCGTGGCGATGATCGACGCCATGGTGGAAGGCGGCGAATCGATCACGTTCGACAAGGGGCCCGTGCTGGACATCCATTCCATCGGCGGGGTCCCGGGCAACAAGTACGCACCCCTGGTGGTGTCCATCGTGGCGGCCAACGGCCTGGTGATCCCGAAGACCTCCAGCCGGGCGATCTCGTCGGCGTGCGGGACCGCGGACTTCATGGAGGTCCTCGCCCCGGTGGAGCATGGCGCAAGCGAGATCAAGCGGATCGCGGAGACAACAGGCGGGACCATGTGCTGGGGGGGCGGTGTGCGTCTGGCGCCGGCCGACGACGCGATCATCCGTGTGGAGTATCCGCTCTCCATGGACCCGCACGGGCAGTTGATCGCTTCCGTATTGGCGAAGAAAAAGGCGGTGGGTGCACAACTCGTGGTGATCGAGATCCCGACCGGCGCGGGGGCGAAAGTGGAGACGGACGACAAGGCGCGCCGCTTGGCGCGTGATTTCATCGCGGTGGGGGAGGCGGTGGGATTGAAGATCCGGGTGGCGATCACGTTCGGGGCGCAGCCCATCGGTTACGCCATCGGGCCGAAACTGGAGGCGCGCGAGGCCCTGGCGACGTTGGAAGGGACCCAGCAGCCGGGGAGCCTGATCGAGAAGGCGTGCGAGTTGGCGGGACTGCTCTTGGAGTTGGCGGGCAAGGCCACCAAGGGCGACGGTTATGACCTGGCACGCGAGACGCTCACGTCGGGCAAGGCGCACAAGACCTTCATGAAGATCATCGAGATGCAAGGGGGCGACCCGAAGGTGAAGAGTACGGACATCCACCCGGGGCCGTTGGAGGAAGAGATCCTGTCCCCGCAGACGGGTTATGTGGAGTCCATCGACAACAAGGCGATCATCAAGATCGCCCGCGCGGCCGGTGCGCCCCGGGACAAGGGAGCGGGGCTGCTTTTGGAGCACAAGCTGGGCAACCGCGTGGAAAAAGGCCAACCGCTCTACAAGATCTACGCGGAGCATCCCTACAAGCTCGCCGAGGCCCGGCGGGTGGCGGCCCAACTGCGACCACTGAAGATCGAGGGGATGATCCTCGAGGAAGTGATGGAGTAGGGCCACCGAGCCGGTCCCGCCTGCGCGCCCCCCGGCCCACAGGCCGCCTCGACCGACAGCCCACGACCCTGGGAGCGGAGGTTTTCCGGGTCCGGCGAGGGGCTTTTTTGGCCGACACCACGAACATGTCAGAGGCCCGAGGGAGCGAATTTTGGAGAAAAGTGGGCCTACGAAGGAAAATGTTATAGATTAGCAGGAACTAGGGATGGCATCTACCCATGATGCAGACAACAGGAGAAAGCCGAGTCCGGATCGAACGCACCATCGATGTTCAGACCACCCCGACGCGGGCCTACAAGGTCCTCTCGGACCCCACGAACATCCCGCGCTTCGCGCCCGACATCGAATCGGTCATGGTCACCCGCATGACGCCTGACCTGGTGGGGACCCAGATCACGCTCTTTACCCGGGAGCACACCGAAGTGACCGGGGAGATCGTGGAGGCGGACATGCCGAACGCCTGCGCGTTCCGTACGGAGATGGGGCGCACCACCCGCTGGTCCATCGCCAACGAAGGCGACCAGACCCGGTTGGTGAACACGATCGAGACGGATGAGCCCTTGGACCCGAGTCGGTTGGAGCCGGAGTTGGACCGCAAGCTGCGCACCCTGCGCAATGCGTTCCTACAAGGCTTGCGCAACTGAGGCGAGGGTTTTTCCCGGAGACTCAGCATGGCATTCCCCATGACGGGGCACGGCGAAGGGCGCATCGAGCAGCGTGCGGAGGTCGACGCGCCACCGGAACGGATCTTCGAGGTGTTGGCGGACCTGACCCACGTACCGCACTATGCTGCGCGTATCGAAGGGGCCGAGATCCTTGAACCGGGCCCCGACGGTGGACTGGTGGGCACTAAGATTGAAATGATCACCACGGCGGGGACCCCGCTGATGGCGACGATCAAGAGCGCCGATCCGCCGCGCGAGATCGTCTGGGAGGACGAGAACGGCCTGAAGTCCACATGGCGGATCGATCCGTCAAGCGGTCGCAGCGTCCTCACGAACGTCCTGGAAGGGCCGATCAGCGGCGAGAGGGCACGCAGACTGGCCTATGATGCCGACTTGAAGTTCCAGGCACTCACCAAGGCCTTGGAATCCCGCTCGAAGGAACTCCATGAAGGCGAGGGGCTCAGCGACATCGTGGGGACGCCGGGCGGGCCGAGGAAGGATTGACTCGTCGGGTGAGGTCCGCAACGACTTGATCCGGGCGCAGGACATGGATCCCCGATCGGTCGGCGTAGGCTTCCCGGTCAACGGATACCATAGGTGGGCCTATGATAGGCCGATTTACGGTTCTTGCCGGGATGGGCCCCTTGAATGAATTGATCCCCGGGAACCCGGTTGATCCCTGTCCATTTGCGACCCTTGCGCTCATGCCCAAGTGTGCCTCATGCACGCGTCTTGCGTCGGTACACGAGCAGCCCGGCCCCCAGCGCAACCGCGGCGACACCGCCCAGTCCGCCCCCGACGACCATGGGGTTCAACTTGGTGCATTGGACGGTGAGCTTGTCGTCACCGAGCACTTCGGTGCCGTCTTGATGGGCCGGGATGAAGATCTGTTCACCCGTGAACTCGAGCACGGTCCCCGCTTCGGTGTCCTTGGGGATTTTGAACTCGTAGGTGAGCACGGTGGCGTTGGCGGGCAGCGAGAACCACTTCAGGGAGTGGGTCTCGTCCTTGTAGTCCCCGTCATAGGTGCGGGTCCAGTCCAGGACGTCCGCCGTCTCGTGCGGTGTCTCTTCCAGGGCCCATCCCATGATGGTCTCGGTGGTCTCGACGACGACGGTCACCGTGACCGTCTCACCGCACTTTGCGGTGGCGGGCAGGGTCCGCGTCATGCTGGCCGGGTCCGCTTCGGGGGCCGCTTCGATGCATTCGATGGAGAATGCCTGGTTGCCGATGGTCGCGGCGCGTTCGTCCATGTGCGGGTGGAAGCGGTATTCCCCGCTGAACTCCAGCACGGCGTCCTGTTCCAGGTCCTCGGAGATGGTCAGGTTGTAGGTGAGCGCGGTGGATGCCCCGTTCGTGGAGACCCATGTGATCCGGTTGTTCTCGGATTCGTATTCGCCGTTGTAGGCGCTTTCCACGTTTGACGCGCTCACGCCTTCGGGCAGCTTCTCTTCCACGAGCCACGATTCCGTGCCTTCGGGTACTTCGACATAGAGCGAGACCTGGATCTCAGCGCCGCACGCGCCGATTTCAGGGAGGTCTCGCCATACGCCGGGGTCGTCCCCTTGGCCGATTGCGCCTGGCATCACGAACAGGAGCGCCGTGAAGGCCATGAATGCGATGATGAGCGAGCTGATGTCTTGTTTCGGTCTGGATTGTACCACTGGAATCACCCGGGATGATGGGCCCGCAATGAAAACGGACCTCATCCATGGCAATCTTCATCCTTATTTAAGAGTGCTTCACGACCGCAGAATCTTCGGTTTCCTGGGTCTCAATCCTTCGAATCATGGATTCGACCCCTATGGAATCGAAGGCCCGTCGAGGGTTCTGGGGTGTTGGTCCCGTTCAAGCGACCGGGATTCAGGCCGGAAACGGTGTTATCGGACCCGTGGGAAGGCACCGGGCGCGAGGGACCCGGCGTTCGTGCCGGGGGGGCGCGCGCCGGCGTCCAGAAAAGCCCCACAAGCAACCAACCGGAGATCGCGTCGACGCGAGCAGGCACGAAGGTCCCGCCTTGCGATTCGCTCGCGACGAGCTGCAGGGCGGCGTCCATGCGCAACAATCCATGTCCGTCCCGATCACCGGCGCCGGCGATGGGCTTCGCGGTCTCGCTCAAAACGGCCCGGACGTGCTCGGTGCGCCACGCACCCCCTTTGGTCTCCCCCGTGTGCTTCAACGCAGGGTCGCTCTGCATGAGCAAAGCGACGGCTCCGGTGACCATTGGAGCGGCCATGCTCGTACCCGCTTCGGCACGGTAGGCGGCCCGGTCGCTGCCCGGGTCCGTCACTCCCGCGCTCAGGATCACGCCCGGTGCGACCAGGTCCGGCTTGTTCGAGTGCGCCGTCCCGCTGCGGCTGAACGCAGCGACCTCCCCGGACCCGTCGGTGGCGCCCACCGTGATCACTTCCGGCATGGAAGCGGGGAACGCGACACACCGGGATTCGCCGGGTTGTTGGTTCCCGGCCGCCACCACGACCACTGCGCCCTGATCGGTCGCCTTCTGGATCGCCGCGTGGATCGCCGCCCGGCCGCTTCCCGCCGGCGCAGCGGCTTCAGGTTCTTCAGCCTCCGACGTCGTCGAGGGCAGCAGCGTCGTCCCCAGCGAGAGGTTGATCACGTGGGCACCGTCGGACCGATCCCCGTCCCCGTCCGGGTCGAGCGACCAAAGGATCGCCTGGGCGACCCGGCGCGCGGAACCGGACCCGTCGGCGTCGATCGCTTTGGCAATGAGCAGGTCCGACCCGGGAGCCACGCCCCGCATGCCCGCGGGAAAATAATGCGTGTCGGGCCGCGGTTGCAGGTGCCCGTTGCCGGCGATGATCCCGGCGACGTGGGTCCCATGGCCATGGTCGTCGTACGGTTCGCTGCGCCCGTCCACGAAGTCCCGCCAGGCCACCACGCGACCTGAGAGATCGGGATGATCCGGGTCGATGCCGGTGTCCACCACGCCCACGCGCACGTCGGCCCCGGTGGCGCTTTGACCGGTCAGGGGAAGCCCCGGCGTCTGCATCTGCCATCCGCCGGTGATCCGGCGGGCCGCGCTCATCGTGACCGCCTGCAGCGTGGTGTCCCGTTCCCGTGAGCCCGTCGTCCCGCCGCATCCGGCGTCTTCGGTGCCCTCCACGGGGTCCCCTGCGACAGGCAGGGCGACCAGGCCCATCAGGGCGAAGGCGAGGACCACGGCGAGCACGGGAAGGGGCGATGACACGCATTGGGATTCGCCTTGCCAGGCATGTTATACCCGCGTCCCGTGCCCATGGTCTGTTCGCGCCCGGTCGGCCCACCGGAAAACAGGCGGACCCGCACAAAAGGGCCCACCGACCAGGACCCTTGTTCCCGTTATGGGATCCAACCGGTGCTGCGTCCAGAAGAACGGTACCATGAATCCGGGGGCTCCGGTCCGACCAGGTGGGCATGGGTCCGAAAAGGAAGGACCGTCAGAAGGTCAAAATGGGACCCGGTGAAAATCGGTCGGGGGGCCGAGACGCCTCAGGGTCCATGCCTGGCGGGCGCGGCTTGTTACGGCTCCGGTGCGTCCGGCTCCTCGTCTACGTCTTCGTCGTCCACGGCGTCCATCTCCACGGGTGGGGGCGCCAGGGCGACCATGAGCATCCCGCAGCGGTCGGCGAGCGCGGTACCTCGGTACATGCCGTCCGGGTCGAGGGTGAGCTGGAAGGGGTCCGTCTGGCGCCAGTCGTCTCCTTCCTGCGAGAACAGGTAGATCCGCTGCGATTCCGTCATGTTCTGCTCGGGCAGGCTGATTGTCATCAAGACGGGGTGGACGCCCTTGGTCTCTTTCGGGAGGTTCACGTTCAACAGGAAGATCGGGGCGGCCAGCTCGGGATAGGAGGCTGTGTCCGCCGGGGGGTCCGCAGGGTCCCACTTTGTGAGTTCCAGGGGGACGTTGTAAAGCGGGCTGCCAAGAAGCAATGCGATGGCGGGTACCTGCTCGTCATCCAGGATCACTTTCGCCGCGGAACCTTCCCGCCCGGTCACGAGGGCGTGGTACGCGACGAGGGCCCCTTCGGGCGCGTCCCGGATCTCCGCCGTGATGAACAGCACGGGGGCGTCTTCGAGTCCGCGCTTCTGGACACGGCGGCGATGGACGGCGAACGTCGAAAGCGCCGCGGCCAGCATGGCAAGGGGGAGCAGGAGCAACCAGGTCCACACCGCGGGGTCGTCCACGTCCCCGTTGTTCCCCCCTTGCTCGATCCTCACCTGTTTTTCCCAGGTCTTTGTGTCCGAGGTGGTGAGCCCGGCCGCATCCAGGGCGACCACCTGATAGGAGTGGTTGCCGAGCTCCAGGTCGCTCGTGTCCAGGATGTAGCCGCCGAGCGGGAAGTCCAAGTCTGTGACCAGGTCCCCGTTGTGGTAGAGCCGGACGGAGTCCATGCCCACGTTGTCCCTGGCGTCGGTTTCAATCACGATCGTGTCGTTGCGGGGCCCGTCCAGGATTTCCAGGTCCAGCCTGGGTGGCGCCGTGTCCCAGCCGATCGCGCGCACGCTGCAGCACGGTCCGGTAGCGACGAGACGTTGTCCTTCATGGAGGGCAGTGGAAACAAAGGACCATGCGTTCTCGTCCCCGTTCAGGAGGACGCCCAGTGAGGGGTCGATCTCGGGTCCGTCCGATTCGACGGAGAGCTCGATTTCGTGGCTTGTCTTCGCGGCTCCCTCGATGCTGATCTCGACGATCGCCAAGCTCTCGAAATCCGAGGGCAGCACGCCGGTGCCCGATGGCGGTTCCAGCCACCGGGTCATTTTGACCGTGGCTTGGTCGAGGTCGCTGCCTGCAGTGAAGAGGATCTCAAGGTCGTCCGGGTCGTCCGGGAAGAGAAACCGCACTTGGTCGCCTGCGCTGCCGCTTAATGTGGTCTCCTTGGTGGTCCAGAGCGAGCCTGCTGGCCCTTCGAGGCTCCTCATGCGGAATTCTGCGGGATCGTCGGTCGGGGGTTTCAGATCGACCCGCGGCGCGATCAGGCCGCCACCGCCGCCGCCACTGCCCCCGCTACCACCTGTGCTTGGGTCTTGGCTTGATGGGTCGCACCGCACCGTGGCCTGCTTGTGACCCAGGACCGGGACCCGTTCGTCCATGGTGGGGTGTGCCCGCGATTCGCCGGTGAAGTTGAGCAGCGAGCCGTCGCTGAGGTTCGCATCGGGGGTGACCCGGTAGGTGTGCACCGCGCTCTCCCCTAGAAGGGCGACCCATTTCACGGCGTGCAACTGCTCGATGTAACCGCCCTGGGTCTCGCCGCTGACGTGCGAAACGGCTGCTTGGCCGGGCGGGAACTCTTCGAGGATCCAACTCGTGGTGGCCAGCGCAGGGGCGACGGCGAGGGCGACCAAAAACGGCTGACCGCATCGGACTTCAGCGGGCATGATGCGTGTCGCGAAGGGGGACCCGGGCATGGCCGGTTCCAGGTCGTCCACATCGGGGACGCCGCCATTGGGGGGATCTTCGTCCTCGTTGTCGGATCCGTCCGCCGGGTCGTCATCCGGGTCGGGCTCGTCCACGGGCGGCTCTTCGGTCTCGACGGGTTCGGGCGGTGGGCAGTCCACCACGAGGGTCTCGTCGCCGTCGATGGGAAGGCGGTCGTCCATCTGTGGATGGAGACGGTAACTGCCGGTGAAGGTGTACACCTTGCCGTCTTCCGTGGTCTCCGGAATGTCGACCCGGTACGTGGCCAGGGAACCTGCGCCGCTGGTGGCGACCCACTTCACGGTCCCCGTCTCCGGTACGTATTCCCCGGCGGCCACAGGGTCCACGTGAACGACCTCCAAGTCGCTCGGGGGTTGTTCGTCCAGGAACCAGGAATCGGTGTCAATGGGCGGCGCCACGCTGATCCCGATCTCGATCTGGGTGCCGCATTCCGCACTCTGGGGGATCACCCGGAGGATGGACCCCAGTTGCGGCTCCGGGGCGACACAGGACACAGTGGTCTGGGCGTCGCCGGTGAGCGCGGCCCGGTCCTCCATTTCCGGACTGAACCGGTATTCCCCTGCGAACTGGAGTGCCGAACCGTCGGTGGATTCTGCGGGCACGGTGATGCGGTAGGTGTGCGTGGCCGCTTCTCCGTCCAGGGAGAGCCACTTGATCGTCCGGGTCTCGTCATTGTATTCCCCGAGGTTCGAGGTGTCCACGTGGTCGATCGTGACGCCGTCCGGGATCGTCTCTTCCAGGACCCATGATTGTGTATCCTGACCGGGTTCAATGCTCAGCGTGATCGTGATCGTCTCACCGCAGCCCGCTTGTGTGGGCAGCAGTCGCGTCGCTGTCCCGGCCGGGTCCGGTTCCTCTTCACTGTACGCGGCAGGGACGAGACTGGCAACGAGCAGGAAAGCGGCGATTTGGACCATCAACGTTCGGTGTCTCATGTTTCGGCTCCCAAGAAGCGGATGCGGGGGAAGTAAGAAGGAGAAACGGAAGGAGAGTCCAGGCCGGGGGTCGCGTGGGCTGGGAACGGCTCACTTCTTGCCGCTTTTGAGCGAAGACACGATCCGGCTCCCTTGCCCGCTGCTGACGAGGTAGAACCCGCCACCGGCCACGGCGGCCACGCCGATCACGACGAAGACCCACACCCAGACTTTCGGTTCCTTTGTGGACACCTCTTCCTGGACCTCGAAGCCTTGCACTTCTTCATCGGAGAAACCGCTCTGGTCGAAGGCACGCACGGCGACCTCGTGCTGACCCACCTGGAACTCCTCGTCGATGTCCAGCTCGATCTCATAGGGCGCATCCCGCAGGGTCTGCCAGAGTTCGTCGTTGATGTAGAACTCGATCCGTTCCACGGCCAGGTTCTCGATCACTTCGGCCTTGATCGAGACGGTCTCGTTCGCCCGGTCCACATCGACGTCCAGGGAGGACAGGATCGGGGGGTCCAGGTCGAACGCCACGCCGAAGAAGCTGCAGCAGTTCACCGTGGCTTCCCCGCGCATGCGGCCTTCGCTCAGTCCCAGGTCGCTCGTGGTGATCAGTTCCCAGCTTCCGCCCGTATCGTGCAGGATCACGCTGCGATCCTCGGGCAGGAGGTCGGGCACGTCGCTGGGGTCCAAGGCGAGTTCGAAGGTGGCCACGTGGCCGGCGCCGATACCGCGGACTTCCAGATAGAAGGCCACCTGGGTCCCGGGTACTTCGGTGCTTGTCCCGGGGGGTGCGTTGTCGCCGGGCCACTTGATCATCTGGATCTCGATGCCGTTGATGTCATGCCCCAGGACGATCTCCATGCTGGGGATGTCCGCGTCCGCGAAGTTGACCTCGACCGTGTCCCCGGATTCCCCCGTGACCGGCCTCGTGTAGAATAGGTTCAGCGCACCTTCGGGCGTGACGCCGGTCTCGGCGTCGACCTCGATCACTCCGGGGCCGTTCTCCTCGCCACCATTTTCGCCGTTGTCGCCATTGTCCCCGCCGTTGCCGCCGCCTCCACCGTTGCTGCCCCCGCCGCCGCCAGAGCCACCGTCTCCGGAGCCGCTCCCTCCTGAGCCGCCGGTACTTGGGCAGGCGACGACGCAGATCCGGTCGTCTCCGGTGACGGCTGCCCGGAAGTCCATGACCGGGTGGAAGCGGAATTCCCCGTTGAACTGGATCACGGACTGGGGCGCCGCGTCCGCCGGGACCGTGATGTTGTACGTATGGGTCGCGCTCTCGCCGTCCAGGGAGAGCCACTTCACACGGTTCGTGCTGGGGACATAGGCACCCAGGTTCACATCGTCCACATCGGTGGCGTTCAAGGCGTCGGGCAGGATCTCGTCCACGAACCAGTCGCTGGTCCCTTCCGGGGGACCCACTGCGATCTCTACCTGCACGGTCTGATTGGGAGACGCGGTCGTGGGGAGGCTGCGTGTCACCGTCCCCGAGGCGGGGCAGGAGACTTCGACCTCGGAATCACCGGTCACGGGCGCCCGGGCGTCCATGCCCGGGTGGAAGCGGAACTCGCCATCGAAGGATAGGGTCGCCCCGTCGGGTGTGCCGGCGACCACCGTGACGTCGTAGGTGACCGTGGTGCCGCTCCCGCTGAGTTGCAGCCACTTGACGCGGTGCTGGTCTTCGACGAATTCGCCGTTGGGTCCGGTGACTTCCCCGACCTGTGTGCCGGCCCCGGGGGCGTCGTCCAGGAACCAGGCACTCGTTTCCTGCAACGGGTTCACGGCAAGCGAGACGGTGAACGGAACACCGCATTGGACCGCTTGGTCCGGCAGGGAGCGTTCCACGCCGGCATCGGAATCGCCACTGGCATCCGGTGCCGGTTCGCTCGTCGTTTCTTCTTCACTCTCCGATTCGGTCTCTTCTTCGGATTCGGTCTCGTTCTCGGACTCCGTTTCGCTCTCGGTCTCCGTCTGCGTCTCCGTTTCGTCCTCCGGGCAGGAGACCGTCACTTGGGTGTCGCCTGTGATCTCGGCCTGTTCGTCCATGCTCGGGTCGAAACGGTATCCTCCCGAGAACGTGAGCACGGTACCGTCTGCGAGGTCTTCCCCGAGGATCACGTCATAGGTGTGGGTGGCCGCGTTACCGTCGATGGAGACCCATTTTACCAGGTGGTTGTCCTCGTTGTATGCATTGGAATCGATCGTGACCCCTTGAGGGGGCGACTCTTCGATGATCCATGCTGTGGTTCCGTCTACGGGATCGACGACCAATGTGACCGTGAACGTGGACCCGCAATCCGCTTCACTGGGAAGGGTCCGGACCACGCCGGGTTCTGATTCTTGAGCGCTCACCAGGCTTACGATGGGGAGCAGGACCATGCCGACGAAAAGCAACGCCAACAGCCATGCACCGATCGTTTTGAGTTTCCACTTCATTTTGTCCAACCTCCTTGTCGCCGCGATTCCGCAGGGTTTCCTCTTTTGATCAGGTAGAAGTATCGGTCGCAACCGACACAGTTATTTAAGTGTACCTGAGGCCCGCTCGGTACTCTTAGAAAGGCGCCCCGGGGGCCCAAAGGGAAGCCCCCGGGACGGCCCGGGTTAATCATGCTTTCTGATTGTGTCGTACTGTGTGACATCATATTACCACGTCCAATCCCAGTCCCAGTCCAAACGTCCGGCCACCAGGTCCACCGCCGTCGACCGGCCGAGATACCCCAGGCCGACCACCGCGGTGGCCGCGATCAACGCGAAGATCGGCCAGATCGCTGAACCTCCTTCGCTCGACCCGGGGACCTGCTGCGTCACCACGGTGTCGTTCCGGTTCGCAATCGTCAACGTGCCCTGCTCGGACGCGGTCCATCCGGCACCGTCGGTGGCTTCTGCCTTGACCTGGTGCACCCCGTTCTCATGATGGGTCGTGTTCAAGGTGAACACAAAGGGGGCGTCCCGGG
>CAYVRY010000002.1:0-18054 GCA_964452895.1 uncultured Halobacteriales archaeon
GAACCAGAAGTCGAGGAAGGGGTCGGCGAGGCGGTAGCGGCCTTTTTTCGAGCGGGTGGGGTCTTCCGTCACGGGGATCTCTCGCTCAAGGATCCGCGTGCGCACCAGTTTGCGCAGGTAGGTCCCGGTGGAGGCGGTTTCGATCCCCGCTTTGTCCGCGATCTCGTGGGGTACGCCTTTTCCCGCCACCACGGCCTCGATCAAGGCAAGATAGGTCGCCGGTTGGGTGAACTCTTGGTGCAGGAGAAACGCACCTTCTTCGTGTAGGGACCCGCCTGGTTCCAGCACAAGTCGTTGGATGTTGGTCCCCAGGTCTTGGTGGCCTTCGATGTGTTGCAGGGCATGGGGCATGCCACCGAAGACGCTCCATGCAAGCATGCGCGATTCCGCGCTCCACCCCGGGTAAAACGGGGCGGTCTCCCAGATGTTGAAGGGTGCCAGGTCCAGGCTGCCTGTGCGTCTTCCGAACAGGGGGCTCCCCCCGGCGAGCACTTTGTCCTCCATGATTCCGAGACTGGATCCCACAAGGACCAGTGTGCTCGTCGTGTTCTGCAGGCTCAGGTCCCATGTCCGCTGGAAGGTGGAAGGTATGGAAGGGTCTGATGCGATCAAATAGGGAAATTCGTCGATGATGACGACGAGGTTCTCGGCCGCCAGTCGCTTCAAAAGAGGTTCCCATCCGGGACGTATGTCCTTGAGATCAGGCACGAGGCGGGATGCCGTCTCGACAAAGTCCTCGAGTTGGAGCTTGGGGCTGGTCTCACGCGCTTGGTAGTAGACGGCGTCTTTGCGGCCATTCAAGGATGCGCGGACGAGCGCACTCTTGCCGACGCGCCGACGACCATACACCACGAGGAACTCGGCGCGGTCCGATTCATAACGGGAGAGAAGCCAGGCCAGTTCCTTCTTCCTCCCTATCAGGCGCATATCAGAATCTATATTCACAGATTCTATATTTACAGATTTTGGATTCAGACCTTAGATGTAGCCGAGTTAACAAACAGCACGGTTGTGGGGCGCGGGGGCGCGGGACTCGACGCTCGGGGCCCGGCCTGTTTCTCTTCGGCGTCATTCCATGGCGAACAGCCCGCCTGAAAGGTATTTCAGACCCGTATCCACTGCGACGGTCACGATCCGTGCGTCTTCGGGCAGTTCTTTTGACAGCCGCAAGGCGGCTGCGATGTTCAACCCGGTGCTCGTACCGGCCAGTAGCCCTTGTTCGCGGGCCAGTCGCCTGGCGGTCTTCTTGCCGTCGGCCTCGGGGATGGCGAGCACGTTCTGGTAGAGGGTCTTGTCCAAGAGGGGCGGTTCGGCGATCACGGCGATCCCTTCCACGGTGTGGCTTCCTCCTTCGCCTTGGGTCAGGTAGGGGGATTCGGCGGGTTCCACGAGGTGCACGCGCACGTCGGCGCCGTCTTCCCGGAATCGCCGTGCGGTCCCCATGGCGCAGCCTCCGGTGCCCACGCTCATGACGAAATCGGTCACTTCGGGGCAGTCGGCGAGGATCTCGTCGGCCATGGATGCGTATCCTTCCAGTTGGTATGTGGACTGCATCTGCTCGGTCCAATAGGCCCCGTTGTCGACCCGTTCATGCACGCGTTTTTTCCATCGTTCGATGAGGCCAGGGTAGACTTGTCCTGCGGGGGTCTTGTGGACCTCCACTTGGGCGCCCAGGGCGCGCATGGTTCGGATTTTTTCTTCGCTGAAGCAGTCGGCGGTGAGGATGTGCAGCGGGTGGCTCGTCACGGCGCATACGAGCGCGAGGCTGGACCCGGTGCTGCCGCCTGTGTATTCCACGACGCTTTGCCCGGGCTTCAATCGACCGTCCCTCTTCGCCCCGGCGACCATGGCCGCGGCCATGCGGTCCTTCATGCTGCCTGTGGGGTTGGCGCCTTCCCATTTGGCGTACAAGCGCGGGCCGTTTGTTCCTTGCAGTTTCGTGAGTTCGATCAGGGGCGTATCGCCGATTGCATCGAGGATGGTCCCAGAAGCCATCGGAATGGGATTTGGGGCCCGATGAAAACTTTTGCTCAAGGGCACCGGGGGCCCGGTTTTCCCGGCATCAGCCCCCAGGTTCTGTGAACGGTTCGGGGTGGTACCGGTACGCCACGACGCCCTCGGCCTGCCCGTCGGTGTGGCAACCCATGGCCACCGTGCGCCATGTGGGGTATTTCAGGAAGCTCAGGTTCACGTCAGGGATCTCCTCTTGCAGGTGGGGGTCCACGACCACGTAGAGCGGGAAGGGGTCGTTGGCGGGCCATTGAAGCAGATCGTCGCGTGATTGTTCGTTCGTGAAGACATGCTGCGCGTACCAGACGCGGGAAGCGTTCTGGGTGAAGCCCGCGACCACGAGTTTAGCCTGCCAGGTACCGGCGATGACGATCGCGTCCGGGTCCTGGTTCGCGAAGGCGGCGACGCGTTCCAGGGCTTCATGGTCGCATTCGTCGAACAGGCGGTACCATCCGTCGTAGGGCTCCGGTGCCGTGACCGCGACGGCGCCGGCCAGCGGGATCCCGATGAAAAGAAGCGGCAGCACGACGGCCCAGGTCGACGCGGCGGGTGCGAACCGGACACCGTGCGGGCGGGGTTGTTGTCTGGCGGTGCGGGTGGTGGTTTTTCGCGTTCGTCGCCGAGGTTCGGGTCGTCGTCGGGTAGGGGCGCCGGGTCGGGTGAACCCGGCGGCCATCGTGGTCACCACGTGCGGGTCGGTGTCTGCTGCGCGCGTCGGTCTGTCCTGCCCGGCATGGGAGGCCGCCGGGTCGGGGGTGACGGGGCGGGAGGGCCCGGGAGAGGTCTTCTCCACGAGGCGACGGATCGGGTGTTGGAGGCTCCAGGCGGTGACCCCGGCCAGGATCACGAGGGCGAGTGCCAGGAAGACCGCGGTCCGATGCGGCCAGAAGTCGCTGTGGAAGACATTGAGCACGACGAACGGATACGTCGCGAGAAAAAGCGCGGTGCCCATGTGCGCCGCGGGCCCGCGGACGATGGGCAGCGCGATCAAGGCGAACGCGGCCACAAGCAGGATCGGCCAACCGATCATCCCCTGCAGTCGCACGTGCTCGGGCATACCGATCTGCAGCGCCATCCATGTGACGAACGCCACCACGGCGATCAGGCCCATGTGCAAGATCGTGGCGACCCAGACCGCGCCGCGCCATTCTCCCCACCACGGCAGAAGCCATTTTGCCGCCTTGGGGGCAGCAAGCGCGAAGGTCAAGGGAAGAAACGAGGCGACCATGAGGAAGGGAGCGAACGCGTCGAGGCTCATGTTCATGGGAAGGTCCAGGGCTTCGGCGCTCCCCATGAGGAGGGCGCCGGCGACGCCGCTGCCGAAGAGCGCGATGAGCCCGGTTGTGCCGATGGCGGAAAGCGGCGGGGCGCGTGCGGCCGGCCAGGGCATGGTGATGCACAAGATCAAGAACAGCAACCCGGCCAGGCCCAGGACAAGCAGGACCCACGGGTGGGCGAAGACGAGGTACAAGGTGACGAGCGCGGCCACCGCGAACCAGCCGAACCGGCCGCGCGCCAGTTCTAGATAGGCGAAAAACAGGAAGGGCAACAGGGCGAGGTCCAGCGCCGTCGGGGCCATCATCGTGGTGCGGAAGATCACTTCCGGGACCATGGCGTACGCCCACGCTCCGACCACGGCGCCGGCCGGCCCGATCATGCGCCACAGGAAGAGACCCATACCCAGGATCCCGATCGCACCCAGTACCGCGGGTCCCAGTCGCATGAGGTCCAGCAGGTCCATGCCCGTGTAGACCCAGACCGCCGCGACGAGGGCGTGCATGCCGGGCGGGTAGAGATTGCCGTCGTTGGACGCGTCCAGGGTCCCATCATGCAGGTGCTCGCGCACCAAAGACATGTGCGTGTACGGGTCTTCGGCGGGCAGCGCACCGGTGGCAAGCGGGTCGTCGAGCCGGAGCGAGAGGCCCATCAGGACCGCGCTGAAAATCGCGATGCCGCCAAGCAGCAGGGGCAGCCAATGGTGGCGGGGCGCATGCCGCATCAAAAAGAGTAGCGGTCAAGACAAGAAAAGCCATCTTCGCCGCGGAGATGTTCGGATGCATGGCTCATCCCTTGCACCGGTGCGTTGTCCGTTCGGTTTGTCCAGGCACGAATCAAGGATGTAGCGTTTTTCCGGGACGGCGGGTTCATGCCGGGTCAGTTTTTGTGGGCCGTGGGCACGCGGCAAGATTGCCGCGATGATCAGCGGGATGTTTAAGTACAACAGGCCTCGATGGAGGAGTGATGACCGAGGAAGTGGAAGCCGAAAGGCCCGGGTCCCGTCTCACACCTCAAGAGAAGAAGGCCATCAGGCGTTGGGGATCGATCATCGTCTCGACACGCGACTGATCTCCGATTTGGCGGTTCATCCATTTTTCCGACAGCTCATGGTGACGCTGTTTGAGTTGGACGGGGTTGTAGCCGAATTCGCTTTGACGGTCCAGCAGGCGGTGGGATGAATCAGAGTAGGATTCAATTGCGGCTTTGAAACGGGTATCGGAATCGTCCTCATCGGCGTAGTGGGGGAACACAATCCCGAGTGATGTGAGAATTCCTTCCAAAAACAGGAGCGTGGTGCGGTGATTGGCGTTTCCCAGGCATTGTGACCACACCAGCGAATGGAGAAGCTCGCCGAGGAGGGCCGTGCCACGGTTTTGGCTGGCCCAAAACCGATCAAATGTTTCGGTCAACCGGTCCGGCTCCGTGGGTTTGTATTCCTTGAGTGGCTCTCTTGTGTCATCAAGGTGGATTCGGCGGGATTCTTGATAATATGCAAGGAACCGGTTCGCCGCCCTCAGAGAAACCCCGTGCACTTTCAGCTCCAATCCAGCTTTGCATAAACCCCTTTTCAATCCTCCCCGTCCTCTTCCACGCGCCATTCTTCCAGCCGTCCGGCGTCCAGGTCGTCCAGGAACCGTCGTCGCAGCCAGAGAGCCATGGTGGTGGCGGCGGAGAACGCGCTGATCAGGATCACGATGATGATCACGAACTGCATCTGGGCGGCCGCCAGGGGGGTGGCACCGGCGATGAGCATGCCGGTCATCATGCCGGGTACGTGGACGAGTCCGGTGGTCTTGAGGGTGTTCAAGGTGGGCATGAGCGCGGTGCGGACCGTCTGTCGCAGGGGCGCACGCACGGCGCGTTTGCCCGTGGCGCCCAGGGCGAGGCGGGCTTCCACGAGCGGCAGGTTCAGTTTCAGTTCCCGGCTCATCCGGTCGAGTCCGAGCGCGGTGGCGTTCATGGCGTTGCCGAGCACCATGCCGGCGATGGGGATCAGGAAAAGCGGCCGGGTCTCGAAGGGTCCGAGGATCAACAGGGGGGTGATGATCAACGCGGTGACGGTGGCGATCACGAGGGTGGTGGTGGGGAAGACGCCGATGCGTTTGGTGCGTGCTGCGGCGGTCCAGCCGGCGGCGATCACCATGACGAGGAGCACCAGGGCGATCCAGAACCATTGGTCGGCCTGTACGACGGCGAGCAGGATCAATGCGACGACGCCGAGTTGCACGAGCCCGCGCACCACGGCGATGGTGGCTTCCCCGGCGATGCGCAGGCCGAGCCGGGCGGTGGCGAAGAGGACCACGGCGAGCACGGCGAGCACGAAGGCGAGCCCGAGGAAGTCCAGTGTGCCCAACTCTGCCCAATAGTCGTCGAGCACACTCACGGCCGCTCCTCCTGCAGGGCCTTGTGCAGTTTTCCGGATTCCCCACGCGATTGGACCCGTCCGTTTCTCAGGTGGATCGCTTCACCAGGGAGCAGCCGCAGGTCTTCGTCAAGGTGCGATACGAGCACCACGCCGAGCCCCTCTTCGCCCAGGCGGCCGATGAGTCCGCGCAGGGTGTTCCGGTTGTCTTCGTCCAACGGACCGGTGGGTTCGTCCAACAGGAGCACGTCGGGGTCCACGGCGAGCGCGCGGGCGATGGCGAGTCGTTTCGCCTCCCCGCCGGAGATCCGTGCGGCGGGGGTGTCTGCCGCCAACTCGAGCCCCACGCGTTCGAGCAGGCGGGGGACGTCGGCGTGCATTCCGTGTTGTTGCGCACCCCATCGCAGGTTCTCCTCGATGGTGGCGGGGAACACGCGGGATTCCTGGAAGACCAGGGAGACGCGGCGGCGCCAATGGGTCGGTGTGATCTCTTCTGCGTCCACGCCGTCCAACCGGAGCTGCCCGGACTCGCGCGGGTCCAGGCGGGCGAGCAGGCGAAGGAGGGTCGTCTTGCCGCTCCCGGAGCCGCCGTGCACGTGCAGGAGGCCGCCCCGGCGGAGGTCCAGGTCGATGTCGTGCACCCGGTCGGTGCCACGCGGCCCGGTGAGCCGGTGCGCACGGAGGATGGCGGCGTCTGCCATGTTCACCGTTCCAGCGAGTCGCTGTGGGTCTCGATCTGCGCCATGAGCCGACGTGCGGGCGCATAGTCGTTGCGCGTCTCCAAGGCGTTTTGTGCGGCGCGGCGGGCGGCCACGAGGTCCCCTTCCTGCAGATGGATCCGGGCGAGGTTCGTGTACGGGTAGTGCGGGGCGACGTAGCGGCGCGCCATGAGCGCGCTGTAGAACCAGGTCTTGGCCTCCTCGTTCCGTTTCATGGCGAACAGGTAGGCCCCGATGTCGTTGAACGGATTGCCGAGGCTGCGGTCTGTGTCGATCGCGTTCTTGCACGCGGCGATCGCGTCTTCCATTTCGCCTTGCTGGGCGTGCAGCCATCCCATGAAGGTCCATGCTTCGGCGGATTGGCAGGTGTCCAGACTGGCGCGGTAGAGGGCGTAGGCGCCGCTGCGGCTGGCTGTGAGTTGTTCCAGGTAACCCAGGCGGAACAGGAAGCGGGCGCGTTCGTGGGCCGGGTCCGCCGTGTCCAGGGGGCCGGCATGGAACAATTCGTCCACCGAGTCGACCACGAGGCGTTCCAGTCGGCCTTCGGTCTGGCCGTGGAAGGCGTTGTGGTGGTGGCATTCGGCGGCCAACAGACGCCGCAGGGGGACGCGCACGTCACGAGAGGGCGTTTCGAGACGCGGGACATGGGAGCCGAGGTCGAACCGGACATGGGTGCCGTCCACGCGGACCAGTTGATGGATCGTCGGCAGCGGGGGGTCCAGGTGGACGATGATCGACAAGCCGTCGTCGCCACTGTTCGGCGTCGCTTTGACGCCCCGTTTCTTCCATTGCAGGTGTCGGCTGAAGCGACGGGGGGCGGTGCGGGGGTCGGGATCCAGCGGTTCCACCGTGACCGCTCCGGCCCTCTCGCGCTTCAGATGCCTTGACACGGTGGCTCGGGTCTGGATGGGTCGTGGGCTGACGAGTACGATGCGTTCGGGCCGTTGGGCGCCCGGCAGTTCCATGAGCAGGCAGGCCAGGAGGCCCAGCGGGGCGCCTTCGAGGCGCACGGTGTCCTGTTTGTGGGTGTCCAGGGCTTTCGCGAGCAGGAGGAGCATGCGCGGGGAGAGGCGTCCTTCCGGATAATGCGCGTCGGGGGGAAGCGGCGCGGGCAACTGCGCGGGCAGGGTCGCGTCGGGGCTGTCGGCGAGGATCCGGATCAGTGCGCGGGTGTGCGGTTCATCGGGGGCGGCGATCCCTTGGCGTTCCAGCAGGTCTTCGATCCGGGGGTCGGGGGGCAACGGGACCGGTTGACGCTGACGGCGGGTTCTTTGGGACGGCACCAAGTCGAGATGGGGCTGGGGTCCTTAGGGCTTTGCGCAAGGGTGGTAAAGTTGTGCGAGAGGAGTCCGGCCGCCGGGGAGCAGTACATGATCGGGCCTGGAAAAGACCTTTTATCCTGCTCCTAGAGCGGGGCGTATGCCTCAGACCGTCTGGAGCGGCGCCGTGAGTTTCGGCCTCGTCAACGTGCCCGTGAAGCTGGTGAGCGCCACGCGGGATCGGGCGGTCCGGTTCTCCCAGTTGCACGGCAACGACGGCGAGAAGATCCGGATGAAACGCACCTGCCCGGAGCATGGCGAGATCCCTTATGATGAGGTGGTCAAAGGATACGCGGTGGGCAAGCACGAGTTCGTCGTGGTCACGCCGGAGGAGTTGTCGTCGTTGGAACCCGAGAAGGGCCGCACCATCGACATCGAGGAGTTCGTGGACCTGAGCGAGGTGGACCCGGTCTTTTACAACAAGCCGTACCACTTGGTCCCCGACGAGACCGGTTCGAAGGCCTACCATCTGCTCTTGGCGGCCATGGAGGAGACCGGCATGGCGGGCGTGGGGAGGTTCGTCTTGCGCAACCGGGAGCACCTGGTGGTCCTGCGGCCGCTTGAAGGCGCGCTCGTTCTGGAGACGCTGCGGTTCCATGATGAGGTGGTGTCGCCGGAGACCGCGCTCAGTGAGGCCCCGAAGAAGAAGGAACCGGCGAAGAAGGAGTTGGACATGGCGGTCCGGTTGGTCAAGGAACTGGCGGCCGCGTGGGACCCGAGCAAGTACGAGGATGAGTTCCGGGACAAGGTCCTGAAGCTGGTCGAGAAGAAGAAGAGCGGGGAGACCGTCAAGATCACGCCGCCTGCCCAGGAGGGCCCGGTCACCGAGGACCTGGAGAAGGCCTTGGAGAAGAGCCTGAGCGAGATCACGCGGTGAGACGGTGTGGCTCGAGGAGCTGCCGGCGGGCGTGCGCGCGAAGGTGCGTCCCGCGCGCCCGGTGTGGGTACGGCCCATGCTGGCGAAGCTGCATGAGGGGCCCCTGCCGCCGGGGGACTGGCTGTTCGAGCACAAGTTCGACGGTCAGCGCATCGCGGTGGTGTGCGACCCGGCCGCTCAGAACGGCGTCCGGATGTTCACCCGAAGCGGTAGCGAGGTGGCCTCGCGTTACCCCGATGTGACCCAGGGGCTGCCGCAGGAGCGCCCCTACGTACTGGACGGCGAACTGGTGGCTTTCGAGGAGGGCCAGGAGAGTTTCGCCTTGCTGCAAAAACGCATGCACCGCCGGGAACCGGAGTTGGACGTCCCGGTCCATTTCCTGGCGTTCGACGTGTTGCACCTGGACGGTCAGGATGTCACCGCGCTGCCGCTGCGTCATCGTGTCCCGTTGTTGCAGGAGATCGGCTTGCGGGGCCGCGCCGCGGTCGTACCGCGGACGACGGGGGATCCGGTGAAGCTGTTGCATCGGGCATGCGAGTTGGGTTGGGAGGGATTGATCGCGAAGAATGCGGATGCGCCTTATGTCGCCCGGCGCAGCGGTCACTGGTTGAAGTTGAAGTGTCTGCGACATGTCGAGGTGCGCATCGGGGGGTACACGTCGCCCAAGGGCTCCCGGCAGGGTTTCGGTGCGCTCTTGGTGGGGGAGACCACAGGTGAGGGGCTGCGTTACCGCGGCAAGGTCGGTACCGGGTTCAACGCGAAGGAGCTGCGGCTGTTGCACGATGCCTTGTTGCGTCTGCGAAGGATGAGCCCGCCGTTTCTCGACCCGCCCACCGAGGCGGCGTCCTGGGTGGAGCCGGTATTGGTCTGCCGCGTGGGGTACAAGGAGCAGACGAGCGACGGGCGGTTGCGCCATCCGCGCTTTGCCGGTCTTTTGAGCCCCGGTCTGCGGAGGACGGTCCCGTGATGATCCAGGGGAGGGAGATCCGGTTGCAACGTCCGGGAAAGGTGCTCTATCCGGAGCCCGGGCTCACGAAGGCCGATCTGGCGAAGTACCTGCTGCGCGTCTCCACGCGCATGCTGCCACATCTGCAGGATCGCCCGTTGACGCTGGTCCGGATGCCGGACGGGGTCCGCGGCCCCGTGTTTTTCCAGAAGAACACGCCGGCGCACATGCCGGAGTGGATCCCGCGCTGCGTGCAACCGGGGTCCGACGGCGTGGTCGAGTACGCCCTGGTCAACGAGGCGCCGGCGCTGGTGGTCCTGGCGGACCAGGGCGTGGGCGAGGTCCATGGCTGGACGAGCACGTGCAGCCGTCCCAAGCAACCGGACCGCGTGGTCTTCGATTTCGACCCGTCCGACAACACCCAGTTCGCCGCGGTCCGTGCAGGGGCGAAAAGCCTCGCCGCCTTGATGGAGGGCCGGGGCGCGACGCCGTTCGTGATGACGACCGGGTCAAGGGGGTTGCACCTCGTGGTGCCTTTGGTGTCGCAGGCGACAAGCCGCCAGGTCAACGCCTTCGCGGACGCCGTGGCGCGTTCCCTGGTGCGCCACGACCCGGCCAGGTTCACCATGGAGGCCCGCAAGGCGAAACGCGCGGGCAAGGTGTACCTGGACACGCTGCGCAACCGACCGAACCAGACCAGTGTGAGTCCCTGGAGCCCGCGGATCCGGCCCGGAGCCAGCGTCGCCGCCCCCGTCTCGTTGGATGCCTTGGATGATGACGGCCTTGACCCGCAGCAGGTGACCATCGGCAATGCCGAGAAATGGTTGGAGGCGCCGGATCCGTGGCGGGGTTTTTTTGATCGGGCCGTGCCGCTCTCGCACTTGATGTGACGCCTCGCAAGGCCATAGGAACCCCCGGGTTTTTTGGATCGGCCGTGCCGCTCTCGCACTTGATGTAATTCCTCGCAACGCCATGCCCGAGCCCCGTACCGAAGCCCCGTGTTTGTCCCTGAATCCTCAAACAAGAGCAAAGTGGAGGCGCCCGGCATGCCGAACCAACACGCGACCGGAGGCCGGGCCTTGATCCTGGTCGGCCCGGAATACGAAGACCTGGAAGCCTGGTATCCCCGCTTGCGTTTCATGGAGGCGGGGATGGACGTGACCGTGGCGGGGCTCGGGGAGAAGGAGTACACCGGGAAGAAAGGGCATCCCATCCAGGTGGATGCGGATGTGTCCGATCTCGTGGACGACCGGTTCGACATCGTGGTCGTAGCGGGGGGATGGGCGCCGGACAAGATGCGTCAGGACCATTCCGTCCTGAAGATCGTGAAGGACCACATGGAGACCCAGGCCGTGGTGGCGGCGATCTGTCATGGGGGTTGGGTCTTGGCGAGTGCGGATGTGATCCGGGGGAGAAGGGTCACAGCATTCAAATCCCTGCAGGACGATCTGCGTAACGCGGGCGCAGAGTTCGTCGACGAGGAGGTCGTCGTGGATGGCAACCTGGTGACCTCTCGGGACCCGTTCGACCTGCCGGCGTTCTGCCGGGAGTCGCTGGGTCTCTTGGCGCAGCAGGTGGCCCCCGGTCAATCGAGGTGATCCATGGCGAAAGAGAGCACGTTCCCCACCGATGACGTCCCGGACCGGTCCGACGAGGTGCTGGCGGTCTTGAAGCAGCATGATCCGGTGCCGGTCCCCATGACGACGCTCTACCTCATGGTGGAGGACAAGCGGGCCTTGGCCGAGGAGTTCCAACGCCTGGAGGCGGCCGGCCGGATCGAGAGGTCCCTCGTGCATCCCGGCGATGACGGGTATGATCGGGTGGAGGCGCTCACCCGTTCCGGTGCGCAGGCGCCGCCCGGGCCCATCGGTGTGTATCGCATTCCTCGTTGACCATGACCAGCGATCCATCGGTCCGCCCTGGTACGGGCACGGACCGTGACGCGGACCCCGTTGGGGCCCCACGGGTGGCTTCGCGCGCGTACGCTTTGGGGGCGGTTCTGCTGGGGCTCGCTTTGGGCGGGTTCTTCGACGGGATCCTGCTTCATCAGATCCTGGGGTGGCATCATCTGGCCTCCGGCCGGGTCGCATCGTTGCAGTGGAACCTGCTGCTGGACGGGGTCTTCCATGCCCTGATGTTTGTGCTGGCGGTGGCGGCGCTGCTCGTCTTGTGGCATGCAGCGAAAACGGGCGCCATGCCCGGGGGACGACGGTTTCTCGGGTGGGTCCTGCTGGGGGCTGGGGGGTTCCATGTCTTCGACGCCTTGGTCAACCATTGGGTATTGGGGTTGCATCGGATCCATCCGGATGGCCACGTCTTGTTGTGGGACATGCTCTTCTTTGTTCTGGGCGTGGTCCTCGTGCTGGTGGGTTGGAGCCTCCGACGGGAACGGGCGCGCGGAGACGGCCCATAGGGAGCGCCGCGTCCGCCCGGTGGGCGGCGCGAGCGCAAGGCTCATCAGCGGTGCGCTTTCTCACGGCGGGTATGTCCCTTCCCGAGGATGCGATTCAGACGGAGACGGAGCGGTTCAAGAAATTGACGAAGGAGTTCCGCGATCGGGTCAGCGCAGGCGGCACCCAGGTGGGGGGCGACGAACAGGAGCGTCAGCGGATCTATGAGATCCTCGTCTCCATCAACGAGTTCCTGGAGGAGAAACTGCGCAAGACGTGAGGGCGCGGTTCCGGGGGGGTCTGGGGCGATTCCGGGGCGATTCCCGCGCCTGGTCAAGGCGTCGGCAAGAACTGGCGCCGGTTGGGCAAGGATCGACCAATACCGCTTAAGGGCGACTGCGCGTAAGGGAGAACTATGCGCCGGACCCCGGGCCCTGTCTTGGTGGATGTCTCTTCGCTCGTGGTCTCACGGCGCAAGGAGGCCGCCTCGGAAACGGCACGCACCGAGCGCCTGGTGTGGCGTGACCGCGCGGGTCGCGGTGCCTGGTCCACCATGGACGGGGCCTACCTCATGGCGCTTTTTGCCATCGTGGGGTTGAACCTGTTGGACATCACGATCACGTTGATCCATACGAGCGCCGTGGGTTGGGAGGCGGAGGGCAACCTGCTCATCCGGTTCATCGCGGAGACCGGCGGCGTGCTTGTTGCCGTGGGTTTCAAGTTGGCTCTGGTCGCCGTCGCCCTCGCCACCATGTGGTACCTGTTCCGTCGCACGAGCCACAGCATCGCGGTGGCGCGCGACAGGAAGGCCCGCAACCGCGTGGTGGGGGTGCAACGGGTGATCGCGGCCGGGACTTTGTTGCTCGTCGCGTTCTATGTCTGGGTGGTCCAGCACAACATCCAGGTCGTCTGGGGATAGACGGCCGTGCAGGGGCCCACCGGCCCGTACGCCCGTCGCCCCCGAGGCCCTCCTCCACTGGCCCCGCTGGCTCTTGTTTATGGACTGCGCGGTAGCAACGTGGGGGTATGACCCCGCAAACGGGCGGCAGCGGCTTCGACCGGGAGGTCCTGATCCTGCCGCGCGTGCTGCATGGGGAAGGCTCCTTCGAGGAGCGCACGGGGAGGCTGCGGTGGGCGACCCGGGGGGGACTGCATCATGATGCGTTCACGGGTCGTTCGTTGGCTTTTTGCGGTCTGTTGTTTTTCTTCGTGGTGGTCAACGGGATGGACGCGGTGACCACGCTCGCTGGGGTGCACACCTTGGGGTGGCATGCCGAAGCGAACCCGGTCCTTCGTTTGATCGGCGGCCGTTTCGGCGCGACGGGGTTCATGGCGTACAAGACCTTGGTGGTCGGTCTCGTGGTCAGTGGGTTGTGGCTCATGCACCGGGGGTTTTCCCGGGCCGCGCAGGCGGCCCGCTCGACGGCGCAACGGCGCACGTATTCGCTCTGGCAGTGGACCGTGGAAGGGGCGACCGCGGCGCTCGCGGTTTTTTTCGCCTGGGTCGTTTTGAACAATTTCCGGCTCGTCGTCTAGCCCGCGGCCCGTGTCTGACCGGGGGAAAGACAAAAACGGCCGGGGCGTTGGGCGGCCCGTGGTGACGAACATCCCACCGGGGCATCCCAGGGCACGCTCGCTGCGCACGCGGGAGCTTCTGGCGGCGGCCGTGCAGAAGGGTTGGGTGCACACGACGGGCCTGATCGCGCATGGGCGGGGGGAGGCGTTCGATTACCTGCTCGGCGAACGGACCACGCCGAGCGCCCAGCGGGCGATCACGGTCGCGGCGCGCGCGATCGTCGCGGCGCGTCGGCCGGTGGTCTGTGTCAACGGCAACGTGGTGGCCTTGGCGGCGCGGGAAGTGGCGGCGTTGGCGAAACAGGCGGCCGCCCGCGTGGAGGTGAACCTTTTTCATCGTACACCCGAGCGGGTGGCGCTCCTGGCGCAGGCCATGCGGGATGCGGGGGTCGAGGATGTGCTCGGGGAGGACCCGGATGCGCGCATTGCGGGCCTGGAATCGGATCGGGCGCTTTGTTCGAGCCGGGGTGTGGCGGCGGCGGACCTGGTGGTCGTGCCCCTTGAGGATGGCGACCGGTGCGAGGCGCTGGTGGCGAGCGGGAAGAAGGTGGTCACCGTGGAATTGAATCCGTTGACCCGCACGGCCCGCACGGCGCACGTGACCATCGTCGATGAGCTGACGCGGGCGGTTCCTGCCCTGGAGCAGGAGGTGCGTCGGATCATGGAGTCGAAGCAGACGGGAGCGGGGTTGGAGGACGTCTTGTCGGGCTGGGACAACGCGACGAACCTGGGTGAGGCGGGCCGGGAGATGACCAGACGGTTGCGCGCCGGGCCTTGACCGGGGCCCGGGCCGAGCCAGGAGCGGTGTGCCACCCGCGCTGCTCCGCTGGACGCCTGGCCGCCCGCAACCTTGAAACCCCATGGCCGGGTCCCGCGCCCCTGGTGACCCTTTGATCCGTACCCGCTATGCCGCTGAAGTGACGAAGGATGATGACGGGACCACGCAGACCATCGCGGGTTGGTTGCAGGATGTGCGCCTGTTGGGGAACCTCGCCTTCTTGGTACTGCGCGACCGCACGGGTCTGGCACAGGTCACCCTGATCAAGAAGAAGGCCCCGGAGCTCTTGAAGATGGCCGGCAACATCCCGCGCGAGAGCGTGGTGGCCGTCCAGGGGACGGTCCAGATGAGCGAGAAGGCGCGTCTGGGTTGGGAGGTGATCCCGGACCGGATCGACGTCTTGTCCGAGGCCGAGACGCCGCTGCCCATGGGCGTCGTGGACGAGGTCGGTGTGGAACTGGACACGCGCTTGGACAACCGGTACCTGGACCTGCGGCGTCCCGAGGTCGCGGCGATCTTCCGCATCCGGCATCAGGTGGTCCGCGCCGCCTCGGAGCATCTTCGCGGGGAGGGGTTCTTGGAGATCCATTCGTCGAACCTGAACGCGTCGTCCAGCGAGGGCGGGACGGAGGTCTTCCCGGTCCGGTATTTCGAGAAGGAGGCGTTCCTCGCGCAGTCCCCGCAGCTCTACAAGCAGATGATGATGGCGACGGGGGCGGACCGGGTGTTCGAGGTGGGTTGGTATTTCCGGGCGGAGAAGCACAACACGCCGCGGCATCTCAACGAGTCCACGGCGATCGATCTGGAGATGGCGTTCATCGAGGACGATGAGGACGTGATGAAGGCCATCGAGGGGCTGATGCATGCGATCTGGAGCTCGGTCCATGACGAGTGTGCACGGGAGTTGGAGATCCTGAAAGCGGACGTGCCGGTGCCGGAGCTTCCGTTTCCCCGCGTGAGCTATACGAGTGCTCTGGAGATGATCAACGAGGCCTTGCAGGGTCCGTCGAAGGGCGAACTGGAGAAGCCGCTGGAGTTCGGGGACGACATCGGGACGGTCTCGGAGCGGATCCTGGGGCAGATCATGGCGGACAAGGGTCATGATTTCTATTTCATCACGAAGTGGCCGCTCGCGCCGCGCCCGTTCTATGTGTACCCGGAGGACGGTACCATGACGGCCAAACAGGCGCGCAGTTTCGACTTGGATTATCGGGGGGTGGAGTTGCTTTCGGGGGGCCAGCGTGTGCACCAGGTGGCTCTGTTGGAGGAGGGGTTGCGACGCTGTGATCTCGACCCGAAGGACTTCCAGGGGTATCTTTCTGCGTTCCGTTACGGCATGCCGCCCCATGGGGGCTGCGGGATCGGCATCGAGCGGATCCTCATGCAGATGTTGGGCATCACGAACATCCGCGAGACCGTGTTGTTCCCGCGCGACCGGCATCGGTTGTACCCGTGACCGGTGGGCGCTCTCAGCATTCGAAGTACTCCTGCAGGACCTTCCGTTCCGCGTGGCGCATGCGGTTGTGGGCGGCGGCCTTCGAGATGCCGAAGATCGATGCGACCGCCTCCAGTGTGATGCGCCGTGGTGTGTCGTACAGGCCGAGTGCGAGCGCCATGCGCAGGAACTCGGATTGCTTGTCGGTGAGGGCTTCCTCGTAGCTGCCGGGGCTGGGGGTGGGCCGGTGCGGCCGCAGGTGCATCAGTCGGGCTTCCAGGCCCTTCTCGTTGAGGGTTTCCACCAGACGACGGACCTTTTCTTCGAGCGGGCCGTCATGCACGGTGACGATGGAGGCGTAGAACTGTCTGCCGATGAGCAGGCTCGGGCGGTGAAGGATGTCGCTTTGCGCTGCCTCCAGGATCGGGCCCAGGTGGGCATGGAGTCGTGCGCTGGAGGTTTCGTTGAGCGCTGCGCTCAGCGTGTGGACGCCGGTCTCGTGGGTCTTTGTCTGCTGGATGTCGTCGAACAACCATGCGAGTGCGTCGTGGAGTTCTGCGTGGTCGGCATCGAGGGCGTGCACGCTGACGAGGAACCGTTTGGGCATGCCGGTCCCGTTGATCGCCAGCGGGGCGAACACGAGGCGGGCATGCGGGTGTGCTGCGAGCAGGGCGGAGACGGGGTTGTCGGGCAACTGCAACGCGATGGTTACCTCCGTGACCGCCCGAGCCATGACGGCAGACCCAGGGGTTTGCGCTATTTAGTCGGAGCGGTGTCCGTGGCGTCATGGCGCTCTTGGGCCGGGCGATCGCGGCTCACAGGGTCACTTCGGCGGTCCTCGGTGAAAATGGGCCTCGCGCAGAGCCACCAAGACTTCACTTTACATGTTCATTCCATGCTGCCGCAGCGTCCCCACCCGTGCTTCCGGTCAGAGCGCCGCTGAATAAAAACCAGAGACGTGTTTCAACAAAGAGACCCCCTTAAGTATGCTAAATAAAGGGTTTTCGAAAAGAGACCATGCCTATTTATATGCCTTTGGCGTATGGCTAAGGATATGACACCCACCACACCGGCTGCTCTCGTTGTCCGTTTCGATCCGGCGCATCTGGATGCCGCGTTGCATGAGACGAGGGGGTTGATGGCGCAGATCGGGGAACCGGATGCGATTGTGCGGCCTTGTCGGGTCTCCGGGCATGTCAAGGTCATCACGGAGGGGGATCCCCACGAGGCCCAGGCAGCGATCGCCGGTCTGGCCGCTTTGAACCCGGAGCTTTTCCGTTATACGTCACGGTGGACGGTCGCGGACCAGTTCGTCTCTTCGGACCTGGAGGCGATCCGCCGTGCGGTCGCGCCGTACCAGCACAGCATCACGGCCACCGATTCATGGCGCGTGGCGGTCCGTCACCGGGAGACCGGCCTGCAGAGCCAACAGGTGATCGACGCGGTGGCGCCCCTTCTTTCGACGTCGCCGGTGGATCTGGAAGACCCGTCCAAGGAGATTCGCATCGACGTGTTGGGGGATGAGACCGCGATCGGGATGATGGACCGGGCGGAGCGCTTCAAATAGCACGCGATGCGCACGACGGGATCCATGGGGCTGTTGCGGCCGTTGCAGGCCTTGTGGGCGGACCTGTGCGGCCCAAGCGGCTCCTCGGGGTGCATTGCGGGGCGTTTGGCGCCCCAGGGGGCCGTTTTTTCGGGTCGAGGGCGTTTGTGGTTGCGCCCGAGGTGCATTATGGCCCTGGGGGACTCTGTTTCAAGTGGGCCTCGCCAGGTTCGACGAGTCGGGTCGACGCGCGTGCCGGGGATGTGGGCACCGCGATTCCACGGATTTTGTTGTTGACTCCATATATCTTAAGTGATTCCAACCATGTGCATTACATGGATCGTGGGTTGCGCCATCGTTGCGCGCATGGATGAAGTGGATCCTTGCCGGGTTCCATGAACCGGGGATACTGTTTGTGCGGCCACTGATTGGGCACGAGCTATTAAACGAGGAGCGTCCACGTTTAAGCTGCTTATCATCCGAATCAAGGCTGTGAACCAGGGCCGAACCCAGTAACTTAAAAAACAATGGTATAACATGACACATTCATGAGTCCTCCCGCTGCGAAAAGGACGGCTCGTCGCAAGACGACCAAACGCGCGGCACGCAAGGGCGCCAAGAAGGCGGCCAAGCGTGGCGTGAAGAAAAGAGCGACCAAGAAGAGGGCAGCCAAGAAGCGCGGCAAGAAGCGCGCCGCGAAGCGGACCGCCAAGAAGGGCGCCCGCCGTGTTGCCAAAAAACGCGCGGCCAAGAAGAGGCGCGGCAAGAAGCGCGCCGCGAAGAAGCGTGGCAAGAAGCGCGCGGCCAAGAAGCGCGGTA
>CAYVRY010000002.1:18154-63318 GCA_964452895.1 uncultured Halobacteriales archaeon
AGAAGCGCGCCGCGAAGAAGAGGCGTGGCAAGAAGCGCGCGGCCAAGAAGCGCGGTAAGAAGCGCGCCGCGAAGAAGAGGCGTGGCAAGAAGCGCGCGGCCAAGAAGCGCGGCAAGAAGCGGACCGCGAAGAAGCGCGGCAAGAAGCGCGCGGCCAAGAAGCGCCGCGGCAAGAAACGCACCGCGAAGAAAACCGCGTAGCCGTAGGGTCGTTCACCGGGGCTCCCGGTGATCGGTCGCTGTCTTTCCCCTTCCTCTCCCCATTTTCATCCTTTTTTCCGGATCAAGCCAGCGTGGGAGGCTCCAGCGGGGCGTTCTGGTCCGTCATGCCGGGGCCGCGCCCGGGCATCTACCAGTGCGTTTCCGACCGATGCAGGAAGCCCGGAGTAGTCTTTTGTAACGCGCCCAGGACGAGCGCCGGTCCGCGCGATCAGGCCGAGAATCCGCCAACGGCATGCCGCACCCTAAGCCTTACATATAGGGCCCCGGTACGCCGGAAACGGCCCCATCCGGGCCCATCGGGGTGAACAGACTGAAGTCTTCGACCAGGTTCCAGGCCCTCGTCGCCGTCGGCTTATTGATCGTCGTGGCTCTCGCCGGCTTGAGCGCCGCCAGGATGAACGGAATCCTCGAGGAGGAGCAGGCCGGGGTGCGGCAGACGGGCCCCGCCCAACCGGGCTGTCACGCTCCGGACGCGTCGGCGAACGTGCAGGCGGTGCTCGAGGGGGTCCCCGGCAATTACACGCTCATGCCCGGGGGAGGGGAATACGCTCCCCAGGAGTTCAACCTGAGCGTGCGGATCGAAGGCGGTCCCGGGGGGGACGTCGGCGGGTTCAACCTTTGGGCCTCCGGCGGCACGCTGGCTGCGGCCCAGGGCGAAGAGGACCGCCTGCGGCTCTCGGAAGACTCCGACGAAGCGACCCACACAACAGACGGCCGCACGGGCCGCTCGTGGAATCTCACTTGGACCTCCCCGGAGGAGCCGGACGAATCGGTGGTCTTCCAGCTCATCGTCAACGCGATCGACCCGGATTCCCAGGCGCCGAGCCCGACGGACGAGTGGAACCGGGACACCCGGGTCTCGGCGGGCGACAGCGGCGTCCAGGTCGCCGGAGAGGAACATGCAGTCCGTGTGGAGGAGATCGGCGTGGGCTGGTTCGCCTACTGGGTGGGCATCATCAGTTTCGCGTTCCTCATCGTGATCCTGCTCGTCTATTTCGTGGTCTTCCGGTACGGGGAGACCTCCAAGGCGACGGATCATCGGTCGCGCAAAGGAAAGTCGAAGTAAGACCCGCACAGCGAGGTGATTGATTGGCCAAGCAGATGGGCGACATCGTTCGTTTCGAACCCGCATCCCAAGCAGCGTTCGCGGCGCTCCTGATCGTCGTGACCACACTCGTAGTGGTCGTCAACGCGGTGATGTTCATCGTGGGGCTCCAGCTCGGCTGGAACGCACCTCTGCAGCAGACGCAGTTGGGGGTCTGGCTGGCGAACACGATGTTCGGCCTGGCCTTGATCCTGATCCTTTACCGTCGCTTCTTCGTCGACGACATGCTCATCGTCAAGAAGCGCCATCCCAAGTACGAGGATTTCCTGGAGAAGTACGACATTGACTGAGGCTCCCGCGCTCCATCTTTCCCCCCGAAACGACCCCATCAGAAAGTGATTCCATGCCCGAATACGAGGATTCCGTGCTCCCGGAGGAAGAAGAAGGCGTCGACCGCCGCCGGTTCGTCAAAGGCGCCATGGGTGCTGCGACGCTCGGTGTGGCGGGGGCGGCGGGTTTCGGGATGTTCAAGCAGATCGCGGTCCCCGGCGACACGATCGTTTCCTTTATAGACTACTTCGGGGCCCGCGCCATGCCCGGCAGCCCCGCGCCGCGAGGATTGCCGCTGATTCCGGTGCGTGTCAACGATGAGGGGTTCGTGGAGGGCGTCCCGGAGAAAGAGAGGAACGGCGTCATGGTCAACTACTTGGACCGGCTGCGCTACTGCGGTTATCAGAGCGCGCCGAACCTGAAGGACCCTTCCAGCGGGGACAACGTGTTCCGTTATTTCCTCACGGAGGAGAAGATCCACCAGGCCGCCGACCCGGAAGGCACCTGGTTCTTCCTGGACAAGATCGGCGATCGGGTGCGTGCCGATGACTTCGCGGACCTGGACTACAACACGGGCGCGGCGGTGCGTTGGCGCAGTGAGGACGCGCGGCCCAGCGACATCGTGACCATGATGGTCCTCAAGCTGGACCCGGACCGGTTCGAAGGGCCCAATGCCGGGGAGTTGGAGCACTTCATGGACAACGACCACAACCTGGTCGGGTTGTCCGCGATCTGCACCCATTTTTGTTGCGTGCCCGGCTACAAGGAGGCCAGGACGAAGGCGGAGTCGTTCGGTGCCTGGGAGATGGCGTTCTGCACGTGCCACAATTCCCGCTTCAACCCGTACGAGATCACCGGCTACAACTTCATGCTCCGGGAGAAGGTCGAGGAGGATTGACCAGATGATGGATGACGAGGCGGCGTGCACTCGACCCGGTGGATCGGAGGCGACGGTCTAGATGGCGAGGGTGCAAGGGCGGCCCACCAAGGGCGCGGACACAACGATCTCAGGCAAGGGGAAGGCGAGCCGGGGCCAGCGCGCCGCGCTGCGCACGTTCGCCTGGCTCGAAGACCGGTTCCTGCTGCGTCAGTTCCGCACCCAGACGCGGGAGTTCATGTACCGCATCAACATGCAGATGCCGGTCTCCCACACGGAGCGCTACAACCTGCGTGTGATCTGGTATTGGTATCCGCTCTACACGCTGGGAAGCCTGGCGTTGCTCTCTTTCCTGATCGCCGCGATCAGCGGCACGCTCCTGGCGCTCTACTATGTCCCTTCCGCCGCGGCCACCTCGCTCCGGCCCTACGGCGACCTGCCCACGGAGGCGTGGGTCTCCGTGGCGGTGACGATCACGCAGGAGATCCCGTTCGGGTTCATGTTGCGCCAGATGCATTTCTGGTCCGCGATGGTCATGGTGGCCGCCGTGATCCTGCACACCTGCCGGATCTATTTCACGCAGAGCTACAAGAAGCCGCGTGAGGTGAACTACTTCATCGGCATCACCTTGCTGGTGCTCACGCTCGGCCTGGGTTACACCGGATACCTGCTGCCTTGGAGCCAGCTCTCCTATTGGGCCGGCCAGATCGGCCTCCAGATGGCGCTGATCACGCCCATGATCGGGCAGTGGGCGGCGGCTCTTGTCTTCGGCGGTGCCACGCTGGGCCAGGAGACCTTGACCCGCATGTACATCCTGCATGTGTTCATCCTCCCCATCATCACGTTCCTGGTGATCGTCGTGCACATCATGCTCGTCTGGATCCAGGGCATCACGGAACCCCACTGAACCACGGAAACGGATACCATGCCGACCACGAAAGATATGATCCGGTCCTACATGGACGAGGTGGACCGCCTCGAAGAGGAGGCCCGCTCGAAAAAGCGCTTCCGTGCCGTGGAAGGGTTCCCGTTCTGGCCCCACGAGTTCCTGCGTGACATGGCGCTCGTGTTGATCTTCGTCGCCGGTATGATCTACCTCTCCGCGTTCATCCCGTACTACTTGGAGGCGCCGGCGGACCCGGCCGGTCAACCGGAAGTGATCCTGCCGGATTGGTACCTGCTCTGGTCGTACGGGCTCTTGAAGATCGCCGTGTCGGTGAAGATCTTCGGGGTGGAGCTCATGACCGGGGACCTTGCGGGTGTGCTCCTGAACGGGGTCGTCGTGGGTTTCATGATCATCGTGCCGTTCATCTCCCGCGGTGTGGCGCGGCGGCCCACCCAGGCGGCCGCCATGGCGGGCTTCGGTGTCTTCGGGATGCTGTTGGGGATCACGTTGTCCGTGTATTCCGTGGATGTGCTCCTGATGGAGGAATGGCCGTGGTTGGCCACGGACCTCTGGGTCCAGCAGGGGCTCTCCGAGTTCCTGCATCTGCTGCAGACGAACATCCTGAGCATCCTCACGCTGGGGGTCCCGGTGTTGGGCGCCATCGTCACCTATTTCTTCTTGAAGTGGCGCGGTGCGATCAAGGACGGGACGCCGGGTTACGAGCACAAGCTCTCGGCGAGCTATTACAAGATCCGGTAAGCGGCCGGCGCGGCGTGGGTGGCAAGTCTTATCGCCCGGCCGGGCTGCTGCCGGAGGTGTGCAGAGCACGCAGGACACCACGTCCAAGCGCGCCATGGGCCGTAGCGACTGGCGGGAGGTCACCCTGGCGCGTTACCGCCGTTACACGACGGTCTCCAGCCTGCTCGGTGTCGCGCTGTTGGCGTGGGGCTTGTGGCGATTGGCGCATGCGCAGTTCATCACGGGGCTCCTGCTGATCGTCGCGGGCTTCGTGGCGGGGCTTTGGACCGTCTTGTTGCGCATCGAGGGGACGCCGGCCCCGCTCTATGAACCCAAGCCGCAGGGTCGCGAGGAATGGGCGCCGCGGGTGCTGCACTTCTACACCCGCAGACAATGCACGCTCTGCGACGAGGCCAGGACGCGCTTGGAGCCGGTGATGCGGGCCAAGGGGATCACGATCGTGGCGCACGACGTGGACAAGGACCCCGTCCTTGAGAAGCGCTACGGGGCGCGGGTCCCCGTGGCGGTCTACGAAGGGGACGAGGTGTTCGCCTTGCAGTACGACGACCAGGCGGTGCGGGTGCTGCGATGAGGCGGCCTCCATGCGATCGCCGGGGACGAGCCGGCCGCTGAGCGCCTCAACGGTTTTATGCCCGACGGGGGGTCCCTGGAGCGGATATGGCCCTTTTGTCCAAACCGGACGAGAACCGCCTCTGGCTCGTGATCGCCGCGCTGTTGGGCGTGAGCATGGTCCTGCTTTTTGCTTCATTCCAGGTCCCTTGGTACATGGCGACCTTGACCACGGGGAATGTGGAGTTCCAGGGTGAGTTCGATTTCAACGAGGCGGACGTGGAGGTCTATTCGGGCGGTCAATTGCTGGATTCCCATACGTTGGCGTACGGGGACCCGAGCGCGTTCGGGGACCTCATGGACCGTGTGGGTGTGCTCATGGGGCTCGGCACGTTCGCCGTTCTGGGTCTGGCGGCGCTCTTGTTCTCGCATTATCGCGGCTGGTTCTCCCATTCCAAGCTCATTGCGTTGGCCTGGATCCTTGGCGTGGGAGGGATCGCGGCGGGTCTCACGAGTTTCACGTTGGGCGCGGGGAGTGCAGGCGCGGACGAGATCTCCCGGTTGCTGGCCATCTACGCTCCGGGGGAGTCGGACCAGCTGGGTCGTCCCGACCCGCTGTTCTGGGGCACGCAGACCTATGCCGGCGGGGAGCTCGTCTCGGCACCCGGAGTGGGTTGGTTGCTGGCGATCCTGGCGCTCTTGAACCTGGGCGCCGCGACGCTCTTGTTGTACCAGTTCCCGGCGGGCACGAGCGAGCCGGACGAGGGGGAGCTGGAGTCTTTCCGGCCCGTCGGGGAGGAGACCGGCGACCGGGAAGTGCGTGAGGCCCCCTTGGGGGCCCAGGAACCATGGAGTCGGGGCTGAGTCTCTCATCCGTGGCAGCCCACAGGCCATGGATGGCAAACGGTTTATCCAATTGGCACCGTCGGCGTCGTCGTCGGAGGCACTCATGGAGTCGTTCGAACTCGTGTTATGGGTCTTCTCTTCGCCGGAGCTTGCGGCCTCGTTGCAAGGGTTCGGTCGGCGCGTGGTGGCGGGGCTGGTGGTCGGCAGCATCTTCGCGCTCGCCGGCGTCGGTCTGACCTTGGTCTATGGGATCCTCCGGCTGGCGAATTTCGCCCACGGCGATTTCCTGACACTGGGGACGTACCTGGCGCTCTATTTTGTGGCGTTGATCACGTTGCCTGCGACCCTGAGGTGGGGCCTGGGCGCGGCGTTGCTGCTCATTCTCCTGGTGGCCGCGGACCGCTACCTTCGTCCCTGGTGGGTCCGAAGGCGGGGCTCGGGCGAAGGGGCCGTTTTGCACAAGCTCTCGGCCACGGAGTCCGCGCTGGTGCTCTATGCGGCTGCGGCATTGGTCGCCCTGGTGGCCGGGAACCGCTTCCCGGTCGGGGTCCCTTCCGCGTGGGTGGCGTTCATCGTCGCTCTGGCCGCGGCCGGCGTCCTGGTGTGGCGTCTTCTCTCCAGTGCGCGGGACCAGGCGGCAGGCGGCAGGCAGCTTCTGGCCTGGGTGGGGTTCGCCGTTGTCGCGGTGGCGGCGGCTCATTTCCTTGTCCCGCTGCAGACCGGGCCGGGCGGTTTCTCGTTTCCCGGCGAGATCGCCATCGGCCTGGTCGTGCTCGCGGTGGGCGCGCTCCGGTCGAAGCGGGATGCCGGCGAGGACCCGGCGGTGCTCGGGGTCCTGGGATTGACGGGTCTGGTCGCGCTCTACTTGTTGGCCACACCGATCCTGTTGGCGGTCACGTTGGCGTTGGCGATCGTCGCTGCGGTGAGTGTGGTCTTGGACCTTGTCATGTGGCGGCGCGCCCGCGCCATGGGGGCGGGTCTGGTCACGCTGATCATCATGGCGATCGGGTTGGCGCTGGTGATCCGCAATTCGATCATCGTCTTGTGGGGGGGCGGTCTGAAAGGGTTCCCGGGCGTCCTGCGTCGCGGGGAGGAGATCCTCGGCACCGGCGTCTTGATCACTCCGAACCAGGCCATCGTGATCGGCGTGACGGTGCTCGTCGCGCTTCTGCTTCATTTCCTCCTTCAGCATACCCGGGTGGGTAAGGCCATGCGGGCGTTGTCGGACGACATGGAGCTGGCGCGGGTATCCGGGATCGACGTGGACCGGGTGGTCTTGTATGTCTGGATCGTCGGCGGGGTCCTCGTGGCTTTGGCGGGGATCTTGTACGGGATGACGCGGGCGTTCACGCCGAGCCTGGGCTGGCATCAGCTTCTGCCCATCTTCGCTGCGGTGATCCTGGGCGGGATCGGCAGCGCGTACGGGGCCATGGTGGGCGGTTTCGCGATCGGGCTGGCCATGGAGACGAGCGTCTTTTTCGGGGTGCCTTCGGAGTACCGCCTCGCCGTGGGCTTCGGGATCTTGATCCTGGTGATGATCTTCCGGCCCCGGGGGATCTTCGGGAGGTCGGCGGTCCGATGACGCAAGATGAGCCGCGGCAGGCGACCCTATGGCGACGCCACGGGCGATGGGCAGTGGGGATCGGTGTGCTGCTCTCGTTCCTGGCGTGGTTGACGTGGAGTGTCCATCCGGATTTCTCGCTGCTCGTCTATGTGGGGGCGCTGGCCGGGATCCATCGGTGGGTGGTGACGAGCCGGCGGTTCACGCCCCGGGTGCGGGAGAACCTCGTCTTTTTGGTCCTGGGGGTCGGGCTGCTGGGCATGCTCTGGATGCTCACCGGGTTGAACAACCAGGCCATGGCGGGGATCATCCTCGTCATGGCGATCTACGCGCTGTTCGGTCTGGGTCTGAACCTTCAGTTCGGGTATACGGGGATCATCAATTTCGGGCATGTGGCCTTCCTGGGGATCGGTGCGTATGCGGTGGCGGTGATGACGTTCCGTTATCCGCATTGGGCCGGCGTGCTCCAAGACCCGGGGGGATGGAGCCTGCTCGCCGTGGTGCTTTCTGCCCTGCTTCTTTTCCTCCTCGTCGGTTTCTTCTTCAGCCTGGTCGTGGAGTGGGTGTTCACCATGATCGACATCCCGTTCGAGTGGCGGCGACGTTCGCAGATCATCGCCGGGACGGGCGGGGGGCTCCTGGCGGTGCTGGTCCTGTTGTGGGTGGTGCCGTACCCGCTTTCACCCATGTGGGCGATGACCTTCTTCCTCGCCGCGGCGGCCGTCGTGGGGATGATCGTCGCCGCCTTCGCCGGCCTGCTTCTGGGGCTGCCTACGCTCCGGCTGCGCGCGGATTACCTGGCCATCGTGACGATCGGTGCCGCGGAGATCCTGCGGCGCGCCTGGTTGAACGAGGCCTGGTTGACCAACGGCGCCCTGGGGCTTTCGGTGAGCCGCGGCCAGCGGCCGTTCGACGTGGCGTTCCGGGAGTGGCAGTGGCCGGGCCATCTGGCCGGGTGGTTGGACGTGGGTTCGGTGAGCACGCTTCTTTTGCTCCTGATGGTGGTCATCGTGGTGATGGTCGTGTTCGCAGGCTACGAGGTGCTTTCGCGTTCTCCGTACGGCCGGGTGCTGCGCGCGGTGCGCGAGGACGAGGACCTCGCGACGGCCCTGGGCAAGAACGTGTTCGCGTACAAGCTCCAGGTCTTGGCCATCGGGGGCGCCGTGGCGGCGCTGGCCGGGGCGTTTCTGTTGTGGCAGCAGCAGTTCATCGAGCCCAACGATTTCCACCCGCTGATCACGTTCTACGCCTGGATCATCGTGGTCGTGGGCGGGGCCGGGAACAACAAGGGCACGCTCCTGGGAGCGGTGGTCTTGTGGACCTTCTTCGAAGCGACCCGGTTCCTGAACATGGACGCCAACCTGGGCCTGAGCGGGACGCAGGCGGGCGCGTTGCGGGTCGCGCTGATCGGCCTCATGTTGATCCTTCTCATGTTGTTCAAACCGGAAGGGCTTCTGGGCAAGCGGGAGGAGTTGGTGCTTGGTGATTGATGACCAGGAAGGCCGGCAGGCCGTGGCCCAGGTGGAGAAGGCCCGCCAGCAGGGCCGAAGGGGAAAGCGACCCGCACCGATCCTGGAGGCGAAAGGGGTGCGCAAGCATTTCGGGGGGATCAAGGCGGTGGACGGCATGGACCTCAGCGTGATGAAGGGGGAGATGGTGGGGCTGATCGGGCCGAACGGCGCGGGCAAGACCACGTTCTTCAACGTGCTCGCCGGCTGGTATCCGCCGGACGGGGGGACGGTCCGGTTCCAGGGCAAGCCGATCCACAGCCTTTGGTCGCACCGGGTGGCACGACGCGGCCTGGTGCGCACGTTCCAGATCACCCGGACGCTATCCCGCATGAGTGTGTTGGAGAACATGATGCTCGTGCCGCAGCATCAGCTCGGGGAACATGTCTGGGCCCCGTTTCTGCCGGTCTTGGGACGTCCCCGCCTGGCCACCCAGGAACAGGAAGTGGCAAAGAAGGCGCACCGGTTGCTGGAGTTTTTCCAGCTCGACCACTTGGCGCAGGAATACGCCGGGGCGCTTTCGGGGGGCCAGCGCAAGTTGTTGGAACTGGCGCGTGTGCTCATGTTGGACCCGCGGATGATCCTGTTGGACGAGCCCACGGCGGGGGTGAACCCGACCTTGGCGCGGCGCATCATGACCCGGTTGCAGGAGATCCGCGAGAAGCAGGGCATCACGATCCTGTTGATCGAGCACGACATGGAGACGGTGATGGCGAACTGCAAACGGATCGTGGTGATGGCGGCGGGGCGACAGCTTGCGCAGGGCACGCCGGAGGAGATCCAGTCGAACAAACAGGTCATAGACGCCTACCTGGGGGGATGATGGTGGGGGACGTGCTCGAGGTCAAGGATCTGGTGGTGGGGTATGTGGAGGAGCTGGACATCCTTCATGGGGTGTCCATGCGGGTAGCGGACGGCGAGACGGTCTGCATCATCGGCCCGAACGGGGCGGGAAAGAGCACATTGATCAAGAGCGTCTTCGGTCTCTTGCCCCCCAAACGTGGCCAGATCCGGTTCCGGCAGGAGGAGGTCGCGGGGCTGCCTCCCGAAGAGATCGTGCGGCGGGGCATGGGGTACGTCCCACAGATGGGCAACGTGTTCCCGCAGATGAGCGTGGAGGAGAACCTGGAGATGGGGGCGTGGACCCGGCGCTCGGGGTACCAGGATGCCCTGGAGCGTGTGGAGGCCATGTTCCCCGTGCTGAAGAAAAGACGGCGTCAACGCGTGGGGACCATGAGCGGTGGCGAACGGCAGATGGTGGCCATGGGCCGTGCGCTGATGGTGAGTCCGCAGCTTCTTCTTCTGGATGAGCCGTCCGCGGGTCTCGCTCCGAACCTGGTGGACGATGTCTTCGCGAACGTGGAAAGGATCGCCCAGCAGGGCATCCCGATCCTCCTGGTGGAGCAGAACGCGAAAAAGGGGCTCGCGGCGAGCGACCGGGGGTACGTGCTGGACATGGGGAAAAACCGGTTCGAGGGCACGGGCCGGGAGTTGTTGGAGAACCCGGACGTGGGCAAGCTCTACCTGGGTGGCTGAAGCACGCCCGGACCAGGGACAAAAAGAGGGGCGGGGAGAAGAAGGGAAGAGGGTGCGTTCGCGCTAGAAGAGGTCTTCCATGCGGATCCCCGATTCCCGCACGGTGATCTCTCCGTCGTCGATCTCCCAGATCGAGAAGAGGGCGAACTCGTCGTCCATGTCGCCCGCGTCGTCCCATTCCATGGGGCCCGCGGCGCCGGTCCATACGATCTCTTGGCCGTCACGGATCAACTCGAGGGCCCGACCGGCATCGTAGACCACTTCTTCCCCGGGGGAGTTCTGCACGGAGCGAAGCGAGGATTTCAGCTCCTCGCCGCCGGTGCAGTTGCAGTGCTCGGCGGCGAGCATGAGCAGCATGGCCGCGTCGTAGGTGCGGTCCGAGAACAACTCGGGGCCCGAGCCGTATTCGGCTTCGAAGTCCGAAAGAAACTCCTCGGTCTCGACCTGTTGGGGTTCGGTCCCCCAGAAACCGTCCAGGATGTTCTCCCCGGCGTCATCGTGGAATTCGGTGACGAACTCCTGGTCCCGCATCCCCTCCGAGAAGTACCAGGGTGTGGGGTCGTCGCCTTCGAAGAGGCCTTGCGCCAGGGCGTTTTCAAGCACGACCTGCCCCGTGTCCGGGTAACCGATCAAAACGATCGCGTCGGCGTCGGCGTCCGCGGCCTGCTGGACGTCCGTCGTGAAGTCCGCGCCTTCGGGGTCGTAGGGGACTTCCTCCACGACGGTCCCCCCGTTCTCTTCGAATGCTTGCTCGAGCGCCTCGCCGAAGCCCTGGCCGTAGTCGTTGTTCAGCAGGATCACCGCGATCTCCTCGTGGCCGTGGTCCAGGACCAGGTCCGCCATGACGGGTCCCTGCAAGGCGTCGGATGGGACGGTGCGGAAGTACCAGTCGTCGTCGTCGAGGTCGGTGAACCGCGGCGCGGTGTTCGACGGGCTGATGATCGGGATCTGGGCATCGATCACTGATTCCACGAATGCGGATGTGACGCCGGAACCCATGGCGCCGACGATGGCGTGCACGCGTTCGACGTCGATCAGGTTCTCGGCGGCGCTGCGCGCGGCCTCCCCACGGGTCTCCGAGTCCGCTTCCACGTGGACCACGTCTTGACCGTTGACGCCGCCGTTCTCGTTGACGTGCTTCACGGCGAGGTTCAAGGCGTTCTGCGCGGACGGGCCGAACGGGCTGAGGTCGCCGGTAAGCGGCAGGACGCTGCCGATCTTGAACTGGTCGTCATCCGTGTCGGATTCGTGGCAACCGGCCAGTGCGACGCTTGCAAGCGTCAAGGTGGCGAGGACGACAAGGATTTGCGTGCTTTTGGTGTGTGTCATGAGGACCCTCCGTTTTGCCCTGCGGGCGGGAGCCCCGACTTTGCCAGTGGATAAAAGGGTTTCTCGCAGTGCCTGCACACGCTTCGCGACACAAGGCGGTTGTCGTTTTCACCGTCTCTCGTTTTCCGCTTGTTTCCCCGCGCCAGCTTTTTTAAGGGGACCCTCGTACCGGCGCCCGGCCCCCTACTTAAAGTAACGGGGCGGCGGAGGCGCGCGGATGTTCATGAATCGCGACGACAGGCGGGTGTTGAGGGCTCTTTTCGGTCACCGGGTGAGTTTCCACGAAGCGGAACGGCGGCTTTACGAGACGGATCTTTGGCGCCCGCCCGTCGGCGTGCGTCGGTTCGTACGATCCATGCCGGAGGCGGTGGTGTTGCCGGAGAACGAGACGGAACTCGTGGAGCTGGTGGGTTTCGCCAATGAAGTGGGGATCCCGTTGGTCCCGCGCGGCGGCGGCACGGCCCTCAACGGCGGCTCCATGCCGGTTCGTGGCGGGATCGTGGTGGATTTCGCGCACATGGACCAGCGCTTCGAGCCCAGCGCGCAGGGCAGCGAGGTCCTGGTGGGGGCGGGGATGACGTTCGCGTCGCTCTCGGCGCGCCTGGCGGCGATCGGGCAGGCGCCCCTTGTGGAACCGGTCTTCCCGGAGACCACCGTGGGCGGTTGGTTGGCCACGGGGGGCCCGGGGTTCGGGTCGAACCGGTTCGGTTTTTTCGAGGATACGGTGCGTTTTGCCCGCGTGGTCCTTCCGGACGGCACTCGGCGTGTGTTCTCGGGCAGTGAGTTGGAGGTGGTCTCGTCCCTTTGTGGGTCTACGGGTCTGATCAGTTCCGTCACGTTGCGCACCCGGGCGCTTGAGCGACCGGTGCCGTTTTTGGCGTCCTTTGCGGACCTGGGGTCTTTGGACGGGGCGTTCGACGAGGTCCGTAACGCCACCCGGTGGTGGTCTTTGAGTGTGGAGCCTCCGGAGACCGCGGCAATGAAGGCGGAGGCATTGGGTCAAAAGGCTCCCGCCCGCAACGCGTTTTTGCTCATGGGTGCGGCTTTGCCGGGGGATTGGGACGAGGCCGGTCAGCAGGCGGTCACCAAGATCGTGGAGAAGGCCGGGGGGAAAGTGGTCGACGCGAAGAAGACGAAGACCTGGTGGGACGCGCACGATCGGGTGTACCAGGCGAAGTCGTTGGGGCCGAGCATGCACACGGGCTCCGTGCTTGTGCCGTCGAACGTCCTCCCCCAGGCCATCGCGCGCCTCCACCGCGCCGTGAAGGCCCCGCACTGGTTGATGAGTGCGTTGGTCGCCGGCGACCAGACGCTGTTGACCGGTTACGCCCTGGATGACGAGCGGCGCCCGCCGCATGAGGTGGGTTACGGGGCCGTTCTTGCCATGGAGCATGCGCTGAAAAAGCTCGGCGGCCGCCCGGTCTCGTTGGGCGTGAAGGCGGCGGGTCAGGCGTCGCGGTTCATGAACGAGGACCGCTTGGACCGGGTGATCGAGTTCAAGAACGCCGTGGACCACAACGGGATCATGAATCCGGGCAAGGTCTTCGGGACGCCGATCGCGCGATTGAAGCCGTCTTGGGCGCCGGGTCCTTCCGTGCAGGCGGCACTGCGGCCCGGGGAGCCCTTGTTGCGGGCGATGCACGGTTCGACCTATGTTCGTTATCAGCGCCGGGAGGAGGCACGCGCCCCGTACAAGGCGGGACTCTCGGCGGCGTTGGGGGCGGCCGGCGCGGGAGGGTTCGGGGCGAAGTGGGCGTGGCCCGTGATCGCTTCCGACGTGGACACGGGACTGCGTCATGCCAGTGCGAGTGCGCGCGCGTTCGGTTCCCTGGGTTCCAGCCCGCTGGGTTGGCTGGGTTGGGTAGGGCGCTACATCAGCGGGGACGCCACGTTCTCGGAGTACCAGTACCGGGCCCTGGCGGGGGAAGGGATCGCCGCGGAGGCGGAGGTAAGGAGCCGGTTCGGTCTCGCGTTCGCGGACCTCTTGATGGAACTGAAGGCACAGATGCTCGAGGAGGGTTTCCGTCCTCTCAAGGAGCACCGCGCGATCAGGGATGCCTGCTTGGAGCACCACAACGAGTACGGCCGGGACAACGTGGATCGAACGGCGTGGGCCGATGGGCTGGAACTCGCCGACAAGAGCGAGACCCTGGTCTTTGTGGACGACACGGTGAGTTTCGAGGCGCCCCGTTTTGCGAACCTGTGCGTGCGTCTTCTTCAAGGGGCCGGGCAGAACGTGACGTACTTGGGGGAGAAAGAGCACGCATCGGGTCAGGTGCTCTTGGCTTCCGGCCAAATGGAGGCCGCCGAGACGCTGTTCGAGCACAACGCGAAGGCGGTCAAGGAGTCCGGTGCGAAGGTCGTGATCACGCTCGACCCGTGGACCCATCATGTGCTCTCGCGCCTCTATCCGCGGATGGCGTCCCGTCTGGGAGTGCAGTGGGACGTGGAGGTGCGTCATGTCTACGAGGTCTTGGCGAAGCACGCGGACGCCGGCAAGATCTCGGCGCCGAAGGAGCAGGCGGGGATGGTCCTGCATCATCCACCGGTCTTCCTGCTCCACGGCATCGACGAGGCGATGGCGGCCACCGCGCTGGGTCTCATGGGGATCAAGGCGACGCCGCTGGTCCATCATGGCGAACAAGCCATGGACGTGGGCGCAAGCGGTGCGGTGCGCCTGGTCTATCCGGAGATCGCCACCCTGGCCAGCCGGCGGGTCTTGCGTGACGCCGCCAGCTCGGACGCGGGTCACCTGGTTTCATCGGACCCGGCCAGCGGGTTGATCCTGGCCGCCAGCCGTGACCGGTTGGACGAGAACCAGACCGAGGGGGTCCCGGCGGTTTTCCTTCTGGGGGCCGACGTGCCTGCGCAGGCCGCAAAAGAGGCAGGCGCGAACAACGAGGATGAAGGCGAAGGGGACGAGACCGAAAGCGGGTCTTCGAAGGACGAGGATGAGGCGGAGCAGGCCGCCCAGCAGGCGGCTTGAGCCGTGTAGGGTTTGGGTCTCAATCCTCGTCTCGCCCGGGCGTGCCGTCCCAGTGCAGCGATTTCCATTGTGGGCCCAGTGTCCAGGAACCATGCACGTGCTGGCTGTGGGGGTCGAGCCCGCGTGATAGGTTGTGGTAGTATTGCGCTTCCACGTTGAGTTCGTAATCCGCCAGGGCTCCGGTCATCAGCCGGACCTCGATCTGGATCTCGTCTTCCACCCAGTAGGAGAGGGGGCCGCGCCATACGGGGACGCCGGCCGTCTGCAGGTCGTGCGGCCCGTTTTTCGTGTCCACGGTCTGGAAGTGCCCGCTGGACACACGCAACCGGGTGCTCTGGACTCCGGCCAGGTCCCCGCCGAGGGGGTCTTGACTGGTGAGCTGCACACGATAACCTCCCAGGTGCAAGGCGCCGTCGTCCAGTTCGTACGGGAAGGAGAAGGCATGGTCTCTTGAATCATGGTCGGAGTCCGCCGGGAGGTCGCTGGTGCCCAGGAGCAGTTGTCCCTCGGCGCCCTCGGTGCGGGTCTTGACCGCCTGTTCCGCGTTGTAGGGCACGAAGAGGCTCACGTGGTCGCGGGCGATGTTGCCGTTGTCGTCACGGACCGTGAGGGTCACGTCGAACATGCCGCCTTTCGTGTAGTTCTTGATCACCTTGGCTCCTGTCATGGTGGTGCCGTCGCCGAAGTCCCAGCGGTGCTCCACGATGGGCACGCGGAGCGCGGTGCCTTGTTCGCGGTCCGGTCGGATGTAGTTGGAGGCCGACCGGGAGGCGTCGAAGCGCAGGTCCTGGGTGAGGCCCACGGCTTGGCTCACGCGTTTGTTCGGCTGGGTCCGGTCGAAGTAGAGCCGGGCGTCCGTCTCGGGGTCCATGATCTCGAGCGTGGTGGACGGGGGGGTGCCGCGCCCTTCCTTTTTCAGGGAGCCGTCGCCGGACCCGTTGTCGGGCATTTGCGAGGCGCCGCCGTCCATGGGGTGGTAGTCGACTTTCTTGTTGTCGACGTGCACGGCGATCCCTGCGGGAACGGTGGAATGCGCGAAGGCACCGCCGTCGTTGCGGTAAAACGAGCGTTGCAGGTCGATCTCGATGAACAGGTCGGTGGTCCGCCCGCCGAAGACGACGTGCACGGCACGCAGCGTGATGACGTTGCCGCTGTGTTCGAGAGGGGTCTCCTGGATCTCGGTGACCGCCCGCCCGTTCTTGCTGCCCACGACCCGTTCCACGCCCACGCTGGCTTGATCGATCTGGAAGGCGAACCCGGAGTATTCGCCATCGGGGACGACGGTGCGCGCCACTTGCACGGTCTTGCGTTGCTGCTCCAGCTCGACCAGGTCCACTTGGGTGTTCACCGCCCTCATGGTCTCGAGGTCCTCGAGCAGGATGTCGCGCGCATGCCAGACGTGGCCGAACGTGAGGTTGTAATGGACGAACTCATTGCTGATCGCACCGGGTCGTGCGGCGACCCAGATGCGCAACTCCCCGTCCTCCGGCGTCTCGACCACTTCTTCCCGTTGCGGGAAGACCACGTCCAGGCAGCCGGAGAGAAGGCTGCTGCTGACCAGCAGCAGGACCAGGCCTGCCGCGCTCATGCGGCGTCGCCTGGTGCGGTTTGGGCGGTTGCGCTTCGTCGCCGTTGGTTGGTCCATCGCCGCGACCCGACCGGAAAGACGTTTCCGGGTACATAACGGGTCATCACGCGCGATGGGTTCGCCGGCCCCGTTTTGTGCGCCAAGCCCCGCCTTGGCGCCATAGCCTGGGTTTGTACGCGCGTCTTTCGTTTTGCGGTCCAGTCGCCATGGGGTCGAAAAGCGACGGTTTTCAGGGGCCTGTGTCCGGGGTGCCCGCGCACCAGCCTTTTATGGTCCCGGGGTGAGCGGTGTGGCATGGCGGAAGCCTTCGTCGTCGTCGTGCTCGTGTTGGCGGCGCTCGTGTTGCTCGCGAACGTGCTTTTGTGGGTCCCGTTCGTCGGCAAGGTGTTCTGGGCGATCGGGAAGGTCCTGGGGTGGGTCGGATTCATCGTGGGTCTGTTGTGCCTCTGGGCGGTGGGGGTCCTGCTGGGATGGCTGCCGGCGCCGTTTTGACAGGGTCGCTGCAGCGGCTGCCTGCTGGGCAAACCTTAACCGAAAAAGCGCGTGGGACGCCTCGTCGCTCATGTCCCGGAAACCGGATGCTCCTCCTGCACCGCAGGGTGCGGGGGCCGCCAATCAGGAAGACGATGCGAAGCAGGACGCCGGGCCGTCGCGCCCCATGGACCCGCGGATCCAGCAGCGCCAGCAACTCGTCGCGAAGCGATTGAAGGACATCGACCGCGTGCTCGTCGTGATGAGCGGCAAGGGCGGGGTCGGGAAGTCCAGCGTGGCGGCGTCCTTGGCCGTCAAGCTCGCGAAGGAGGGCAAACGCGTGGGTCTGTTGGACATGGACCTCACCGGGCCCGACCTGCCCCGCTTCATGGGCGTCGAAAAAGCGGAGATCAAGAACAGCGGCGACGGGATGGCGCCCGTGCAGGTGGACAAGAACCTCGTGATGATGAGCATCCAGTTCCTGCTCCCGGACCCCCATGCGGCGGTGGTCTGGCGGGGCCCCATGAAGATGGGCGCCATTCGTCAGCTCATCATGGACGTGGACTGGGGCAAGCTGGACCGTCTGGTGATCGACCTGCCGCCTGGGACCAGCGACGAGCCGCTCTCCGTGGCGCAATCGATCCCGGACGCGGACGGCGTGGTGATCGTGACGACGCCGCATACGGTCTCCATTCTTGATGTGAGAAAGAGCATCGGCTTCGCCCGGCAGGTGGGGATGCACGTGTTGGGGGTCGTGGAGAACATGAGCGGCTTGGACTGCCCGCACTGCGGGAAAGGCATCTCGCTTTATGGGGCCGGCATGGGCGAGGACATGGCCAACGAGTTGGACATTCCGTTCTTGGGCCGGATCCCCATGGATCCGGAGGCCGCAGGGAGCGGCGACCAGTCCACGCCGGCCATGCTACGAAAGGGCCCGACGGCTGATGCGTTCGACAAGGTGGTCGTCCAGGTGGAGAAGGTGCTCGCGCTGCGCCCGCCGCGAAAGCGCCCGGAGCCCGGTGAAGGCCCGCTGAAGATGGCGTAAACCGACCAGCGAGTTGCCACGAACCCTTTTCACGCCCCGCCGGTGTGCGCCGCCTATGCCTCCCGCGCCCCGTCGCAGCCCGCACCAAGCGGGTTCGGCCGCCGGTGAAGAATCCGCGGCAACGGACGGTTTCGTCTCCGCGGCGGACCTGGTGGACAGCGCGAAGGAGGCTCCGGTCCGCAAGCCGGCCAAGCGGCGCAAGCAGGCGGCGAAAAGTAGCGAGAAACCCAAGGGTGCCCCTCCCAAGGAGCCGTCGGCACCCGAGACGGTGCCGTTTCCCGACGGCTTGGACCCGCGTGTGGTGGCGGCGGTGAAGAAGACCGGGATCGGTTCGCTCTATCCGCCGCAACGCGAGGCGATGGACGCGGTGCTCACCGGACGCAACGTGCTCGTGGCGGTGCCCACGGCGAGCGGGAAGAGCCTGGTGGCGCATCAGGCCATTCTGCACACGCTCTTGGATCGCGGCGGCAAGGCGATCTACATCGTACCGCTTCGTGCGTTGGCCACGGAGAAGTTCGAGGAGTTGCGGGAGCTCACGGCGAACCTGGAGGGCCGGAAGCTGCGTGTCGCGCTGGCCACGGGGGACCTGGACGAGGCGGACACCCGGTTGGGTGATTACGACATCGTGGTGACCACGAGCGAGAAGGCGGATTCCCTGGTCCGCCATGGCGCGGGATGGTTCCGGGAGCTCACGGTGGCCGTCGCGGACGAGGTCCATCTGATCGGCGACCCGGGGCGCGGGCCCACGTTGGAGGTCACGCTGGCGCGGCTCTTGGGGGTCACTGAGGGCGTGCGACTGGTGGCGCTCTCGGCGACCATCGCGAACGCCCACGAGGTGGCTGATTGGTTGGGGGCGAGCCTGGTCCAGAGCGACTGGCGCCCGGTGCCGCTTCGTGAAGGGGTGTTCCTGGGTGATGAGATCGTGTTCGCCGACGGCGGGACGAGCCCGGTGGACCCGGGTAGCGATGCGGTGGTCCGCCTGGTCGCGGACGCGGCGAAGAAGGAAGGTCAGGCATTGGTCTTCGTCTCCACGAGGCGGTCCACGGAGGCCACGGCGAAGAAGATCGCGCAGTACACGAAGGACCACCTGAAGCCGGAGCAGAAGGAGGCGCTGGAGCAGGCGGCGAAAGGCCTGGAGACCCAGGACGGGGAGACGAGCCGGTTGGGCACCCGGTTGGGACAGGCGATCCGGGGCGGGGCGGCGTTCCACAATGCGGGCCTGTCGGGGCCGCAGCGTCGCATCGTGGAGACGCTCTTCAAGGCGGGTCACCTGCGCGCCATCGTGGCGACACCCACGTTGGCCGCCGGCGTGAACCTGCCGGCGCGGCGCGTGGTGGTGCGCGACCTGAAACGTTTCTCGCCGGAGCAGGGCAGCGCGCCGCTCCCGGTCTTGGAGGTCAAGCAGATGACGGGCCGCGCCGGGCGTCCACGCTATGACCCGTACGGCGAGGCGGTGCTCGTGGCGCGCTCCCCGGCGGATCTGGAGGAGTACATGGAGGTCTACCTGCACGGCGAGGTGGAGCCGGTGCGCAGTGCGTTGGCGCAGGAGTCCGCGCTGCGGATCCATCTGCTGGCGGGGGTGGCCGCGGGGCTCACGAAGGACCGCGAGGCCGTGATGGGTTTCATGGCGGCGACGTTCCTCGCGCGCGACCCGTATGCCGGTGCACAGGCGATATTGGCCCCGCGTGTGGAGAAGGTGCTCGCGTTCCTGGTCGATGAGGGCTTCATCGTGGAGGAGGGCTCGGGGGATCTGGTGGCGACGCGGTTCGGGGCGCGGGTCTCCTCGCTCTATGTGGACCCAATGAGCGCGATCATCATCCGGGACGGCTTGGCCATGACGCGGCTCGTGCCGCAGGTGCGCGACCTGGCCTTGCTGGCGTTGGTCGCAGGGACACCGGATGTACCGGCACTCTGGTTGCGCCGGGGCGACGAATGGGTGGAGGCGATCGCCGAGGAGTGGGAAGGCCGCTGGTTGCATCAGGGCGTGCAGGATCCCCGGGACCAGGAACGCTTCTTGAGTGATTTGAAGACGGCGCTTCTTCTCAAGGACTGGATCGACGAGGCGCGCCTGGAGGCTTTGGAGGATCGCTACGGGATGGGGCCGGGGGACATCCAGAACCGGATCCAGATCGCGGCGTGGCTTTTGTATGCGGCGGAGGAGATCGCACGCTTGGAGGGCCACGACGCGGCGTCCCAGTTGAACCGGTTGAAACGCCGCGTGCAGGCGGGGGTGCGCGAGGACCTCCTGCCGCTTCTTGCCCTGCAAGGCGTGGGGCGCTACCGCGCACGGGTGCTCGCCAAGGCGGGCCTTCGTACGATGGACCGCTTGCGCAAGGCCCCGGTGGAGCGCCTGTTGGGACTCTCCGGTTTCGGGGTGCGCCTCGTCGCCCAGTTGCTCGCGCAGGTGGGCCGGCAGGAGTCGCTCGAGGAGGTCCAGCAGGTCGCCCAGGGGCGCACGCCCAGCAAGAGGCAGTCTCGCGTCAAGAAGAAGGGCAGCACGGCCAAGGACGCGAAGGAAAAGGATTCCCGGCCCGAGCAGGACGACGGGAAGCCGGAAAGCAGCAAGGGCCAAAAGCGGAGCAAGAGGTCGGAGTCCGCAGACCAGACCCGGTTGTCGTCGTTCGGGGAGGGGGATTCATGACGGACGATCAAGCGCTCGGCAAGCGCGAGCGCTGGGGACCCGAGCTTGACGATCCTGGCATGCGCGCGTTCACGCTGGACGGGTGGGGGCCCGATCTGGTGGCACGGGTGAAGAAGGTGGAAGCGGAACTGGGGATCCCCGTGCAGGCGCTTCGCGGCGACCGGGTGTTGTCGTTCAAGCATTTGTTGATGGCGTTCGAGCATCAGTCGCGCGCCCATACATCGGGGCGCTCGGGCCCCCAGGACGCCGGTGTCGGTTTCTTGCGGTTCATGGCGGCCGAGAAGCAGATCACGAAGGCGCTCCAAGCCATGGGCGTGCCGCTTGGTGGCGACGAGCATCCGCCGGTCTTGTTGGTCGCGTTGGGGCCGGTGGAGCCGCACCCTTTTCGCGCGGCCGTCGCGTCAGCGGGACTGAACATAGATGAGGAGGTGGGAAGCGGGATGCCCGTTCGCGATGCGGCGCGCCGCTACTGGGATGCGCGTTTTTCCCTGCCTGGTCAATGCAGTGACACCGATCGCGAGGCGAGACTCTTCGCCGCGATGGCGCTTTTGGCTTTGGAGGCATGACCGGGCTACGATGCCCATAAATAGGAGGGGTTGATAGCCGCGGCGGACCCGTTTGCCCGGATGGGGTAGCCTGGATATCCTGAGAGCTTGCGGAGCTCCCGACCCGTGTTCGAATCGCGGTCCGGGCATCGCGTTGGGGACCGTCTCGTCTTTTGATCGGTCCCCTTTTTTTGCCCAGCGGAGGCGCTATTCGGGCTTGCCGACGAGCCGGAACCCGATGTCGGAGCCCATCCCCTGCTTCATGCCCAGCGTGATGTTCAGGTAGCCGAGGGCTTCCAGGTAGCGGGCGTTCATCAGGGGGCCGGCGTCCACGGGTTCGAAGCCCATGTCCTTGCCCAGTTGTTCAACCATGTGGCGGCTTTTCTCGTCGTCGCCGGCGACGAACAGACTGAGCGGGTCCCCGTTGGCTTCACCGGTGGCCATGTTCGGCGCGAAGACCGTGTTGAAGGCTTTGACCACCGTGGCGCCTTCCGCCATGGACTGCAGCTCTTCCGCCTTGCTCTGGTTCATGTCGCCCGCGAACTCCTTGTCGTCGGTGAGCACGTTCGACACGTCGATCAGGATCTTTCCCTTGTAGGCGCCGTTGCATTCTTCGAGCACGTTGCGCATCTCGTTGCTGGGCACGGCGAGAACGAGCATGTCGCTGTCCTTGGCGACCTTTTCCACGCTCGCGGGGTCCGAACCGGACATCTCCACGGCGTAGCCGGCCCGTTCAAGTCCTTTCTTGATGTTTGATCCCACGTTGCCTTTTCCGATGATCCCGATCGTCGTGTCCTTCGCCATCGTTTTCTCTCCTGCGTCCAGGCGACCGCTTCCCGGTTCGCCCGGCGGCAGGGAGGCTCCCGCTTTGTGCCAGTTAAAACAATGGTCGACCGGATATGTCGCGCCGGGCTAGAAGATGTCGATGGTCTCCGGCACGAGTTTCCGCTTGGAGAGGTGGATCGCCTGGGTGCGCGTGTACCGGTAGCGCACGTCGCACTTGTCGTCCTGGATGTCCCAGGGTTTCACGATGAGCAGGTCACCGGCGCGGATCCACATGCGGCGCTTCATCTTGCCACGGATCCGTCCCAGGCGGGTGCGGCCGTCTTCGCAGTTCACGACGATCCGGGAGCCCCCCACGAGCTGGTCCGCGATGCCGTACATCTCCTTGTCGCGGGGGTTCGGGACGCGGACGCGGATGTTCGCTTCCGCTTCATCGTCGTCGCTTTCGGGGTTTCGCCCTTGGTTTCCTTCTTCCGAGACGGCTGCCAAATTTCGGCCTCGCGGGCGCCCAGGGGGGCCGCTCCTTTAAGCGTTATGATGGACCGCGCCCGCGCTTGCGCCCCTTGATGGGATCGGTTTCCAGGGTTTCTGCTTCCCCGTCGGTGCCGCCTTCGCCGGGGGCACGGGGCGGTTCGAGACCCTTGAGGTCTTTGTCCGGCAGTTCGCCGTACAGGTAGGACTCCAGTTCCTGCGGCACCACGTGCTCCATCTTGCATCCCCATTCATGGGCTTCCTCCTTTTCCATGCCGAGCACTTGCTCGAGGAATGCCTGCACGATGCGATGGCGCCGCAGCAGGCGCGTGGCGTGGTCGCGTCCTTTTTTCGAAAGCCGGACGCCCTTGTAGGGGACGTATTCCACGTAGCCGCGTTCTTGCAGTCGTTTCGTCATCTCGGTGACGCTGGGTGGTGAGAGGTCCAACTGCTCGGCGATCTCCCCGGTCTTCGCCATGGGTTGTTTCACGGTGATCCGGAAGATCGTCTCCAGGTACTCCTCGACGTTCTCGGAGAGTTCCCGTTCGTGCCGCACACCTGAGTGACCCCGGTTGGCTACTTGAGCCTCCCGGTGGCCGTCGCGGCCGCGGTGGGCGCCGGTGGGTCGCAAAGGGATCGGATGCCGGGCCTGCGGGCAACCCTTTGTAGGGGACCCGGCGTCTGAGCGCTGCGGGTGGGTGATTGGAACTCCTTTGGATGCTGGGCACGGTGGCGCTGTTGGCGCTCTTCGCCGTGGTGGGCCACCGGTTCGGTGCGTTGGACCTGGCGGGGAGCCTCCTGGCGTTCGCCATGGGGGTCGTCGTGGTCGTTGCCACGGAGCCTGCTTGGGTCGTTTTGTTGCTGCTTTTCGCGGGGGGCGGTTCCTTGGTCACGCGCGTCGGACGCCGACGCCGGGGCGGGTCGGTTGTGGGGGACGAGGCGGGGCCTCGGGGCTGGCGCAATGTGTTCGGCAACGGGGCGGCGGCCGTCGCGGTGGCGTCGCTGGGGTTCTTCCTGCCGGGGCGGCTCCTGGCGGTCCCGTTCGCGGTGGCGGTGGCGGTGGCGGCTGCGGATACGTTCGCCAGCGAGGTGGGGTGTTTGTCGTCGCGCGCGGTCCTGGTGACGCACCCGTCATCCCGGGTGCCGCCGGGCACGAACGGCGGGGTCTCCTGGTTGGGCACGATGAGCGGTCTGCTCGCAGCGGGCGGGATCGCGCTGGCGGGGGTGTGGGTACTGCCCGTTTCCTGGGGCCTTGTGCCGTGGGTCGTATTGGCCGGTGCGTTGGGGAGCCTGCTGGATTCCTGGTTGGGTGCCACCTGGGAGTTCTCCGGGCACAACCCGACAGGGATCCTGTCCAAGACCCATGTGAACCTGCTTGCCACCACGATCCCCACCGCCTTGGCGTTCGCAGCGGTCGTCTTCTTCTAGGATGATGGATCGGTGGCCCGTCCGGTCGAAAGGGTTGAATGGGGTGGCCGTGTAGCGACGCCCGAGATGCGCGACCGGTTCGGTCTGAAGCGGGAATTGGACTTGGTGGAGGGGCTGCTTGAGCAGGCGGTGCGTGCCGAGGACCCGCTTCTCGACGAGATGGCGCATTACGTGGTGAACGCGGGCGGCAAGCGGCTGCGGCCGCTTTCGGCCATACTGGCGTACCGGGCGGTGGGTGGCGGGGACGCCAGGTTGGGCGAGATCCTGGACATATCCACGGGGCTCGAGTTGATCCATACCGCCACCTTGGTGCATGATGACATCAATGACGGCGCCCGGCTGCGGCGGGGGCGCCTGTCTTGCCACGCGAAGTATGGAGCGGCCAGGGCTTTGATCGTGGGCGATTTCCTGTTCACGAAGGGGTTCCAGATCTCCGGCCGGTTCGACCAGCGCGTGGTGGACTGGACGGCGGACGCATGCGGGAAACTCGCCGAGGGCGAGATCCTGCAGTCGCGCTTCCTGAACAACCCGGAGCTCTCCATCGAGGAGTACCTGGAACTGGTGCGGCGCAAGACCGCCTGCTTCATCGGGACCGGGATCCAGATCGGGGCGTATCTGGGTGGCGCGGATGAAGAGACCGTGTCCGCCTTGGGTCAATACGGGACGGATCTGGGGATCGCGTTCCAGATCGTGGACGATGTGCTGGACGTGGTGGGGGACGGGGAGAAGACGGGGAAGCGGGTCGGGATCGACATCCGCGACGGCAATCCCACATTGCCGAGCATTCTCACGCTGCGTGCCGGGGCCCAGGGCTCGCCGCGCTTGTTGCAGATCCTCAGGACGCCGCAGCGGGGCGAAGGGGACGTGGACGCGGCGCTGGAGATCATTCGGTCGTCGGGGGCTTTGGACGAGGCGCGGTCCTTGGCGCGCGAGTACGGCGATCGGGCGCGGCGGTCGGTGGATGTGGTCGAGGACCCGGTATATCGGGCCCATCTGCTTCGCCTGGTGGACATGGTCTTGGAGCGCGAGGTCTAGACGCCGCCTTGACGGATAGGTGGGCGCCTCGCCCGGTGTCCATCACCGGCTGAGTCGGATACGGTAGCGGCCGGTGTGCTGGTCGTCGGATTCCAGTTCCTCGATGGCCGCGTGCCGGTCGCGCAGCAGGAGCGCGCGGCGCATCACGGCAACGTCGAAGCGGGTCGGCGCGGCTTCACCGTGTTCCGCGATCCGGTTGAACTGGATCACGGCGTCAATGCCGTTCGCGGCGGGTTCCATGTTCTCCACATGGATGCGGCCGCGGTGGTGGATCTCGAAGAGCGCCGCGATCTCCGTGATCAGGACGCTCGGGTCGCTTGCGTGCAGGTATGGCGCTACGAAGTGCTCGGCGAAGCGGTTCCCCGCTTCGTCCAGGATCGCCGGGTCCGTCTCCGGGTCGTTGGCGGCCAGGTCGATGAGGTTGAAGTAGCCGGTTTCATCGTTCGTTGCGGGCCGGTCGCCGCTGTCGGAATCCAACTCTCGCATCAGGCGGTTGAAGTGTTCGGATATTGCGTCCGGGCGTCTTGGCGGTGCGGACATGCCGTTCGGTTAGGAGTGGCCGTGTTATATCTTGAATTTTACGGTGGAGGGCCGCTCCTTGTCCGAAAGGGGTTAGGGTTCCTGATGGCTTGTGGAGTCCACGCGCGAGTCGCAGACGCCGTTGCGCAGGCCCCAATCCCGCAGCACGTCGAAGATCCCCGCCAGGTCACGCGCCTTTTCGGTCAGATGATAACAGACGCGCAGGGGCCGTTCGGTCACGATGTCGCGCAGCACAAGGCCTTCGTGCTCCAGTCCGGACAGGCTCTGTGAGAGCATTTTCGCGCTGATTCCGCCGGCGCGTTCCTTGAGTTCGTTGAAGCCACCCGGTTCTTTGGAAAGTTCCCAGAGCAGGATCAAATACCACTTGCGCCCGATGAGGCGGATCGTTTCCTGCACGGGACAGAGGTCCTGGGGAAGGATTCCGGGGGCTTCGGTGGTGCTCTGTTGGGGCTCCACGGGAACCGCCTCGGTGCTCGTGGTCGCTTCCATGCCCAAGCGCGAAAGAGCCGTCCCGCTTTGAACCCTTGGCTCGTACTCACCCGAGGGTCAAGGTTTCTGCATCCACCCATGGATGGATGTTTTTACCTCATCTTCCGTACGCGATGCGGCTGCGACGCGGCGGTCCGCGGCTTAGGCGTCGTGTTCGGCGGGCGCGGAGCCCGGCGGAGGCGGCACCTGGGCTTGCATCCTGGCGACCTCTTCCTCGTCGTTCTCGCCGTAGGTGAGGAGGATGCGGTGGCCGTCACGCGCCTGGAAGCCCAGCATGTCGCCGATGTCCTTCTTTGTCCAATTGCCGTCTTCGTACAGGTACATCTCGAGGGTCTTGTTGCCTTCTTCCTTGTAGGTGCCTGCTTGGCCGAGTTGTTCATGGACGCCCTCAAGGACGATCTGCTTTTCCGAGAGGCCCACGTGGAGTTCCCGGAAGGCCTTCTCGATGTCCGTGCAGCCGCCTTCCAAGTGCCAGACCTCATCGTCGGACTGGTGCAGGTGGAACCGCATCCGCATGTCGCCGTTCAGGTCCAATTGGGGATGCTGGAAACTGATCCGTTCCCCGTCGACGTACGTATGCATGGTGGCATGATCGTGGGCGGGGCATTTTTCCTCGATGACGTTCTCGTTGATGTAGATCGCCGCAGCGAAACCGGCGATGACCAACACGACGATGGCGGGGATCGCGGCGCGTTTCGCGAACTGGCGGCTCGACTCGGCCAGGCTGGTGGCCTCTTTCTTTTTTTCTTTTTCACGCAGGGCACGCCGCTCTCGCGGTGTGAGATCCCCCTCGGGACGCTCCGCCATCAACCGGTTATGCGGAGGTCTTCTATAGAAGAATTTTGCTCTTGTGGTCCGTGGTGGCTGCCGTTCTTGCCGTGGTCTTTCTCATGGCGTCCTCCTGTCGGTGCTTATAAGTCGCCCCATGCGGGTTCGGGGGCGTCGGCGGGTCGTCCATGCAGGTCCCGCGTGAGTCCAGCACGGGGGGGACCGGTCGCGCCCGCCGGCCGTCGAGATCTCGCGCAGCCGGGAGGCCTTCCAGGGGGGGCAGCAAGTGACCGCGTACGGCGTCGGGAACTTGGAACCGGGCGCCTGCGTGCAGGGGCGCGGGGTCCAGGGTGAGGCGGGGGCGGTCGTGTTCCGGGAAGCGGGTGCGGCATCGGGGGCAGCGGTAGCCGGCGTCGCGGCCGCGGCTTTTTGTGGCGCCTACACATTGAGGGCAACGTGGATTGGGGCCGGCTTGATGGCGGGGCACCAGGTGGTCGACGCGCAGGGCTTCCAAGGCGAGAACGTGTGGGTCGTCGCCCGTGCGCGCGAGCACCGTAAGCCGGTCTCCGGGTGCCGTCGCTTGCAGCGCAAGCCGCAGGCTTTTGGTGGGTTCGTAGGCGGCCAGGGTGAATCCGCTTGTCTTGGAGCGCGCCGGGACGAAGAGGTGGCCGCCCGCGTGGCGTGCCCCCGGGCCCGTGATCGTGACCGGACACACGACCACTCCATGGCGCTTCTCGTGGGCCGACGCCCAGCGCGCGTGGTCGCCGGTGGCTTGGTTCGATCGGACCAGCCAGCCGCCGCATGGGGTTGCGTCTTGGTCCAGGTCGTGGTCCAGCTGATCGACCAGGGCGTCCGGGTCGAGCCCGCGCGCGGCGAAGCGCACGGGGCAGGGCGTGCGCGGTACCGCCCGGATGCGTCCGGTGGCGCGGTCCACGTTGTCGAAGCCGCCGGGGATCGCTTCCAGCCGGGCGGTGAATCCGGGCGGCAGGTCCCGCGCCCGCTTGGTGTCTGTGGGTTCCCGGTACGCGATGAACTCCCAGCTCCAGCGGGCATTGGGGTATGAGGAGGAGCCGGCCGGCCAGGCGGCGGCGCCCAGGGCGCCGATCTCTCCACGGCGGCCCGCCGGCGTCAGCCGCCGGGTCCCCCGTGGCGCATGGTGCCACGCCTCGTCCAGGGTGAGGGTACGGACGACGGCCCGCTCATAGAGCCGGGCGGGAGGGGGCCGCTCCAGCAGGAGCGCCGCGGGTTGCGGGTCGTGCCCGGCGGGCCCGGCTGGAGGCAGGAGGTCGAGAACGAGGCGCCCGAGCGCCTGGAGGGCCGGTGCGGGGGGCGGGCTTCGGTCGGTTGGTGGCTGCGCGGGGACGCCGATTGCGTCTCCGTTTTCCGTGCTGCCGATCCGTTTCATGATCGCTGCGGAGTCGCGTCGGCCGAGGGGCAAGGCGATGGCGCCGTTGCCGCGCGTGCGATGCTCGGCGGCGGGGTTCAACCGGACCAGGCGGGCGGGGCCCACCAGCCCCCAGCCGGCGAGCGCGCCCTGGGCTTGTTCGATCGCCTGGGCGATTTGGTAGGCGGTGTGCGTCGTGCAGCCCTGGTGGCGGGTGTCCGTGTCGTCCAGTGCGAGAAGGAGCACGCGCTGCGCAAGAGGCGGCTTCGCTTGAAGGTGCTGCGTATGGGATGCGCGAGGGAGGCCTTGGGTTAAATGGGAGGCCGTGGGTTGGCGGGGCCGTGAAGTCCCGCGGCGCCAAAGGGGGGCGCAAGGCCGGCAAGCAGCCCACGGCGGCGGAACCCGCCACCTCGAAGGAGGGGGAGGAGGCGGTGGACACGGGGGATCTGGAGGAGGATGCGGAGGCCTGGCAGGAGCCGGGGCTCGGCCTGGAATCAAAAAAGGGCGCCCGGGATACGGATGAGCGTTGGTACGAGCTCGTGGAACGAAAGCTCTCGAAGCTTCCGCAGCCGGAAGGCAAGGACCGGCGGACGTGGGACGGGGTGTTCGACAACCGCACCCTGATGACGCTGTACCGGTTGTTCTCCGGTGGGGTCTTGGACGCCATGGATTTCCCCATCTCCACGGGCAAGGAGGCGGACGTGTTCCGCGCGTCCACGCCGGAGGGGACGCGTCTTTGTGTGAAGATCTACCGGGTGGCCAAGGCGACGTTCCACAACATGTTGCCGTACATCCAGGGGGACCCGCGCTTCCACGGGGTCAAGAAGGACAAGTTGAGCATGGTCACCGTGTGGGCGCAAAAGGAATACCGCAACCTGGGCCGCGCCATGGAGGTCGGCGTGCGGGTGCCGCAACCCGTTTTGTGCTCGAACAACGTCTTGGTCATGGAATACATCGGCACGTCGGAGGGCCCCTACCCGCTCTTGAAGGACGTGGAGTTCGAGCGGGAGGATTGGCAGGCGGTCGCCACGGAGCTGATCGCGGCGTACAACAAGCTGCTCGTCAAGGGCCACCTGGTCCACGCGGACCTCTCGGAGTACAACGTGATCATGACGCCGGACGGCCCGGTGATCATCGACATCGGTCAGGCGGTGGTCCTGGAGCACCCCATGGCGCGGGAGTTCTTCGACAAGGACGTGCGCAATCTCGCCAGGTTCTTCACCCGGTGCGGCGTGAAGCTCGAAGAGGAGGAGGTCCGGGACGGGATCCTGGAGGGCAAGGCGTTCGAGGATCACCTTTGATCGCGCGGACCCGCTCCCCGTTCCAGGGGCACCACAGGCCGCTTTGGCATGCTGGGACCGTCAACCCCATCAAGGGGAGCCCGCCTCGCCACCCCGATGCGCCATTTCAAGGTGCCCAAGGAACGGATCGGGGTGCTCATCGGCCCGGAGGGCCGGACGAAGGAGGACCTGGAGAAGCAGTTGGGCGTGGAGTTCCTGGTGGATTCCAAGACGGGGGACGTGGAAGTGGACGACCGGCAGGCCGAGGACCCACTGGCGCAGTTGAAGGCGGGCAACATCGTGCAGGCCATCGCGCGGGGGTTCGCGCCGCAGGTGGCGCGCAAGCTCGTATCCGACGAGATGTACCTCACGGTCCTGGACATCCATGATTTCGTCGGCAAGAACAAGGCGCATGTGCGGCGCGTGACGGCGCGGATCGTGGGGACCGAAGGGAAGACGCGGCGCCACATCGAGGAGCTCACCGGGGCGAACATCGTGGTCTACGGGCACACCGTGGCGATTCTGGGCCCGCTGGAAGGCCACGACGTGGCGCGCGAGGCGTGCGCGATGATCCTTTCAGGCAGCGAGCATGCCTCCGTCTACAAGTTCCTGGAAGCCAAGCGGCGCGCGGCCCGGATGGCGGAGTACGGGTTCTGAACCGATCGCAGACGGCTTCAACCGGTGGCCCAGGTGATGGCGAGGATCACGAGCACGACCACGGCCGCGAGGATGAACGGCGACGCGATCACCCAACCGGGGTGGATCCGGATGTTCTTGCGTTCGTCCACCTCGAAGTTGCGCACCAGGCCGGCGGAGCTCTGGAATCCGGGGCCTTCCTTCTGCTTGGCCATACGATACAAGACGAGGGGTGCGGTAAATAGGTTGGCTCGGGTCCCCTGGGAAGGTTTACAAGGGGTGTTTCGTTGAGACGCCCGTTCTTTTCTGGGCCAGTGCCCTTATGATTTGATGATCGCGAGGATGAACGCGAGCAGGATCAGGAGCAGGATCGGCACCAGGACCATCAGCGAAGGATGGATCTTGAACGGCTTTTTTTCCTCCACGTCGTCGTCGGTGACGAGGTCGATCGAGGGTGGCGGACCGGGCTCGGTCTCTCCCTCCTGGGTCATGAAAGGACCATGGAGCCAGGGGATTTGGTTTTTTTGGGCGTCACGCGCAAGGCCTCTTCGTAGCTTGGGTCTTCCGGAAACAGCCGTCCCCATAAGGGGGCCCTGCACGTGCGCACGGGAACGCAAAGGCGATCACGGGGGCGGGTTCAAAACGAGGGCATGAGCAGGTGAAAGAGGGCGTCTTCCAGGTTGTCCGTGTGGGACCATTTCCCGTCGGTCCCGGATCCTCTCCAAGCGGTGAACTCGGTGGGGTGGACGCCCGATCCGCTGCTGTACCAGGCTTCGCAATGCCCGTTGTACGCGGTGACCGTTTCCTGTTCCCAGTCGACGAGCGCCAGGCTCTGGGGTTCGCAGTCGACGCTGAGGAACGTGAACCAGACCCCGCTGTTGATCACGTCGACGCCACAGGCCTCCAGGCAACGCAATGCGGTGTAATGGATTCCGAACCGCAGGTACGATGGATTGGAAGGACACGGGCCGTTCGGGGTCCCTTCGCGGGACCATTGGGTCCCGCCGAAGGTCGCATCACATCCGGCGTCGTTGCCGAACAGGCCCGATGTCGGGGTGTTCAACGTGGGCAGACCCAGGGCCTTTTCCGCCGGTGCGACCTCCACGAGCCAGACCGGGTCTTGTTCAACGCTTGGCGGTTCAGCATGGCGGCCCGGCTCGAGGCCGGCTTCCGCGGTGGCGGCCGCGGTGGCAAGCAGCAGGATCGTCGCGAACAGCCCAAGGTGTCGTGCCATGCGGAATACTCCCACCCCACCCGCGCGGGTGGTCTGGTGGCGTGAACCGTGCTTGGTCAATATATGTTTCGCCCATTGTGCCGGGGTTTCCGGCTTTTTCGGCTTTTCTTTGGGATAGGGGAGGGGCGGGGCGTGGCGTGGTGCCCGCTGCACGTGCGGTCGTCGTGTCGCTGCCCGCTAGTCCGATTCCAGGTCCTCGCTGGCCAGGAACGTGTCCTGGACGGTCTGGTAGATGTCTTCGACGCCTTCGCCGCTGGCGCCGCTGGTCTGGATCAACCCGGGCACGGCGCCGAGGCCGGTGAGCACCTTCACGATGTCGGCGCTGAGTTTCATCTCGAAGTTGCCTTCCTCGGCCTGCAGGGCGTCCCAGAGTACGTCGTGGTCTTCGGACCATTGTTGGATCTTTTCCAGGTCGTCGAAGCTCAACACGTCGGCCTTGGACAAGACGTGCGCCACGGGGACCTGCATGCGGAACTCGGTAGTGGCGCCCAGGAGCAGTTGGGAGACGAACCCGTTCGGCGTGCGGGCCAGGTAGGGGTCGGTGAGGTAGACCACGAGGCTGCGGCCGGGGTTCAGGTTCTGGACGACGTAGCGGCCGGCCTCCCGGAACACGAACAGTTCGATCTGGCCGGGGGTGTCGATGAGGACGTAGTCGCTGCGGAAGGAGCCGATCGCTTCGCGCAGGTCGTCCAGTTGCACGGCGATCAGGTCCGCGGCGGCCACTTGCGCGCCGTTGGGTCCCAGTTCGTGTTCGTCCATGACGTCGGTGAGCCGGATCCAGTCCCGGATGTCCACGTCCGGTGTGTACGGGATCTTTTCGGCGCCCGGGTCGAGGTTCACGGTGATCGCGTCGAGCCCGCGCATGTCGAAGTAACGGTCGAAGGCCTGGGTGAGCGTGCTTTTGCCGGCGCCTGCGGTGCCGGTGAAGTAGCAGTGGATGTCCTCTTTGGTCAATTCGTTGGCTCCTGGGGGTTCAAAGGGATCGATGGAGGGTCAAGTTCGGGGGGTCTCATGCGGCGCGCAGGGTGCGCATGTGTTCGATGCGGCTTTGGATCAGGTCTTTGGTGCCGATGTCGTGTCGGATGAACACGTGGTCGCTGGAGACGGCGCGCAGCCCGGCCTCGCATACGTCGTTCGCCTCGCTCAGGGTCTCGCCCGTGCCGAGTACGGCCAGGGCGCGCGACGTGGTGGTCTTCAACCCGGTGTCGGTCTGGTTCACGGCGGCGTAGTAGAGACGCGCCCCTGATTCTTCGAGCAGGTCCGCGTCCACAAAAAGCGGCACGTCGCTTTTCGGCTTCGAGCCGTATCCTTCGGGCACGATGTATTTCACGACGGTGGATTTCTCTGCGAAGTGGACCTTCACGTCCTCCAGGGTGCCGTGCGCCATGGCTTCGCAGACGCTGAGGAAGTCGCCCTCCAGCAGCGCGAGCACGTTCATCGCCTCCGGGTCGCCGTAGCGGGCGTTGATCTCGATCACGCGCGGGCCGGTGGGCGTGATGATGAACTGGCCGTAGATCGCGCCGCGGTATTCGTGGCCTTCGCGCTTGAGCGCGCCGACGATCCCTTTCAGGATGCCCAGGGCGTCTTCGTATTCGCTTTGCGTGAGAAACGGCAGCAGGTGGTCGCTTTGGCTGTAGGCCCCCATGCCCCCGGTGTTCGGCCCTTCGTCGCCCGGCAGAAGGCGCTTGTGGTCCTGGACGGCGGGCATGGGAAGCAGGCGCACGCCGTCGCAGAAGGCCTGCAGGGTGAATTCTTCCCCTTCCAGTTTCTCTTCGATCACGATGCGCGCCTGCCCGCCGATCTTCTGCTCCAGCACCTCGTGGACGTACTCCATGGCGCCGTCGGTGTCCTGGAAGTGGTCGCCGTGGACCTTGACCCCTTTGCCGCCGGTGAGGCCCACGGGTTTCAGGGCGACGTGGGCATCCATTTCCTCGATGAACGCACGCGCGCTCTCCGGTCCATCGTGGACTTGATGGGCCACTTGCCCTTCCAGCGCGTGGCGGGACATGAGGCTGCGCATCCATGCCTTGTCCGTCTCCACGCGCGCGGCCCCTTGCGTGGGGGAGGCGACGCCGATCCCGGCCGCTTTGAGGGCGTCACCGAGCCCGGCCGCGAGGGGGGCCTCGGGACCGATGACAGCGAGTTCAATTCCAGTCTCTTGGGCCCAGTCCAGGATTTCTTGGACGTGGGTCTCCTTGCTGATCAGGTGGTCCTCGGCCAGGCCCAGGATGCCGGGGTTCTGGTTCGCGAGCACGGCGAAAAGACGCGGGCCTTGTGGTGAAGCCCGCAGCGCGGCTGCGATCGCGTGTTCACGGGCTCCGCCCCCTACCACGAGCACCTTGCGGGTCATGTCCGAATCCTCATGGGCTTGGCCTGGGCAAGCCGCGAGGGCGCGCCTAGCGGGTCCCGTATGAAAGGCTTTCCCGCTTGAAGGGGTCTTCCCGCCACCGGTCCCGGGTCAAGGGGATCGGGGTTCCGCCGGCACGTCGTGGGTCTCCCAGAGGCCGCGGCGCAAGCGGGGGATCAACGCGGCTTCCACGGCTTGCTCGGTGAGGCGGGTGCGGTCCAGTACGCCGTCGGTGAGCCAGCCGACGGCGCCTTCGTATTGCCCGATGCGGGGGTCCTGGGTGAGCGGTTCGAAGGCCTGGCTCACGGTGATCCCTTCGTCGAGGATCCGCTTCGTGATCCCGGGGGGGTAGGCGAAGCCGCTGCCGTGCCCATGGGTGGTATAACCGGTGATGTCGGTGATCATGCAGTGCTGCACGTCGAAGACGACCTTGGAGTAGGGGTCCTGCACGATGCCCGCTTCCACGCCCACGCCGTATTCGGCGCCTTGGCTCTGACCGCTTTCGAGCGCGTCGTGGGCGCGCTTCTCGGCGCCTTGGGCGGCTTGCGGGCCGTGCGGTTGGGAGGGGACCCCGGAGTCGATGGCCGTGGGGAGGATGTTCAGGTGGATATGCGGGATGTAACGGCGCATGGCGTGCGCCACGGCGCGTAGTTTCACGGGGTTCGTGGAACCGACGCTGATCTTCAGGGGGGTGAGCCTTTTCCCGTTCGCGTCGATGAGCCCGGCGGCGATCCGGGTCGCGCTCACCGGCAGCAGGTCTTCTCCGAGTACGTAGGGCACCACTTCCAGGCGCAGCGGGGTCAGGTTCCGCCGCCGGCGTTCCTCGTTGACCTTGTTGGCGGTGTGGGCGGTCTCCACGCTGGCGACCATCACGTCAAAGTCCCCGGTGGCACTGGGGCCGAAGGGGTCCTCCAGCGCGTTGATCGTGACGGACTCCGCTTTGCCGTGCTTTTGGAACCAGTCCCGCAAACGGCGTTCGCGTTCTTCCCAGGGGGTGATCGCGCGGTCCCGTTTTTCCTTCGAGTACCGGTCGGTCACAAGCCCGATGTGGATCGTGCCCTCTTCGCCGGCCAGACGCAAGGCATGCTCCAGCAGGCTCAGGTGACCGGCGTGAAGCGGGTCGAAGGTGCCTCCGAGGACGACGCGCACAACGCGGCGAGACCCCTCCTTGTGATAGGCGTTTCGCGGGGTCCCCGCCATGCGGCGCATTTATGGGTCGCGTCCGCGTGGGTCCGATCGTGCATCCTGGAGGGATCGCCTGAGCGGTTTCCGTCCCACGGTGGCGAGCCATCGTCCGGGGGCCCGTACCCTGACGGGCGGCGAATACACGGACCGGGAGATCTTTGGACTGGAGCAGGAACGGATTTTCCGTCGGTCGTGGGTCTGTGCGGGACGGGCTGCCCGTCTGGCGTCGCCGGGGGATTATTTTCTCTTCGACCTGGCCGGTGAATCGGTCATCGTCCTTCGCGAGACGCCCGACCGGCTGCGGGCGTTTTTCAACACGTGCCGTCACCGGGGGACCCGTTTGTTGGACCGACCGGAAGGCTCGGTGTCCGGATCGATCCGTTGTCCCTATCATGGTTGGTGTTACGCGGGCGACGGCCGCTTGGTCGCGGCGCCGCACATGGACCGGTTGCCCGACTTTGACCGGGCCGATTACCCGCTCCATGAGGCTTCGATCAGGCAGTGGGAGGGGTTCGTTTTCATCAACATGGGGGAAGACGCCGAGCCTTTCGAATCCGCGTGGCGCCCCATGGGAACGCGTCTGGCCCGCTTCGGCCTGCAGGACCTGGTGGTGGGCCACACGCAGCATTACGACATCCGGGCGAACTGGAAGTTGGTGTTCCAGAACTACAACGAGTGCATCCATTGCCCGGTGATCCATCCGGAGCTGGACCGGGTGATCCCGTATGACAGCGGGGCGAACGATCTGGTCGAGGGCCCGTTCTTGGGCGGGTACATGTCGATCCGGGAGCCGCACGAGAGCGCGACCATGAGCGGTCGCCGGTGCGCCCGGTTCGTGTCCGCGAGCGTGCGCGAAGAAGACAAGAGAAGGGCGTATTTTTATTCGCTGATGCCGAATCTGTGTTTGAGCATCCATCCGGATTATGTGCTCAGTTTCGTGTTGCACCCAGTGGCCGTGGACCGGACGCGGTTGACGGCGCAGTGGCTTTTTCATCCCGAGAGCCCCCGCGACGAAGGGTTCGACCCGGACGACGCGGTGCGGTTCTGGGATGCGACGAACCGGCAGGATTGGCGCGTTGTGGAGCTGGGCCAGAAAGGGGTCGCTTCGTCCCGCTACACGCCGGGGCCGTATTCCCCGCGCGAGAGCGTCCCGGCGGCCTGGGATGCGGAGTACCGGCGGCGCATGGGGCGTTGATTCCCCCCGCAGGGAGGGCGCGGGGTCCGGGCCCCCGGGGGTTTATGTGGCGCCTTCGTGTGCTTGGAGGTGTGGAGTCGAAACGGATTGCCGTGATCGGGGCCGGAAACATGGGGTCTGCCCTGGTGGAAGGGTTCCTGGCGGCGAAATGGGGCCGTGCGGCGAACGTGACCGTGACGAATCCGCACCGGCGCCGGCTGGATGAGCTGAAGAAGCGGTTCGGGGTGAAGGGGACAAAGATGAACCGGAAGGCGGTGGCGGGGGCCCACATCGTGATCCTGGCGGTCAAGCCGCAGATCCTCGACACGGTGTTGGAGGAGTTGGGGCCGATCCTCACGGCGGATCATCTGGTGGTCTCCATCGCGGCGGGCGTCACCACGGGCCACATCGAGGCGTTTCTGGAACCCGGTGTGCCGGTGGTGCGCAGCATGCCCAACGTCTGCGCGACGGTCCAGGAGGGCGCCACGGCGGTCTGTCCGGGGGCCCATGCGGGCCGTGAGCACATGGACACGGCGCGCGCTCTTTTCGAGGCGGTGGGGTTGGCCGTGGAGGTCCCGGAGCATCTGATGGACAGCGTGACGGGGCTTTCCGGGACCGGGCCCATGTATGTGTTCCAGATCATCGAGGGCCTCTCCGATGCGGGTGTGAAAGTGGGTCTTTCACGCGCCGTCTCTTCCGCCTTGGCGGTGCAGACGGTGCTGGGGGCGGCGCAATTGGCGAAGACGAGCCGGATGCATCCGGCGGCGCTCAAGGACCTGGTGACGTCCCCGGGGGGGACGGGGATCACGGCGCTTCACAGCCTGGAGCGCAACCGGCTGCGGGCGATCTTGATGGATGCGGTGGAGGCGGCGGCGGATCGTTCCAGGGCGTTGGGGGAGATGCAGGTCGAGCCGCGGCCGAAGAAGCTGGATGAACGGGAACGGGTCCCTTGAAGGGGTGGCGGGACCGAAAAGGATAGGACCGGTCTGGGGTTCGCGCCGGCTACGCGCCGTCGTAGCACAGGGGTAGTGCGGCAGTTTTGTAAACTGCAGGTCGGGGGTTCGAATCCCTCCGACGGCTTGTTGCGTTCCATGGGGCTTGCCCTCGCATCGGATGGCACTGTCTGGGGGCGGGTGGGTCTGGATGCGTTCAGCAGCGCCGCCTTCTCGCCGGGGCCCGTTCTCGGGCGTTTGGACCGACGACGGGGCGGGCGCAGGCTGATTGAAGAAACGTCGGCTCACAAAAAAACGTCGGGTCGCAAAAGAGAAGGGGGTGGGGGCCTCGAAAGGCCCCGCACCCGGGGTAGGATGGATCGGCACCACTGCCTCGCAACCAGCCACGCACATCATGGGGGGATCAGATGGGAAGAGGAACCCCCCGAGGTCCGGGTGGGAGCCGGTGCCTCGGGGGCCGATGGTGTTGGGAACCACCATCGGTGGTGGCCGTTTCGGGACCGTTGATCCTAGGGGAGAAGATGTTCGAGCGCTTCTTCGAGGTCGTCGAAGGCACCGGTCCCGAGACCGTCGGAGATCACGAGGAACCGCACCGATTCTTCCCCGATGTTCCCGTTCTTGTCGGTGGCGCGCACGGTGAATTCGTGGTAGCCGAAGTCCAGGACGGTGGTGTCGAGCGTCCAGTTCGTCTCATAGCCCGTCAGGGTGGTCCGGCTGCCGGGCACGTATTCGCCGTCCACGTAGAGCCGGGCGTTGTCGACTCCGGCTCCCGCGTCAAGGACGTCGGCGCCCAGGGTGAGCTCTCCGAGCACGATGGCCGGGCCGCCCGTAAAGAGGGTGGACATGGCCATGTCGTTGATGTAGAACGTGTTGTTCACGGGGCGGAAGATGTCCACCTCGGGCGGTGCGATGTCGAAGACCTGGTAGATGATCTCCTGCGCGTGGATGCTTGTGCCGGTCTGCGCAGCGAGTCCGAAGTGCCCTTTGGCGGTGCTGGGCAGTTCCGTGGTGAGCAACTTGGCTCCGTTGATCAGTACGTTCACGGTGGTCCCTTGCACCTGCAGGTTGTATCGCAGGCGTTGGTCGACGCCGTCGTCTTTGCGTTGGTCCGGGATGTTCGGCACGCGGTCCCAGTCTGCGGCGGTGATGTCCTGCTCGTAGACCAGGGTCATCGCGGAGTCTGTGACGTCGACCACGAAGAACCGGTCGCTTTCGAATCCGGCGATATAGAATCCGCCGTCGCTTTCCCCGAAGGAGAATCCGAACCAGCCGGGGCTGCCTCCTCCGTAGCTCGGGTCGCGTTCCAGGATCCCGGTGAGTTCATAGCCGGTGAAGCTGGTGTCCACGATTTCGGGGTCCACATGGACGCGGGCGAAGTCCAGGTCGCCCGAACCGTCGCCGTCCAGTTGCAGGTAACTCAGAAGCCGGCCGCCGGAGCCGTGGGTCTGGGTCACCGTGGCGTCGCCGGCCACTTCGATCCAATCCGTGCTCTCGGCGTCCGTGAAGCGTTCGCGATACTCCGCTGATGCGTTCCCTGCCCCCGCCGAGGCGGCGAGGAGCACCAGGCATACAATCCATCCTACCCATTTCCTGGTCATGTTCAGACCTCCATCACCTGCCAAAGACCAGAACCCCGTAACACACGGTGTCTGGCCAATTTCGACAAGTGCAAACTGTAGAGGGACGGATGACCTTCTAAACTGTTTTGGTGCGCTTAATAAGGGCGTCCAGCAACCTCCGCGATTTTGGCAAGTCTACGGTAGTCAATGGGGTGGTCTGTGTACATTGGAGGGCCGCACAGGGTCCCGCAGGTGCAGGAAATTCACTTTTTCGCACCTCAACGGCCCGCAGTGCACTTTTGCCTGTGGTCCGGATTGCTCGCACCCAAGTGCACCCCGGGGTGAGGGGGCCCTCCAGGAGCCATGCTCGGGGACCGTCCAGTCCGTGTTCCCGCATGGGCCTCGGCGCCAAGGATGAAGTGCAGGCGCCGGGCTCGTTCCTTCGTGTCTCCGGAAACCGGTTCCTATTCCCCCCCGGCGAGCCCGGTCCAGGTGGACCCCGAAGATGCCCGCGCGATGCTCGAGAAAGGGGCTCTCCTGGTCGATGTGCGTGAACCCTGGGAGCTGGAGCAGTTGCGTGTCCCCGGGGCGGTCCACATCCCCCTGATGGAGCTCCCCACCCGGCTGCAGGAGCTTCCCACGGATCGGACGCTGGTCTGCTTGTGCAAGAGCGGGGCGCGCAGTGACCATGCCGCCCGGATGCTCCTTGCCGCGGGGGCACCGGACGTCTTGAACCTCACCGGCGGGATCCTGGCCTGGCACCGTGCCGGTCTGCCCACCTCGAGCGGCCCGCTCGAAGGATGAGTCGGCATCCGCAAAGGCCACGCTTCGGCCACATGTTTATCCGCCGGGCCGGTCTCGGGCGCTCGTGTCGTGCATCCCTTACGGGGCACGCCACGGGGCCGGAACATGCTGATCAAGCTCACCGAGGAACAAGAGCTCGTGCGCAGGATGGTGCAGGAGTTCATGGACCAGGAAGTCGCACCCGTTGCCGCCCAGATCGACCAGACGGGCACCTTCCCGGAGAAGACCGTGCGTCGCATGGGGGAGCTGGGGTTGATGGGCATCAACGTCCCCTCCGAATATGGGGGAGCGGGAGCGGACACGGTGACCTTTGCATTGGTCGCGGAGGAACTGACGCGGGTCTGCGCCACGCACGCGGTGATCTACGGCGCGAACAATTCGCTCACCTGCGGTCCGCTCAACGCCTTCGGCACACCCGATCAAAAGGCGGAGTTCCTCCGACCCTTGGCCCAGGGCGAACACTATGGGGCTTATGCGCTTACGGAACCCGGGGCTGGAAGCGACGCGGCGGGGCTCAAGACGAAGGCCGACAAGGACGGCGACGAGTACGTCATAAGCGGCTCGAAGGTGTTCATCTCGAACGGGTCCGTGGCCGACACGATGATCGTGTTCGCGCGCACGGGTGGGCCCGGCCCGAAAGGCGTCAGTGCGTTCATCGTGCCCGCCAAATCCACCAAGGGGGTCAGCGCGGGGCCCAACGAGAAGAAACTCGGCCTGCGCGGCTCGGCGACGAACCAGATGTTCTTCGAGGACGCCCGGGTGCCGCAGGAGAACATGCTGGGAAAGGAAGGCGAGGGCTTCCGGATCGCGATGGCCACCCTGGACACGGGGCGGATCATGGCGGCAAGCGGCTCCACGGGGATCATCCGGGCGTGCCGCGAAGAGAGTGTGGCCTATGCGAACGAACGCAAGCAGTTCGGCAAGAAGATCGGGTCGTTCCAGGGGGTCCAGTGGAAGATCGCGGACATGCGCACCCACGAGGAGGCCGCCCGCATGCTCTACATGGACGCCGCCTGGCGCAAGGACCAGGGTTTGCCGTTCACCAAGGAAGCCTCCATGGCGAAGCTCTTCGCCAGCGAGAAGGCGATGGACGCCACCATCGAGAACATCCAGGTGCACGGCGGGGCGGGCTACGTCTCGGACTACCCGGCCGAGCGGCACTTCCGCGACATCAAGGTGTTCGAGATCTTCGAGGGGACCAGTGAGATCCAGCGCATGGTGATCGCGCGTCACCTGTTGCAGGCGTGATGGCCGTCCTCGTGCATGGCGGCCCGGGGGACGTGGCGGTGGCTCAACTGCGCACGATGGCGTCCCTTTGGCGCAGTCCGGGACTGGTGGGCTGGAATTCCACGGTGAGTCGACCGTCTTGGACGTGGTGGGCGAACAGGTGCTGGGCGATGTGTTCCGGCAGGTCGACATGGAACGTAAGGCGACACTTGCCGGGCCGGCTCGGGAGCTTATCCTCGTCTTCGTCGTCATCGACGTTGTATTCGATCCAGTCCATGACGACCTGGGTCTCGATGATCGTGGGGTCGTCTTCACCCGTGGGTTCGTCGTCGTCCTCCTGAAGGATGTAGACGTCTTGATCCGGGTCGTGTTTCGGGTCCTGCTTTGCGGGTCTGGCCATGGGGGGTCTCCTTGCCGGGGTGCTCGCCGGGGCAAGCCTGAATCCGTTGGACGTAGGAGGCTTTGAGGCTATTGTTACGATGTTCTGGTGGCCACCACCTGGCTTTATCAGGCCGATTTGAAGGGGTCTGCTCCTTATGAAGCGACGTGGCTGGGCGCGCGCACCGGGCGCCAGGCGCGCCATCGTTTGCCAGGCGGGAAGGGGATGGGACCGGTCTCGTCGTGCCGATTGTGGACGGCCCGTCGAATAACGCCCGACAACTGGCCAAATAACGAATTGCTACGTAGATAGTCTCCTGGGACCATACACAAGGTTCATGAAGGTGACCTTTGTTCGACAAGTTGGTGCATTTCGTGAAAGTGGCAACCACCCTAATCATCGCAAGCCTGTTCGTGATCGCTCTCGTGACCCCCGTCTCGGCCTCCGAGCACGGGATCGAGGAGGAGGGCTCCATTCTGTTCGGGGTCCCTGTGGCCGTCCAGAACGCGGCGGATCCGTGCAACCCCGACTCGGAGTTGAACGGCCTCTTCAGTGCCTGGTATGACGTCTCGGAGCTCCAGGGAGAATCCTTCGAGATCCTTGTGTCCGAGAACCTCGACATCGACCCGCTCCTGTGGGATGCAGACTGTGAGTTCATCGACTACGGCGGGGCCCCGCTCGGCTTCCTGGGTGCCGACGAGTCCGGTACCATCAGCGAAGGATCCCACTTCCTGCTCGTGCAGGGCTACGTGGGCTCCGGCGACTACACGCTGACCGTCGGATAGACCCACGGCGATCCGTCTTTTTCCTTGCTTCTTCTCCTTTCCCTTTTGTTTATTTTGTCTATTTTGTCTTTTTTGGATTCACTGTGAGCGGCGCAGCACGTAGTAACTGCGGGTGAGGCTTTTGTGCACGCGCACGTCGAAGTGTTTTTCCTCGCTGAAACCCAACCCGGGTGCCGGTGCCAGCCAATCCGGGTCTGGGGTCCCGATCACCAACCGGTGCCCGGGCGGCAGCAGCCGGGCGGCGCTCGCCAGGGTCCAATGTGCCACCTCGACGGGTTCGGCCCCGCGGGTCGGGCTGGATTGGCCGTAGGGGAGGTCGGTCACCACGGCGTCCGGGTGGGCGCGGCCCGTGACCAACAGGAACCGTTGTGGGGCCTCGCGCACGTCGGCGAGGAACAGCGCGGCGGGTTCGATGCCATGGCGTTGCAGGTTCTCGCGCGTCCCCTGCACCATGCCCGGGTCGTTGTCGCTGCCGGCGACCTGAAGCCCGGCCAGGGCGCCTTCGAGCAGGATCCCGCCGGTGCCGGAAAGCGGGTCGTAGACCAGGCCGCCCGCGGGCACCCGGGCGAGATTCACCACGGCGCGCATGAGTGCCGGTTGTCCGGAGACCGGGCTGAAGTAGGGGCGGTTCTTGGGTGCGCGGTCCTGATAACCGGCCGCGTCGTGCTTCCACATCTGCAGGCCCACGACGACCCGGTCGCGCGCGATCCACGCCCGCACCCGGATCTCGGGGTCGTGCAGGTCGACCTGTGCGGTGGCGCCCAACGCCTGCCCGAGCACGCGCTGTGTCTCCACGCGGCCCATGCCGCTTTCCTGCAGGCCCGGCTCGGTGTACTCCGCGCGCACCACGAACCGCGGCGCGGCCCCTTCAGCATCCGAGGGGAGAGGGTGGTCGCGCCCGGTCTGCAAAAGCGCTTCCGGCTCCCGCCTTGCCTCGAACAGGAACCGGTCCACTTCGCGGGTCAACGCAAGACGCCGCAGGGCGGGCGGCAGCGCGTGCGCCAACCGGCCTGCTTCATGATTGCACGCACCGAGCCGCACCCGGCCGTAGCGTTTGGTTTCGACCCACGTGAGGGCGCTTGCAGCGAAGGTGGCCTCCACTTCCGCGTCGGGCAGGCTGGGATGGATGCCGGAACCATGCAGGATCAGCCGCACACCCGGGCCGAGGCCGGTGAGGGGAAAACGGTGTCGCCGAAACAAGAAAGGCTTAACCCACGCGGGCCCAGGCAGCCCCGTTATGAGCCTCCGCGGCCCGCTGCCCATGGCCCAGCCGCCTGTGGACCCGGCCCTTTGTGTGCGCTGCAAGGGAGGCCGGGCCCTTTGCGGCAAGCCGTGTTATCTGATGGCGGACATCCAACGGCGGATCCCGGCCGTGCAACTGCGCAAGGCGGAATGGGACGGTCCGTCGCCGCCGGCGCTTTTTGTCGGCCGGTACGGCTACCCGGACGTCCGGTTGGGCCCCTTGGTGGCGCCGGTGGACACGCCGGGCGATCAGTTGCAGATGCTCGGCGACACCCGCGCCTGGTTCGGCCGGGGGATCGAGGAGTTGGTGGCCGCCCGCTCGGGGCTCGTCAACGGCCACAAACGCGTGCACGTGCATGATGCGTCAAGGCGGGACCCGGGGCGGGTGCTCCAGGTGACCCGGGAGCTCGCCATGGCGGACCGGGCTGCGGATACCCAGCTCGTTTTCAACAAGGCGCCGGGCCGGTCGTTGGCCCCGCGCCTCGGGGACGTGGTCCCGCCCATGGGGCCCGGCGTGGAGACCCGGCGGGCGAGTCTCAGCGAGAACCCGCACGTGCCGCGTGCGGTGGACCGCCTGGTGGGGGACACGGACGTCTTGGCGGCGGACTCCTTGGTCGAGCTGACGAAGAGCGGGGTGAACCAGGACCATGGCACCCGTTTGTTGTCCGCAGGGCTCCTGGGCACACAAAAGCGGCGCCGACTCGTGCCCACCCGCTGGGCGATCACGGCCACGGACGATACGTTGTCCAAGGCGCTTCTTGAACGCGTTCGCGAGCAGTCCGTGCTGGACGCCGTGCAGCTGCACGAGGGGGAGTACAACGGGAACCATTTCCTGGTGTTGTTTCTGCCGCGGCCTTGGGGTTTTGAGATGCAGGAGACCTGGGGTGCCGGGAGCGCGTGGGCGCCGAAGCAGGTCACGATGATGGACTGGGAGGAGCATGGGGGTCGTACGACCTATGCGGACCGGGTCACGGGGGCGTATTACGCGGCGCGGCTCGCCGTGGCTGAGCATTTGTCGAAGGTGAACCGTCAAGCCACCGCCTTGGTCGTGCGTCACGTCTCGGACCTTTATTGGGCGCCGTTGGGGGTCTGGTTGATCCGGGAGAGCATCCGGGACGCGCTCGCTCGTCGTCCGCTTGTGTTCGGCGACCTGCAGGCGGCCATGCGCCACATGGATCGACGCACGCGGGTGCCCCGGTGGCGCGACCACAGTCATTTCTTGGGCCGGGGATACCAGTCCACGCTCACCGAGTTCGTCGCGTGAATGATCGTTGATGGCTGTGGTGGAGGCGGGGCGGGCTGGCCGCATTTTGCCCCCCAACCGTTAAAAGGTCTCTCGGGGTCCGCCGCCACGCAGATGCCGAACCCGGTGACTCACATGGACCAGAAGACCGCGACAGAGGAAACGGAGATCCCGAAACCGACGAAACGGGCGGCGGATTTGGACAATTACAAGACCGGCTCCACGGGGCGGGTCGACTCCACGAAAGACCTGACCCGGAAGAAGATGGAAGATCTTCTGGATGATGTCCTGCCTGCCCTGCCGCAGGCGCAGACGTTCCAATGGGACGCGGACATCAATGGGATCGTGGTCCGGTTGGTCACGAACTCCCGTCATCAGTTCGATTTCTGGGTGGAGAACTGGTTGCCGGCACCCACCAGCGTGAAGCCGCACGGGTTCCTGTACAGTGTAAGCGGGGTCTCGTCCCATGAGCCCCATGCGTATTATTGTCCGGAGTTGGACACGGCGCTTTTTGTGAACACGGAGTATTACGGTCAGTGCAAGTCCTGGGCGTTGGGGATCGCGGCCGCGGTCCTGGAACGCAAGTTCGAGACGCACAGCATCCATGGGGCCGCGGCGGAGGTCGCCGGCAAGGGGATCGTCCTGATCGCGCCCACGGGCACGGGCAAGACGACGCAGGTCAACCGGCTCATGCAGCACGAGAAGGGCAAGGTGATCGGGGACGACTGGGTCTACATCACGGTCCCGAAGGACCATCCGGAAGGCGAGAAGCTGACGGTGTACCAGCCGGAGCAGGCGCTCTACGTGAGAACGGAGAACGCAGAGTCGGAGCCCTGGTTGATCCCGATCTTCGACAACTGCCGGCTGGAGAACGTGGTCACCGATCGAAGCGGGTGCGAGTCGCCGTCGTGCGAGAAAGGGCACTGCATGTTCGAATTCGGTTACGATTACTGTTACTGGGGGTTCGGGAACGCGCGGGCCCTGTTGCCGCGCGAATGGATGAAGGGGGCCGAGAAGGTGGCGGACACGACCCCCATCGACCTTTTTGTGCTGCTTCGACGCGACGACGAATCGCCGGCCTGCGTGGACTTGGAGCCGGATGAACTGGTGGACCTCCTGAAAAAAGGGCGTACCATGATCCGTCCCGGTGCGGGCCCGCGCGAAAAATGGGGCACCTACGGTTCCGAGCCGTGGTACAACCCCTACCTGCTGGTCCCGGATGCGAAGAAGCAGGAGTACTTCTTCCGCGAGGAGGCCAAGCGCGCGCAGGCGATCGTGGTGAACACCGGGCTGGAGTCGGAGACCATCGAGCGGACCTTCCAGCGGATCGTGGAGCGTCTGGGCGTCGACGAGTAGCCCGTTCTACTCCTCGAAGACGGGGGCGTTGTACGCCAGGTGACCACGACGGTCGCGCTCAGGATCGTAGCCCGTTCTACGCCTCGAAGACGGGGGCGTTGTAACGCCAGGTGACCACGACGGTCGCGCTCAGGATCGT
>CAYVRY010000003.1:0-56997 GCA_964452895.1 uncultured Halobacteriales archaeon
CGGAGGCCGCGGACGTGGATCTGCACGTGCACGCCCCGTATTACACGAACCTCGCCGGCGACGAGCGCAATCTGAAGCTGACCCGGGAGAAGGTGCTCAAGGCGGGCGAGATGGCGCACGAGATGGGGGGCCACACCGTGGTCGTCCATCCGGGTTTCTACGGGGAGTACACCCCCCAGGAGGCCCTGGAGCGGATCGTCCAGGTGGTGGGGGACCTGCGCGATGAGTTCAAGGAGAACAGTTGGAAACCGAACCTGGGCCTGATCACCATGGGCAAGCGGCCGGTCTTCGGCAGCCTGGAGGAGATCATCGACGTGAGCAAGCAGGTCCCGGGGGTCCATCCGGTGGTGGATTTCGCCCACATCCACGCGCGCGGCAACGGGTCGTTGAACACGGTGGAGGATTTCCAGGAGGTCTTCGACCAGTTGATCCCGTTGTCCCTGGAGCACACGTTGATCCATTTCACGGGGGTGCGTTACGAGAACGGCAACGAGCGGCACCATCTGCCCATCAAGAAGGGGGACCTGCGCTTCGAGCCGCTTGTCGAGGTGATCCTGGAGAACGATTACAATGTGACGTTGATCTCCACGTCGCCGATCCTGGAGCACGATGCGATGTACATGCAGATCGTGTTGGACCGCGTCAAGGAGAAGCGGGAGCAGCGCCTGAAGAAGGACCTGGAGCGCCAGAAGAAGGAGGAAGAGGAGGCGGCGATCGCCGCGGCGGCGGAGGCGGAGTCGAAAGCGGAGTACGAGAAAAGCCCGCCGCCGGAACCGGAATCGGAGCCCGAGCCGGAGAAGCCGAAGAAGGCGCCGAAGCCGAAACCGGAGCCCCGTCCGCAGTGCGCGGCGTTGACCCATTCGGGTTCGCCCTGTTCGAATCCGGCGCGCACCGGTTCGAAGTATTGTTCGTCCCACAAAGGGTACCGTCCGGGTCGCGCGGTGAAGAAAAAGGCGGACAACAAGGGGGCGCCGAAGAAGGCGAAGGCTCCCGCCAAGGCAGCGGGAAAGGCGTCCCCGGCGAAGAAGGCGGCCAAGAAGAGCAGCGGGGGCAGCGGAAGCAGCGGGAGCAACGGGGGCAGCGCCTCGCGCAAGAGCGCGCCGAAGGGGGCGAAGAAGAGCGCGAACCGGTCCACAGGCAGCAGGTCGGAGTCGAAGACCACGAAGAAAGCGGGCAAGGACGGTTCCGAGAAGAAGGGCGGCGGGCGGTTGCGCAAGGCCGCCCAGCGGTTGGTGCGTCGCCGGGAGGAATAGGCCATGAGGGGTGCAAGGATCGCGGCTGAGAAACCGGAGCAGGGGGAGAAGGTGGACCCGACGCGGTTGGAGCTCGGGGTGGAGTATGTGCTGGAAGAGGTGCAGGCGGCCATCGGCCGTGCGGACAAGGAGGCGGTCCGATCCGCGTTGGAGGCACTGGAACGATCACAGCGGGTGTTCGTCTACGGAGCGGGGCGTTCCGGCCTGGTGGCCCGCTCGTTCGGCATCCGGTTGATGCATCTGGGTTACCAGACCTTCGTGATCGGGGAGACGATCACGGCGCCCGTGGCGAAGGGGGACCTGGTGTTCCTGATCTCGGGGTCGGGGGAGACCTATCCGGTGGTGATGACGGCGGAGATCGCGGCGAACATCGGGGCCACGGTGGTCTCCATCACGCGCAACCCGGAGACCGGGATCGCGGAGCACAGCGACATCGTGATCCACTTGGACCCCAGGGACGCGGACCCGCGCAAGAGCGAGTTGGCGCCTTTGGGCACGCTTTTCGAGTCCGCGGTGTGGATCCTGTTGGACGGGTTCGTCGCGGACCTGATGGGCCGTCTCGGGCAGACCGAGGTGGCCATGAGAAAGCGTCATGCTACCCTCGAGTAGGCGATGTGAGGGGCTCACGTCGTCTTCGGGCGTCTACCGATCCGTCCGGTTCACGCCGTGGCGCGTGTGACCGTGGCGCGGTATTTGTTCACCCAGCCGCGGATCCCCTCTTTGGAGATCTTCACGTTGTGGTGCGTGTAGAGGTGGTCCTGGATCTTCGCCAGGGAGAGGCCCTTGACGTACAGGTCGAGGGCTTCCGTCACCACTTCGGGCTCGGTCTTCATTTTCAAGAACCCGTTGTCCGGCGTGAACCGCCGGTCGCAGATGTTGCATTTGAACATCTGTTTGAACGAGCTTTTGTTCTTTCGCACTCCATACTTCACGGTATTGTCTGAACCGCAGAATCTGCAACCAACCATAGCAACACACTTCCAAGAGCCACCGGCTCTGTCCACTTGAAGAGTGGTGGTGGTATTTAACATTCTCGATAAATCGGTGAGTGGTCGATTTCGTCCATATTAAGGGGTCGGCTTAGAGGGGTGAGAAAAAAAGGCCGCTTTGAAGTTTTGGCAGGAAATAAGTGGACTTCTGCGGCATGTGTTCCCGGGCGTCCGCGACCTCGAGAACCGCCCTTTGGGGCGTCGCGTTCATCAGAACTGTACAATCCGCCTCGCCGCTCAGGCTGGCGGCCACGGCCTCCTGGGGGTCGCGCGTGTAGCGCAGCCGGTCCCCGGCGTTCTCCTGGGTGATCCCCAGGGTCGCGGGAAGCACGTGATGATGCAGGACGCTCACATCCAGGCGACGCCACGCCTCGGAACGGTCCGGGGCCATCTCCGGGGGGACCTCGTGGTCCGGGACCGAGACCCCGTCGCATCCCGCGGCTCCCCAATCGAACACGAAGCGGTGCTCCCCGTCGCCGGCCTGCCGCAGGTAATCCAGGATCGTACCGGCCCGCGTTTGGGGGTCGGAGTCCACGTCCAGTCTCTTCACCCGGAACCGGGCCGCCAGTTGTTTGCGGGCGTCCGCCGCGTCGTCGAGCTGCACGAGCCGGTGCGTGGGGTGCACGCTCAATCCGGGGTCTTCGGCCTCCATGAGGACCGCGAGCTTGTGCTCGTAGCGCTTCGGTTGCTCCTCGCTGGAGTTCTGGTCGCGGCGCCATTTCGCGTAATGAAGCGCCGTGGCGTAACGGTGATGCCCGTCCGCGATGTAGGCGCGCTGGGAGCCGAACCAGTTCGTGATCGTCTCCACGGTGTCCGGGTCTGTGATCGACCACAAGGCGTGATGGGTGCCGTGCGGGTCCGTGAAATCCATCATGGGTTGCGCTTGATGGTCCTTGGTGACCTTCTCGACCGCCCCCATCACGCTGCCCTCCGGGTCGCGGTAAAGGAACTGGATCGGTTCCAGGTCCATGGCCGTCGCCTTCAACAATTCGAGTCGGTCCTCGATGGGGCCCTCGTGGGTGCGCTCGTGCGGGCGCACGTCGTCATATTCCGGGTCCAGCCCGATCAGGCAGCCCAGGCCGCGTGCGGTCCGGTTCTTCTCGCCGTCATGGTATGTGACCTCGTACAGGTAGAACGCGGGGTTCGGCCGCTGGTACAGGATCCCTTCCTTGCGCCACCGCTTGAGCAGCTTGTTCGCTTCCCGGTATTTCGTCTCCTCCGGCTTGCCGGGCGCCGGTGCAGGCAGCGTGAGATGGGTGACGTTGTACTCGTTCGCTTTCTTCAAACGTTCCATTTCACCTGCAGAGATCACGTCGTAGGGCAGCGAGGTGACATGCTCCGCGCCCCCCTGGATCTCCTCCAGGTCGTACATGAGGGCTTTAAACGGTCGGATAACCACCATAGCAGCGCCGGCGCGGCAAGGGGTCCCCCTCTAAACACCTTTGCTTCGAAGGGGGGTTTCACTTGGAGGGACGTGCCCATAGGCGTTTATGCATGCTCATGGGTGCGCCGGCGCCCGCGTTGCTTCTCGATGGCTTCCACGAGGGTGATCTCGCCGCGCGCGACGCGCGTGGCAAGCCTCCGGTCCACGGTGATCGCTCCGTCACTGGCGATCCGGGAGCGGCGCTGGATGTCCGAGATCTCACCCGGGCGCACATCCAGCAGGACACGGCGTTCCACGATGCGTCCCCGTTGCATGGCGATCCCGATGGCGGCTTGGATGTCACGTGACAGATGCAACGTGGGCCGTCGCGCCATGATCGGGTTCGTCGCGGTCTCGTCCACCACTTCCAGTCGCACGTCCTCCATGGCGAGTTCCAGCAGGTCGTTGAGCAGACGGTTGCGCGACAACCGGGCGCCGTGCCCGATGCGGATGATCACCTTGGTCGCAGGGAAGGACGGAAGGTAGCGCTTGAGATGGTCCAACACGGCGGGGACGTCTTCCAGATGCGCCGTGTGCACGACGCTACCGTCGCCCAGAAACGCCATGCCGGGGCGTTCACCCGGGTCGATGCCCACCACGAGCCGTTCGTAGCGTTCCGTGCCCGCGAGCCGACGCAGCCCTTCACTGATCGCGCGCTCGTAATCCTCCTCGCCCGCCTCGTCCATGCGGACGCTCACCACGGGCAGGTCGCTGGGCAGGTCCAGGTCGATGGGTTTGCCGTCGATCCGGCGTTGACCGCGCCCCCCCGCCGGGGGGAAGTCGCGCCAGGAAGCGATGAGCACGCCCACGTCGCCGGGGATCGGCTCGCCGTGGTCGAGCACCCGGTAAGTGGCCCCACGGGCGTTGAGGCGCTTGACGAGCTCATGCAGGACCCGGAAATCTCGCGTCAGGATGCCGAGGCGGCGCACAGGACCTCACAACCCGTTCGGGTTTTTGACGTGTCGCCTCTCGCGGCCGGTCCCCCGGGGCCGCAGCGGCGCCTGGTGCCGCGATCGTGCCCGGTGTCGCGGCTCCCGAAGGGTCATCATCTGGCGCTTCATGCGCGCGGGCATGGCGAGGCAGCACATCCTCGCGCTCGACCAGGGCACCACGGGTTCCACGGCTTTCGTCTTTGATGACGAAGCCCGTCCCGTGGGGCGGGCGTATCAGGAGTTCCAGCAGCATTACCCGAAACCGGGCTGGGTCTCGCACCGACCCGATGAGATCTGGGAGGCCACGCTCGCCGTGGGCCGGAAGGCGATCCAAGAGGCGGGGCTCAAGGGAGACGACATCACGGCGATCGGGATCGTGAACCAACGGGAGACCACCGTGGTGTGGGACAAGAAAACAGGGGATGCGATCGCGGACGCGGTGGTATGGCAATGCCGGCGGACCGCGGGGATCTGCCGCGGCTTGCGCGAGGCCGGGCATGAAGATCTCGTGCGCGAGCGCACGGGCCTGGTCATCGATTCCTATTTTTCCGGGCCCAAGATCGCTTGGATCCTGGACAACACGGAAGGCGCAAGACGGCGTGCGGAAGCCGGTGAACTGGCTTTCGGTACCGTGGATTCCTGGTTGATCCATCGCTTGACGCGGGGACAGGCGCACAAGACGGATGCGACGAACGCGTCACGGACCCTCCTCTTTGACATCCACAAGGGAGAATGGGATGAGGAACTTGCTGGGATCCAACGGGTCCCGGTCTCCATGTTGCCGCAAGTGCAGGATTCGGCGGGGGAGTTCGGGGTGGCGCACGCCCAGTGGTTCGGTGCCGAGATCCCCATTACCGGGGTCGCGGGCGACCAGCAGGCGGCCCTCTTCGGCCAGGGGTGTTTTGCTGCCGGGGCGGTGAAGAACACGTACGGGACGGGATGTTTTGCCTTGGAGAACACCGGTTCGCAGGCGGTGGCTTCGGACCATGGTTTGTTGACCACGGTGGCTTGGCGCATGAACGGTCAGACGACCTATGCCTTGGAGGGCGCGGTTTTTGTGGCGGGAGCCGTGGTCCAGTGGCTGCGGGACGAGTTGGGGTTGATCAAGGAGGCCGCCGAGACGGAAGGCCTTGCAAACAGCGTGCAGGACAACGCGGGGGTCTACATGGTGCCGGCGTTCTCGGGCTTGGGCGCGCCGCATTGGGACGAGTCCGCACGCGGCGTGATCGTCGGCCTGACACGTGGAAGTTCGCGGGCGCACATCGTGCGGGCTGCCTTGGAGTCCATCGCGTACCAGTCCAACGACCTGTTCGATTCGTTCACGAAGGACGCGGGTACGGACTTTTCAACATTGAAGGTGGACGGCGGCGCGGCGGCGAATGACTTCCTGTGCCAGTTCCAGGCGGACATTTCGGGATTGACGGTCGTGCGGCCGAAAGTGGTCGAGACCACGGCGCTGGGGGCGGCGTTTTTTGCGGGCCTGGGTGCAGGCGTGTGGGGTTCCACGAAGGAACTGGAGCACGTGTGGCAGGAAGACGCCCGGTTCGAACCCCGGATGCAGGCGGGGGAGCGCGAGCGGCTCATCGGTCAGTGGCATCGGGCCGTACAGCGGGCGAAGGGCTGGGAGAAGGAATAGAAGGTCATTAATCGATCCAATCGTATCCGTCTCGTCGGTGAAAAACCCGCACGACCTCAAGCTTGCCCTTTCTCGGCCGAAAAACGACACGCCAAAGTCCTACTCGCAATCGATACAAGGGCACATCAGAAGGACCTGTTCTCATTTGGGTCACGTCCAAGGTCTTGGGCGAGGGCCATGTTTGCTTCAATTCTCTCAGTGACGCGCGCATGCGTTTTTTTATTGTAGGGTGCAGGTGACGAAGCACTTGTTGCGCTTCGCTGCCCAGCAGGATTTGAATGGGCACCTATTCTCCCCAATCAAAATCGTCCAGTTCTACCCAATCAGATTCATCATCTGCCATTCGGTGCAACTCGGTGGTGAATCGATGTTTTTCGGCAGCATCCATGAGGCGCCGGAGAATCTCGTCGTAGCTCATACCGGCTTGACCGAATCCCCGCAGCCGATCGCGGGTCTTGGGGTCTACAGCAATCGTCGTCGGCACTTATGCCCCATTATGCCGAAATATATAATTTATATGTTTCTATATGGGTGTGGTGCCTGGCGTGGTGTAACCAGGGGCACGGTTCTCTAGTTTGCCTGCCGCATGGCGTTCGGTCTGCCGAGGTCGCCCGTTCACAGGTCCGGCAAGCCGATGGTCTCCAGGTCCAGCCGGAGCACGTCCATGCCGCGGCTCAGGTCGCCCGTGTAGAGGTGGCCGTCGTGGTATTGCACGTCCCAGACGTTGACGCTACTGGTCTGCCATTGTTCCACCACGCGCGGCAGGGCGGGGATCTCCAGGTCGATGACCAGCACGCCGCCGGTGTACCAACCCACGGCCAGAAGCGGAAGGTCGTCGATGAACTCGCCGAAATGCGCCGTGCACGCACCTGGGCCGCTGTTTGGGGGCGTTATGGAACTGACTTCTTGCGGGGATCCGGGGTCCGTGATGTCGAACAACCAGATCGCGCCATCGGTCCCGCCGGCGCTGCCGGCCGGTGTATGCACACCGCCTCCGCAACCGTCGTCCTGGAAGCCGAAGTCTTCGTCCCCGATGATCAGTGTGTTGTGGTCCGACGTGGCGAGGGCCCAATGGTGGATTCTGATCTCTTCGTGGTCCACTTCACCGAGGACCACAGGGTTCAGGCGATCGCTGATATCCAGGATGTACGTGGCCCACAGTCCCGCACAGTACGCGCGGTCCACCTCGGGGTAGGCTTCGATGTCGTGACAGGTGATGTTGCCGCTTCGCCACACCTTGACGAGCTCCGGGTTGTCGGGGTCGCTGACATCCACGATGTCGACGCCGGAGGAGCCGGAACGGCTGTTGTAGAACAACGCTTCGCCTTCCACGGCTTCCACGTTGTGCAGGATCCCGCCCATGCTCACCCGTTCGATGACCCATGGGTCTTCCGGGTCCGTGATGTCGATGATGTCCATCCAGAACGTGTTCGAACCGGCCGCTGCAATGACCCGGTCGCCCACTTCGAGGATCGCCACGTCGCGTGCCGGCACCGGCACGTGCGCCACGGACACCGGGTTCTGCGGGTCGCTGATGTCCGTGATGTGCAGTCCGCCGCTTTGGGCCCCGGAGTAGGCGTGGTCTCCGTAGATGAGGAGCCCGGCACCGCTTGTGAACGGCACGTTCGCCGTGTGTTCAATGGTGGCCTGGCTGGCCACCGGCAGCCAATTCTGGGCACCCGCACCGCTCGATACGAGTAGGGTCATAGTCGCGAGTCCGACGAAAAGAAGCAAGTCTTTGCGTGTCACACCATTCAACTCCGCTTGCGGATATGCGGTGTCGCTAAATGGCTATCGGCTGCGGGATGCGCATGGGGTCACTGAAAGCACGGTAGGAAAGGACTCGGGTCGAAATCCCGTCTGTTGCGGTCACCCTGGTGTGCATCCGATCAACAAGGTCGAGGATCCATGTCGGCCATGTTGGGTCCAGTACCGGCATTCAACGGAGTCTCCGTTTTGCATCGCGGTCGAACCGGTCACGGAACTTCTCGGCATGACGGTCCAATTGGTCGGCGTAGGCGCCCGATATCGATCCCAAAGAACGCCTTACGGAAGCCATCTGCTCCACGTCCTCCTGGTTCAGCCGATAGGTTGTGCCCTTCAATTGCCCTTGGACTTCGAGGACGCCGACCTCGACGAGCCGGGTCAGGTCCCTGCGCAGAGTACGCTCGGGGATGGTGGGGTGAATCGCGTGGACGTCCGCGAACTTGACCCTTCGATGGGGCGAATCCTGGGCAAGCCTCGCAAACCACTGAGCCAAGCGCACCTGCCGGTCGTTGAATTCCGCAGGGAGACTTCGCTGGAACGTGAAGCGATCCAGGGCCCCTTCGAAGGTCCTCCGAACCACCCCGAGCCAATAGCGGACCCAGGGCGTGAAGTCGTAGCCGTTGGCCTCGACCTCGACCAGCGCGCCGAAATACCCTTCACGGTCGGCGTTGAACTCGTAGTCGATGAGCGCGACGCGTACTCCGGGGTATCCCAAAACGTAAAGTTGATGCGTTGCGAGGGCGCGTCCCGTGCGGCCGTTGCCGTCCCGGAAAGGATGGATGCCCTGGAATTCATGAAAAAGCACAGCGGTGCGCACCAGGGGGTGCTCCGCCGCGTCCTGGAACCATGCCATCGCGCGGTCCAGTTCGGGCCGGACCCGGTGTGGAAGCGCAGGTACAAAGGTCACCTCCATGCGGGACCGGTCTCCGATGAAGTTGGGTTGGTCCTTGAAGCGGCCCGCATCGCGAAGCACACCATCGAAGAGTGTACCGTGAAGCGCTGCTACAGCATCGGCATCCGTCGGGAGGGTCCGGTCGGGGAGCCGTTTCATGTGCGCGACATAGTTGAGGATCTCGCGCTCGTCCGGCCGGTGCAGTGCCTCCGGTGTGGGGCCACGCTCGAGCAGGCTCTCGACCTCTTCAAGGCTGAGGGGATTGCCTTCGATGCTGGCGGTGCCAAAGGCGTTGCGCGTCAGTGCCTCTTCAGCAAGACGCCGTGTTTCCATGTCGTCCACCACGGCGCTGCGCAAACGCTCGTCGGCCCGCTCGATACGGCGTAGATCCTCGACGACGCCCGCTTCGAGCGTGTAGTGGGGTTCGAAGGTGTCGAAGATGGGTCGTCGGTGGGTCTTCCTGGTGATCCGATAGGGGCCGAAATCGACGTCAGGGGTCATGGCCGATATTCTACCTTAGAGATGGCCTATAAATTTGCCTAATTTGGCCGATAAAGTGGCCGATAAAATTCTTAGCAAGTGTCAAAGCGCGGCGAGGGTTGCTAGAGCGTCAGTTTTATCAACCAGATGTGAACACCTATTCACGTGAATGAATTTTCACTCTACCGCTGCCTGGGGGACCCGACCCGGTTGACGATCTTGAAGCACCTGGCTGCCGGGGATGACCAGACGGTGACGCAGCTCGTCGAGCGAACGGGTCAGGAGCGCACCAATGTGAGCCATCATCTGTCCAAGCTGCGCGAGTGTGGTCTCGTGCGCACGCGGCCGGACGGCAAGCACACGCGTTATTCGTTGGGTCATGCCGGGTTGAAGGATCTGTTGGCCCTGAGCGGCGGCCTGGTGGAACACATTGTGGCCGAGAACCCCGATGCCTGCATCGCGCAGGGGTGTTGTTGATGCTGGTGCGCCAGCTCGCTGCGGAATCCTTCGGGGCGTTCTGCCTGGTGGCGGTGGGCGGTTTTGCGCTTGTCGGCCTCTCCGATCAGTTGGCGCCGGTGGGCGTGCCCATCGTGTTCGGCGTCGTGATCGGCCTGTTGGTCTACACGCTGGCCCGCACCAGTGGTGCGCACCTGAACCCGGCGATCACCATCGCACTGGCCGTGACCCGACGCCATCCATGGCGGCTCGCGCCGCCGTACATCGTCGCCCAGTTCGTCGGGGGCGCGGCCGGGGCGCTCTTGGTGCGTGTCGTGGCTTCGGATCCCTTGGCCCTTTTGACCCAGCCCGCGCCGGGGCTGTCTTCCTTGAACGCCGTGGCGATCGAGGCGTTGGCCACCGGTTTGTTGGCGTTCGTGGTCGCCTATGCAGCGGACGCCAAGACGCCGGCCGGCGACGTTCCCGCTGCGCCGATCGGTTTTGCGATCCTCTTGGGTGCGCTTTTCGCCGGCCCGTTCACCGGGGGCTCCATGAACCCCGCAAGAAGCATCGGCCCGGCTTGGGTCGCTGGTGACCCCTTGGGTATGTGGATTTATCTTGTGGGGCCCATTACCGGGGCCGTGACCGGGGCGCTGCTGCATGACTGGGTCGCCCGGAGACGAAGCAGGGCCGGCGACACCGCCAAGGTGGATGATTCCTCGACCCGGGCGCAAGGGGAGCTGGTTTGACCGACCGACCGTTTCGCGTCCTGTTCGCATGCGTGGGTAACAGCGCACGCAGCCAGATGGCCGAAGGGTTCGCACGTTTCTTCGGCGGCGACCGGGTCGACGTACGAAGCGGCGGCAGTCGACCGCTTGGACACGTGCTTCCCGAAGCGATCCATGCGATGGATGAGGTGGGCATCGACATCAGCGGCCAGAAGAGCGAGGGTTTCGACGAGGCGTGGATCCGCGGTGCGGATCTCGTGGTGACGATGGGTTGTGGGGAGGACGCGTGTCCGGCCTTCGTCGGCAAGCGGATCTTGGACTGGGAGTTGGAGGATCCCGCCGGCCAGGACCTGGATGCCTTCCGGCGGGTCCGGGACCGGCTCGCCATGGAGGTCCGACGCCTCATCGAGCAGGAAGGCCCGGAGTGATTGCGCATCGGCCAGGACCCACCTCTCGACAAATTGACAATAGAATCTTAAACCAGGATGTTATTTGGCCAGATGTCGGGCGGTTGCCTGGCGTGTGGCAAGGGCGGTGTGCCCTCGGTTGGAGGCGATTGGATGCGTGCAATGGGTTCGCGTGGAGTGACGACATCATGGCTGGCTGTTTTCGTGGTGCTCACCCTGGTGGCCGGGGCGTTTGTGATCGGTGCCAACGACTCCGCCGACGACCCGCGCCCGTTCGACCCCCTTTCGCGCCAGGAGGAGCAGCAGGCCATCGACATCGTCTTGGAGGACCAACACACCAACGGCGGGCTTTCACGGGACCATGTCGTGATCGGGGCCGCGCTGTCCACCGACAAGGCACGGATCGAAACGGATCCGGATGGTCGTTATGCGGATGTGTGGATCTATGATTACGGCTCCGACGAGACCTTGTGGGCCGTGGTCTCCTTGGGCAAACAGCAACTCGTGTCGCTGGACCGCCTGCAGGATCACCAGCCGGCGATCACCTTCGGGGAAAAGCAGCGTGCTGCCCGCTTGGCGCTCGAGCACGTAGACGTGGAGGAACAACTCACCACGTGGGAACCCTATGAAGAGGTGGACTGGCTTGTCCGTTTGTGGACCGGGCCCGGCGACACGGCCTGCCCCGTTCATCGCTGCGCACTCGTGGCGTTCCTGGTGGACGGAGAATACGAACCGGACTTCTTCGTGCGGGTGAACCTGTCACTGGGAAGGGTGGACCGGGTCCTGGACGGCGACGACGCCGATCAAAAAGACCTGAGGGAGGCCTTGCGTTGAACCCGCGCACCGTCTTCGCGACAAGCTGGGTGGCCCTGCTGGTCCTCTCCGGGATGGGCATGGTCGCACCGGCGGCCACCGATGACGATCACCCGGTGGAGGCCTGCTCCCAGCCGTACCATGTGTCCGGGGCAGGATGGGATTTCTGCTGGCAACAGGACGACGTGCGGGCCCAAGGCATCGAGATCAACAGGGCGTTTTTTGGCGGCGAGTCGGTGGTCTGGAAGATGGGGGTCCCGTTCACGCTCACAAAATACGAGACCACGCAGTTCGGGCCGTTCAAGGACACACTGGGCGCTCCCGCCGGCGGGGTCCCCGGTTACGGACGGGGTGCCATGGAACTGGAACCATCGGAATGCCCTCGATTCTTCGGAGGTCAGGCGCAACTGCTGAACAACGGGCGTCTGTGCGTGGAGTCACGCGGCGGTCCACAGCCCGCGGTCGCCGTTTGGGGGCGCTATGATGTCTACAATTACCAATTTCTCCAGGGATGGACCTTCGACGCGCGCGGACACATTACCCCCATGCTCGGGATGGGTGGTCATCTGTATGACGGGTCGAACGTCGGTGCGCACGGGCACAACCACAACCACCACATCTATTGGCGCATCGACTTCGACGTCGCGGGAGCCGGGGACGACGTGTTCCAGCAGTTCCAGCGCGTCACGGGCGGGGTGCAGGGTTCCGGGCAGATCGTCGCCCTGGGGTCGTGCGAATCAAAAGGCGCAGTGGCCGCGACCGGTTGGTGCGAGGTCCCCGTGGAGTCCCAGCTGCAAAGGAACGTGCAGCTCCAGAACAAATGGCGCGTAAAAGACGCCCTGGAGACGAACTCGCAGGGACGGCACAAGAGCTACGAGTTCGCGCTCCACTCGGACCAGGTTGCAGATGCGTTCTCCACCTTCGATGCGATGGCCGTGCAGTACCAGGGGGACACCAGGGAACTCGGATACGAGGTGCCCACGACACCGACCACGGGCGATTCCGCCTTGAACAACTACATGCTTCCACCCGGGGTCGTCGACGACCCGGTCGTGTGGGCGGCCATGCACGTCTATCACGACACGCGGGACGAGGACCGCGGCTCCATGAGCGCCCACTGGGTGGATTTCGACATCCGGCCGAACAATTTCAACAACCAGAACCCCGGTGAGAACACGTTCAAGTAAGCCCGCCGGACCACAAGTTCAAGCCGGGCTCACCGGTGGCGGTTCGCTCGTGGATGCCACCTCATGGTTGATCGCGACCTCGGCGATGTCGGCTGCGTATGCCGTGGTCCGCTGGATGCTTTCGATGATCAAGGCGAGATGACTGATCGCTTCGGGGCCCAGTTTGACGGCCTCTTGGAGAAGTTTTTCCTGGTCTTCCCTTTGGGCTTGCGCGTTCTGGATCACTTCGTGCGCGCCATGCGCGTCACGCTTCAGGAGGGTCGCGATCGCGCGTGCGAAGAGACTGCTCGCGGCACGTCCTTCTTTTTCCAGGTGTTTCAGGAGTGGTGTGTTGCGCTTTGCGGCGGGGATCCGGAGGGATTCGGTGGTGACCCGGTCGGCGTGGTCGGCGGTGCGTTCCACCAGGCGTGCGGCGAGAAGATAGTTCAGGGCCTGGGTCGGGGTGGTCTCCATCTTTGCGGCATAGCTCGCGTCACGCAGCATGGCGTGGTATTGTTTGTTGACGAGCCAGAAGAGCCGGTCCACTTCGTCGTCCCGGTCTTCGGACGAGGCCGAGGCCTCCTGGAGAGGTGTTTGCAGGTTACCGAAGGCTTCCTTTTGCATGGCCTGGGTGAGGATGCCCATTCGTCGCAGTGCTTTCTCGATGTGGAACTCGCGCGGATCGAGAAAATCCTGCAGGGTGACACTGTTGGTCTCCTCGTCGACGACCTCGAGACCCATGATCCGCCTTACGGCCCGACGGACCACTTCCCGGGTGCTCATGGTCAAGGGGCTTGTTCCTTGGATCTTGATCGTGTCGTAACCCATGAGGTAGGCGGCGATGATGCGGCGGAACAGGAACTCCGTCGGACCGCCGTCATGGTCGATGCGTCGTTGGCGCGGAAGGCGGGCGCCACGGCCGTGCGCGAACAGGGTGAGGCTGCCGTCCGGGTTGTCTTGGCATCCGACGACGTCGCCGGCTGCGATCTGGGATTTTGCCGCCCACGCCTTGGGCAGGGTGACGCTGAGACTCGATCCGCCCGTCAGCTGGATTTTCCGGATGTCCACGATAGTCCTCTCTCCGTTCTCTCCTTGACGAAATATATGGATTCTCTATATAGATTATGGATAGATATGGAGACCTATATACTCCCGGGAGGGCGAGGGAGCCCGGGGGAGGCTTCGTAGATTCCCTCGACAAGGCCTATCCATTCGCTGCACCCAGCAGATTCACAGAGAAAAATGATGAGAAATAATGGGAACAAAAGAATGCGACTGTTCGTCCTGCTTGCCGTCGGGGTCGTCGTCGGCGTGGGCCTTGCCGGCTGCACCGGGGGCGATGCGATCACAGGAGGCGGTGCAAGTTTCGCGAACCCGGTGATCTCCCTCTACTCTACGGAGTACGAGGCCGCCACGGGCGAGCGCGTGAGCTACAACTCGATCGGTTCCGGAGGCGGGATCAAGGGCCACACGGACAAGGTGTTCCATTTCGCCGCTTCGGAGGCGCCCCTGAACGCGGAGCAGGAAACCGCTGCACCCGGCACCCTCACCCTCCCATTCGTGATTGGCACGGTCTCCATGGCCTACAACGTGGAAGGCGTGGAAAACCTGCGTCTCTCCGGCGATGTGCTCGCGGACATCTACCTGGGACACATCACCCGGTGGGACGACGAGCGGATCACCGGGCTGAACCCGGATGAGGACTTACCGGACGCCCGGATCACACTCGCGCACCGGAGCGACGGTTCGGGCACCACGTACGTCTTCACGGATTACCTGAGCAAGATCAGTCCGGAGTGGAAGGACGACGTCGGCTTCGGCACCAGTGTCTCCTGGCCCACCGGCACGGGCGGCAACGGGAACGAAGGGGTCGCCGGAGTGATCCGCAACACGCCGAATTCAATGGGATACATCGAACTGTCCTACGCGGACAGTGTCGGCCTCCCCACGGCCGCGATCGAGAACCGGGAGGGTGAGTTCGTCCCGCCGAGCCTCGAAGCGAGCACCCAGGCCGCCGCAGGCGTCGTGGATACATTACCGGCGTCCCATGAATCCTGGACCCACGTGAGCTTCACAAACGCACCCGGGAGCGGTTCCTACCCGATCTCCTCGTTCTCCTATTACTTCGTCCACGAGGACCTGAGCGTCCTGTCCGGTTCCGGGGTGGACAAGGAGTTCGCGCAGCGGATCGTGGATTGGCTCGCGTGGACGATCACGGAAGGCCAGCAGTACAACAACGACGTGGAGAACGCACGCATCCCCGAGAGCGTGCAGCGGCTGAACCTGGAAGGCCTCGACCGGGTCCACTTCGACGAGGAACCCCTCGAGGTCCGCTACTCGATTTAGCCCGCGACCACCCCCTGACCATTGGATGACGATCGCGATGAAGGTGAACGGATCGTGACCCCGGAGGCATCCGCCGCGGATCCTGTCGCTTCAGGCCGGCACATGTCGTTTGGTCTGCTGCTGCGCAGGAAATGGTTCCCCTGGACGATGGGTGCGTTCGCGCTTCTTGTGTGCGTGCTCGTCGCGGTGATTGTCTGGCAGCTCGCTTGGAACTCCCAGGCCGTCTGGCGACGCTGGGGGTTCGAGTTCCTGTACCGGACCCAATGGAACCCGGTGAGTGGGGAGTTCGGCGCGCTCCCCTTCATCGTCGGGACGATCCTCTCGAGCCTCATGGCGCTCCTGTTGGCCGTCCCCGTGGCCCTCGGAATCGCGATCCTGCTCTCCGAGTACATGCCCAAGGCGCTGCGCGATCCGCTCATATTCATCGTGGAGCTCTTGGCGGCGATCCCCAGCGTCGTGTACGGGCTCTGGGGGATCTTCATCCTGGCCCCCTGGCTGCACACACACGTCGTGCCCGCCGTCGCGAACAGCCCGCTGGGTGTGTTGCCGTTTTTCGGCGAACCAGGGCCGGTCTACAACCTGTTCACCGCGAGCGTGATCCTTGCGGTCATGATCCTGCCGATCATCGCGAGCCTGTCCCGCGAGGTCCTCCTCAGTGTGCCAACGGACCAGAAGGAAGCCGCCTTGGCCTTGGGGTGCACGAGGTGGGAGGCGGTGAAGAAGGTCGTGCTGCCGTATGGGCGCACGGGGCTTTTCAGTGCAGGGATCCTGGGCCTGGCGCGTGCGCTCGGGGAGACCATGGCGGTCACCATGGTGATCGGGAACCGGGTCTGGTTGGACCTCGACTTCTTCCAGGAATCCTACACGATGCCCTCGATCATCGCGAACGAGTTCCGGGAGGCCGCTTCCAACCTGCACGTGGAGGCGTTGGTGGCCGTGGGGCTCGTCCTGTTCGCGGTGTCCTTCGTGATCAACGCGACGGGGCGGTTCATCATATCGCGGTACAAACACAAGGGGGCGGGATCCTCATGAGTGAGGACATCCGGCCCCTCGATCGCCCGTCGGGAATGGACAAACGCCTGCGGCTGCGCCTGGCAAGGGACCGGTTGTTCGTGATTTTGTGTGTAATCGCCCTTCTTCTGGCGGTCGGTCCATTGGTGTGGGTGCTTTGGGAGGTGGTCGTCACGGGGGCGCAGCATGTCACCTTGGAGTTTCTCACCCAGACGGCGCAGCCGCCCACGAGCTCGGGCGGCGGTTGGTCGCACGCGATCGTGGGGACCCTCGTGACGACGTTGCTGGCGGTCGCGATCGGTCTGCCCGTCGGGCTGGGGGCGGGGATCTACATGAGCGAGTTCGGGCACAACGCGCTGGGCCGGACCGCCCGCTTCCTGTCCGAGGTGCTCGCCGGGATGCCTTCGATCATCGCCGGGGTGGTGGCCTATGCGCTCATCGTGGTCGTGATGGGCCGTTTCAGCATCATCGCGGGAGCCATCGCTTTGGCGCTCTTGTTCATCCCCATCGTGGCGATCACCACCCAGGAAGCGCTACAACTCGTGCCTCGGTCCCACCGGGAGGCCTCCTACGCCCTCGGGATGGCGGAAGCGCCGACCACGCTCAAGGTGGTCTTCCCGGCGGCCTTTGGCAACGTCCTGACGGGGATCATGATCGCCGTTGCCCGGGTCGCCGGGGAGACGGCGCCCCTGTTGTTGACGGCGTTCAACAGCCGATACCACATGTCGGGCCTGGACCAGCCCGCGGCCACGATCCCTGTGAACATCTACGTCTACGCGATCAGTCCGTTCGAACATTGGCACAACCAAGCCTGGGCGGGCGCCTTGATCCTGCTCTTCCTGGTACTCACCACGAACGCGATGGCCCGCACACTCTGGCAACGACGAGCCCGATTCATGAGAGGTGGAAAATGAGATCCAGAACCCGCACCATTCAAGATGACGTACCCCTGGAGGGGGCCGAGCGACGAATCATGTCCGAACCATCCTCTGGAACCTCCGTAGAAGCCGGACCGGGATCGGGAGACGCCAAGGAGACGGGGCGGGAGGGTCACGCCGTTCGGCGTTGGGGACGTACGAAGCTGAGGGCCGAGAAGGTGAACCTGCGCTTCGGCGACCATCACGTTCTCAAGGACGTCGACATGGAGATCCCGGCCAACGCGGTCACTGCGATCATCGGCCCCAGCGGATGCGGCAAGACGACTTTCCTGCGTGCATTGAACCGGATGCACGACTTCACGGACCACTGCCGGATCGACGGCAAGGTCTTCCTGGATGACGTGGACGTCTACTCGAAGGACTTGAACCCCGTGTTCCTGCGCACCCGGATCGGGATGGTGTTCCAGAAACCGAACCCGTTTCCCACCATGAGCATCAAGGACAATGTCCTGTTCGCACCGCGGCGTCTCGGGCTTGTCCATGGAAAAAAAGGGGCCCTCGAAATCGTACGGGAAGCATTGGAGCGCGCGGCCCTCTGGGACGAGGTGAAGGACCGGTTGGACGACTCGGCGACTTCCCTCTCCGGTGGTCAGCAACAACGGCTGTGCATCGCGCGGGCGTTGGCGATCAAGCCGGAGGTGATCCTCATGGATGAACCGTGCAGTGCGCTAGACCCGATCGCCACGGGGAAGATCGAGGACTTGATCGTGGACCTGAAGAAGGATTACACGGTGGTGATCGTGACGCACAACATGCAGCAGGCCGCGCGGGTCTCCGACTGGACGGCGTATTTCTACCTCGGGCAGGTCATCGAGTTCAACAGGACGGTGAAGGTCTTCGAGAACCCGGACGATCAGCGGACCGAGGCCTATGTGACCGGGAGGTTCGGATGATGAGCAGCTTCTTCCTTCGTCGGGCAGGGCCGAGAGTCCGTTGTCTTGGTCGATCTCACAAGCGAAACGTGCGGGGGCGATATGGATGACCCGGGAGCGGTTCCACGATCAGCTTTCGGCGCTTTCGGGACAATTGGACGAACTGGCCGTGTTCGCCAAGGGGATGTTGACCGGTGGCGTGGAAGCGTTCGAGGGTCTGGACCGGGATCTGGCGAACGACGTGGATTCCCGCAAGGAGACGCTCGCGGAGATGGACGACCGGATCGAACAGGAGGCGTTGCGCCTCCTCGCCTTGCAGCAGCCTATGGCGGGGGACCTGCGGCGGATCGGCGCCACCTTGAAACTGATCACGTACCTCACACGCATCGGGCGTTACGGGCGCGACATCGGCAACGTGTTGAACCGTTGGCCGGAGGGACAGAACCACGTGCTTGACCTCGTGGACTTGCCCCGCATGGCGCAGATGACGCTGGACATGCTCGATGAGGTGCTTGCTTCGTTCCGTGAAGAGCGGCCCCCCGCTCTGGACCGGATCCAGAAGCTCGAGAACGAGGTGGACGTCATGCGCCGGCGTGTGTGGGACTCCTGCATCGTGGACATGCTTGCGACCCCTTCCCACGTCGAGGTGTGTGCACAATACATGATGGTGGCCCGCTATCTGGAACGCTGCGCCGACAATGTATGCAAGATGACCGAGAAACTCCATTATGTGGCTACGGGTCAGCGGGTGCACGTAGGATGAGTATCGAGCCACCCGGCCCCATCATTCCCGCACGAATCCACCCAGGTCGAACTCCACTTCCCTCTTGACGCGGACTTTGTGTTCACTCCCTCTTTGCCGCGCGACCATGTGGTCCACGAGCGCCTGCGTGGCGATCGCGGCAGCGAAATGGGCCGTGGTCGCGATGCGGCTCTCCGTTTTTGGTTCGGGTGGGTCGTTGAGGGACAACCACGGCAGGTCACTGGGCCACTTCACGTCACGGTCCGCGTTCAGGTCAGATAACCAGTAACCGCCGGTGAGCCCGGCGTGTCGTGCCACGAGCACGACGGGTCGTTCGTCCTGCGGCCATTGGTGGACAGCACCGAGCACCCGTGGCGGGAGCCTCGGGTCGCTCGTGGTGATCACGATGGCGTTTTCCCGTCCCGGGGTGAGGTGTTCCAGCGCGAAGGGTTTCGCGGTGGTGATGCATCGCACGCTCTTGTGGATCCGGGCGAGCACGATGCTCAAGGCGGCGGCTTTGTTGTGGCCCACCTGGTCCTCCGAGAACGCGGCGCGGTTCAGGTGGTCCGGCGTGACGGCGCGGGGGTCGATCAGGTGGAACCGGCGGACACCGAGGCGCACGAGGATCCGGGCGATGAGCGTGCCCAGGGATCCGCAGCCCAACAGCATGACATGCTGGTCTTGGACCGTTTCCAGGGGGATGATCTCCTGGTGGCGGGAAAAATGGTGCGGGTCGACTGTCGGCACGGGGGTGGCCTCTCCTGCTGCGGCGGCGCCGGGAGGGCCCTTGTTGTTAGAGGTTTTCCGTCTTGGACGGTTCAGCGGGGCTCCCCCGGTTGCAAAGGCTCAAAAGAGCCCGGGGGGTCCCGCGGCTTGTCCCCAATCGCCCGGGCGCCGGTCGCCGTCGCCGGAGGCCGGGGGCTTGGGTGGACCATGACTCAGGAAGGCGCTACGTTGCTGTTCGATCCGCGGGAATTCATCGAGGAGGCACTGGGGGACCTGCGCGAGAAGGTCAATGATCGGGCCGTGATCGCGTGCAGCGGGGGCGTGGATTCCACGGTGGCCGCGGCACTGGCCAACGAGGCGGTGGGGGACCGATTGGTGGCGGTCTACGTCGACACAGGGTTCATGCGCAAGGGGGAGACCGAAGAGGTGCGCGCCATGTACGAATCCATCGGGTTGAACCTGCGGTACGTGGACGCCGCAAACGAGTTCCTGGATGCGTTGGCGGACGTCACGGAACCGGAGGAGAAGCGGCGTCGGATCGGCGAACTGTTCATCCGTGTTTTCGAGCGGGTGGCCAAGGAGACCGACGCCAAGTATCTCGTGCAGGGGACGATCGCGCCGGATTGGATCGAGTCGGGCGGCGGGGCACGGGATACGATCAAGAGCCATCACAACGTGGGCGGACTGCCGGAGCGCATGGACCTGGAGGTCGTGGAGCCGCTTCGCGACCTGTACAAGGACGAGGTCCGCTCCGTGGCGCGGGCCATGAAGCTCCCCATCGCGGAGCGTCAACCGTTTCCCGGTCCGGGTCTTTTGGTGCGCGTGTTGGGGGCGCCCACGCGGGAACGGGTGGAGACGGTGCGCGAGGCGTGCGCGATCGTGGAGGAAGAGATCGACAAGGCCGTGGAGAGCGGGGAGCTGAAGAATCCGCCGTGGCAGTATTACGCTGCGTTGTTGCCGGTGCGCAGTGTGGGCGTGCAGGGCGACATCCGGGTCTACGGCGAGACCATCGTGGTGCGGGCCGTGGAGTCCGTCGACGTGATGACCGCCACGGCGACACCGATCCCCCCGGAGGTGCTCGCGCGGATCAGCCGCCGGATCACGAACACGCTCAAGGACCGGGTGAACCGCGTGGTCTACGATGTGACGGACAAGCCGCCGGGCACGGTGGAGTGGGAGTAGGCACGCGGAAGGATGCACTGGGAAAGTTGTTGACAGAGTGAATCAGGCTATAAGTAAAAGCCAAAACAACACAAAGCTTTATATACTTAGATGGGTCAAAGGCGGTGTTGTGAGCGCCCCCGTCGAGTTTGTGGTCACTCGTCATATGATCTCCCATCACGAGGACTCTCCTTCTGAGGCTGCCCGGCATTGCCACTTGGAGAGATCCAGCGTGTCCAAGGCGCTCAAACGATTGCGGACGATGGGCATCGAGACGGACGGCCAGCGGTTGGCCCACCTGGAAACCCTGCCCCGCAGACCCCACTGGCCGTGCTATTTTTTCCACGCCCCAAACCCTGACCATTGGGTCCAGGAGGCAAAGTTTCCTCATTGGCTGACCGGGGAGGCGGCAGCCGCGTTCGAAGGCCTCGACCTCGTACCGGCACGCCTTGAGGTTTATGTCCGGCGTGTGGACACCGAAGCCGCATTGCTCGCGGCGAAACGGGCATTCGCAAAAATATCCTCTGGCCGGGATGCCAACCTGATCGTCCGGGTCGCCGATCCTTGGCTTCATCTTCGCCCTGACGAGCCTCTTGTCGAGCGGGGCCAACGACTATACGATTACGCACGCAGTAAGAACATCCAGTTCGCCAAGGAGATGGAAAGACTTGAGTGAGTTCATGGTGAGGACATCCTCACAAGGAGCCGACGTTTGTATGAGCAGATCAAGCCCTGGGCAGAACACCGAGGGGATGTGACGTTGATTGGCGGCTGGGCGGTCTACGAGCTTGTGGCGCCACCATATCGGATGCAATCACGTGACATCGACCTGATCATGCACAATGGACCGGCCCTCGAGGCTTTCCAGCTCGAATTGCCGAAATGGGGGTTGAAATGGCGCGAAAAGGGTCGCAACCGATTCAGCGACTGCCATCTCAAGGAAGATCCGGATAAGAATATCGTGGTCGATGTATTCAAAGACCACCATTTTGCCGAACGGGTTTTCAAGGGCATCAAGGCTCGAGGGGGGGTCGGGGTAAAGTCGGCAGGTGGGCATGGCTTTCTTCCCGGTGTAGAATGGATGATCGCCGACAAAATCCAGACGATACCAAAACGGGTAAGAGACCGTTCATTGAAGCAGGCAAAGGATCTCTTGGACATTCACGCTCTGGTTTTTCATAATCTGCAACAGAAGACGCCCCGTGACCTTCTGAAGACGGCGTCGGATGCGAGTCGTTCCGAAGCAGCTCGATACATACAACCATCACTGGAACTACGTCCCCAAAACCAAGAGGAGCTGGAGGGACTCAGACTTTGGCTGGATCAATCCATCGATGAAGTATAGTGTCGTCGGCCAGGACTCGATACCCATCTTGGATGATGAAACAACACGAAAAGCAGGGGGAGTAGGAAAGAGAAAGGGGGGAGAAGGCGGTGCGCTCCACTACATGGATTCCACGTAGAGCACTTCGATCAGGCCTTTGGCGCTCACGCTGCCGGATTCGGTCTCCAGTTCGAACGTGTAGTTGCCGGCGGGCGGCTCGGAACCGCTGAGTTCGATGGTGGCGTTCTCACCGGCGCCCAGTTCGCGGCGTTCCTCTTCGAGGGTCTCGTTGTCCTCGCCGAGGATGCGTACGGTGAACTCGGACGACAGGGCCGGGTCGTTGTTCTCCACGTCGAGCCTCAGGAGCCAGCCTGTGGCTTGTTCATACACCTCGAACCCCGTTTCGGTCCGCTGGGTGTCGCCGGGAAGGTCTTCGATGGGGTTCGCTGCCGTGGTTTCGCTGATCTGGTGACGTTCGTTCACGACGAGGGTGAGTTCATCCGTGTCGGTGCGGTTGTCCCCGTCCTCGTCCTGCGCGGTCACGGTCAGGGTCGCGGTGAATACGCCGCCGTGTTCGTATTCATGTTCGTAGACGGCGCCGTCGAGGTCTTCGGCTTCGTGGACCGTGCCGTCGCCCAGCTCGAAGCGCCAGTGCGTGATCTCGCTGTCATCGGGTGGGGTCGAGTTGGACCCGTCGAATCGGACGGTGTCGCCGGCCCAGGGGTCCTCGTTGTCCGCGAGGAGGGCCGCTTCCGGGTCGTCACCTGATATCGGTGTTCCGTCCAGGCAGCCGGCGAAGGCGACCATGGCGAGGAACGCCGTGAAGATCAGGGCGTAGACCCCGCCCGACTGGTGTCGGTGGCGGGATGTGTGGTCTCGCATGGGATTCACTTGACCCGCAGATTCACATAAAGGGTCTCTCAGGTTATTCGACGGGTTTTTTCCTGTTCTCGAAGGACCTGCGTCGTACGGGGTTTGTAGTGTGTTCCTTGACAGTGGTTGGATAACCAGGAATGTAGAAGCGCGGGCATGGGCTCGCCGCTTGCGGACCGGAAGAGGACGGGAAAGAGAATCGGGTGGAGGCTGCGGTGGGTTCAACCGAACAGACGGGCGATCCAGGATCGCTGTGATCGACGACGCCGCGGCGCGCACGTCAGTCTCTTGCGAACCGGGCTCATTCCTGCATGATGACGGGGGCGCAGATCATGGTGGGTCGAGCGCATGATGCACGATTTCGGTCTCGATCTGTAAGCATGGGGGCCTGCCGGGTGAGCCGTGTTTTCTCAGCAGAAACGTTTTCCCTGACACGCCCGTGCGCGCCTTCGATGGCCGAACCGGTCACCTATTCCGGGCCGCGCGGCGACCTGATCTGGTCCCCTGATGATTGTTATGACTGCTCTGGCTGCGTGGGGGCGTGTCCTTTCTCTGCGCTGGAGATCCGCGACGGGTTGATCCTGGCGGACATGCAGCGCTGCACGCTGTGCACGATCTGTGAGCGGGTGTGTCCGACGGCGGCGTTCGCGATCCAGCGGTCGAACGTGAAGACCACCGGGGCCGTGTCGCCTTGAGCGAAAGCGGCCCGCCGCCGGTCGCCCCGGATCGGCCCGGCCCCGTGCAGGAGGGGGAGTGGGGGTTGGTGGATTGGGTGCGCTCGCGTGCGGCCGTGTCCGTCCCGAAGACTGCGGTGGGGCCAGGCGATGATGCGGCGGTCTTGCCGTGGCAGGGTGATGATCTGGTCATCACGACGGATCTGGTCGCGGAAGGCACGCATTTCTTCCCGGACACCGCCGGCGAGCAGGTGGGTCGTTTCGCGGCGGCGGTCAACCTGAGCGATCTCGCGGCCATGGGCGCCGTGCCGCGGGGACTCGTGGCGGCCTGCGGCGCTCCCAAGACCGCGCCGGGGGAGTGGTTCCGCGGGGTGAGCGAGGGTCTGATGAAGGGGCTTGCACCCTACGAGTGCCCCCTCATGGGCGGGGATACGAAGACCGCACCGGCGCGCGTGGTAGCGGGTACGGCGTTCGGGTCGGTTCCCTCGGGCAGCGCGATGCTGCGAAGCGGTGCGCAACCGGGGGACCTCATCGTCGTCACGGGACCCATGGGGGGCCCGGGGGCCGCGTTGTGCTTGTTGCAGGATGCCGTGTTGGGACGCGACGAGGCGCTCGCTCATGTGTTCGATGTTGAGCCGCGCGTGAAGGTCGGTGCCGCGCTGCGCGAATCCGGGGTCCGGGCGGCGGTGGATACCAGCGACGGCCTTGCGCGCTCGGTGGGTCTCATGGCGGCGGCATCCGGTGTCGCGGTGGACATGGACCTGCGCTCGGTGCCGGTCCATGACTTGGTGATGAAGGCCGTGGGGGACGATCGTTCCAAAAAGCGGTGGCAGGAAGTGGTGTTGGGGACGGGGGGAGAATACGAGCTCGTGGTGGCCGTGGCGGAGGGCGGGTTCGACCGGGCGCGCGAGTTGGCCGCGCGCTTCGGCGTGGCGTTGACCCGCGTGGGGGAGGTGCGCTCGGGTTCGGGGGCACGGGGGCAGCTGGACGGCGAGTGGTTCGAGCTGCAGGGGCGGGGCTGGCGACAGCGCTGATTCCCTGCCCCTCCTGTCGGCTTATAAGGGCTGATGCACGATGGGGCCATAAAGGAAATAAAGGCGCAGAGGGGCTCGCCATCGAAGATGGCTGCCCAAAGGATCTCCGAGAAGCAGTTTCGCACCCGTCGTCGCGACCGACGCATGGTCTGGGTGGATGCTTTGGCATTCCTGCTTGGCCTGCTGATCGTCACGGCGAGCGTGGGCGGGGTGATCCTTTACGAACCGGTGACCAAGCCCATTGAGTGGACCGGGGTGTTCTTCGAATCGACTGTGGACGAGACGCGCACTTGCGCTGGTTTCGAGGGCGGGGACCAGAAGGGTGAAGCCTGCTCGGCTCCGATCATGTCCGACCTTCATCAGGAAGGCGAGGAGAACGCGTTGGATTATGCATGGCCCCCGGTGACGGCGGCGAACGTGACGGAGGTCTCGTTCCGCTTGAGCTGGCGGGACACGGTCCCTGAGACGCACCCGGACGAGGGTTGCGACGAGCAAGGCTCCGACGGCGAGGAGAACTATTGCTATCGGGAATGGGATTACAACGAGAATTCCACCGCGATCCTCCGTTTGGCGGTCTACAGGCCGGACGGGACCTTGTTCGAGGAGGTGGAGAAGGCGAACAACTGGGAGAACGTCACCAGTGGGACCGGCAGCGGCGTCCCCAGCGGGAGCATCCGGATCACGGTGCCCGTGCTCGAGTTGCCGGGCGAGGTGTCGAACCTGAGTGCGGACACGCAGGCGGAGGCAGAGGCGCAGATCAACGAGACCCATTACGCCGCCGACCACGAAGCATTGGGGGAATGGAAGACCACGGTGACCGTGGTGCGCCAAGGGGGCATGAACGGCACCATCCCGACGAGTCCCTGCGCAACGGCGACCGGGCCGGATGAAGTGCCGCTGCGTCAGGAGGACCTGCCGGTCTCCGAAGAGGATTGCAGCATCTATGAGGCGTACTACGACCTGGGGAATCCCGGGCAGGGCATAGGACAAGGGAGCCCTCCGTCGCAGTATGCTGGCCTCTACGAATACTACGGCAGGAACACCCCCGAGATCGTGCGTGACGAGCTTCCGTACACGTCGACCTATGAGGGCGAGGGCCAGTCATGGCTTCTGAGCATGAGGACCCGGGCGTACGAGGCAGCAGCCGGCGTCGGGTGAGGCGGCCCGCTTCGCCTGCAAGCGCCCGGCCGCCGCAGCCCAAAGACACAACCCTTATACCGCGACCTCGGCTCCAAGAGCACGGAGGCGGAAGTCTTGGTTTCAAGTGACACCATCGTGGGGATCGTCGGAGCGGTCATCCTGACCGGGGCGATGATCGCGGTTTTCTATTACGAGGCGGACCGCGGGGACGACGGAGCACCGGGGACCATTGGTGACGGGGCGGAGCGTTTTGACTTCCGCTTTACAGAGTCCGATCATGCCTTCGTGGATTCCGAGGATCAGTCCCTGACGGAGGAGGATTCCCAGGACTTCCCCGTGGATGTCCCGCCATATGCATTCAAGATCCTTGTCGAGGTGGAGTGGCAGGAGCACGATTTCCCCGAGTTGGTGGGGGAGCCGGGCTACACGATCGAGGTGCTCGACGACGACGCGGACGACGCGGTCCTCTACACGAGCAATGCGAGTCCTCTGGATGAGGGCATCAACGACACAAAGTCTGCTCCGCAGAGTATGGACTTGACGGTGGCCGCCGACAGCGAAGAGGAGGCGCAGGAGACCGTCGATGAATACATGCAGAGCGAGGAAGTGGCCGCCAACGGGCGCAACTGGACGGTCCGGGTCACGTTGGACGACGATGGGATCGACGACCCCACGGGGCAGGCCGGCCAGGAGCGGATGTTCGACATCACGGTGCGCCTCTCCCATTACGTGCCCGAGTTGGTCGACGACACCGAGTGATCACTTTTCCGAGGGGAGCGGGAACCGCAACCGGGCGGCGACCCCGCCGAGACCGGCCAGCCGCTGCCCCGCTTCATTGACCTGCGCGATGACGTGCACGTCCGCGTTGACGCGTTCGGCGAGCTCCAGCAGCTCGTCGTGGTTCTTCTCGCGAACGGTGTGGTCCGTGATCAAGAGGGTCTCCACGGCACCGATCTCCAGGGCCTGATGGGTCTCTTGCGGTCCATACGTCGCGAGCCCGGATCCTTTGGCGATCTCGGCCAGCAGTTGTTCCATCTGCTCGGTGTCCTGCGCGATCCGGTGGTCCTTGACGATGCGTTCGAGCATGCCGCGTTTGACCGCTTCGTGGATCCCGGTCATGCCGGCCTGGCCGGTGCCTTCGGTGTACACGTCGCCCTTGTGTCCGGGGTAATCCTTGCCGAGGCGTTCTACGAGCCGTTCCCGTTTCCATCCGGGTCCCACTACGATCAAGGGGGATTGGGGGTCGCGGATCCCGGCGATCCGTTTCGCCACTTCCCCGAGGAAGTCGCCTTCGTCCTTGCTGTCGTACATCTTGCCGTGGCCTTGGGCGCTGAGCGTGGAGACTTCGCGGATCCCGTAGGCTTGCACTTCGGCGATGGTGGCTTCGTCTTCTTCCACGGCCACGGCCCATACGAGCGGCTGCCGGGATTCCTTTTCCGACTGCTTGAGGCGGTCCCAATGGTGGCGTCGCCATCCGGCCGGTTTGTGCAGGGTGAGGTCGTTGCGGCCGTCGGCCTCCACGTTGAGCGTGTGGTGCATGCCGTGGTCCTGGCGCCCCGCGATGATCGTGCCGGCCACGCGCAGCCGGTCGCTGAAGTCCTGGAATTCCACGGTCTCCACGCGGATCGTCAGGGTCATCGCTTTCTTCTCGGGTTTCCCGCGGCGTTCCACGGTGTCGTCCACGTCCGGTGTGCGGTGCGTGGTGGCACGCACGTCGTCGCCGGATTCCACGAGTTGCGCCAGGTGGTAGAGGTCGCCGATCACTTGGGGCACGAGTTTCACGGTGCCCGTCTCGCGGTCCCTCTTCAGGACCTTCATCACGAGGCCTCCTCGAAGGCCTCTTCCTGGACGTGCAGGCCATGTGCCGAGACGAGCTGCAGGCTCCCGGGCGGCAGGTTGCGTTCGATGGGGTCCGGGTGGGCGTCGAAGGCACGCGCCAACGTCTTCGTGACACGGCGTCGGTCCGTCTTGCCGGGGCCCAATACGACCCAACGGTCCGCGTGGGCCTGGATCGCCGAGGGGGCGCCGGCCATGATCTTCGCCCGGAGTCCGCCGGGGGCCGTGGGGTCCGTCGGTGCGGCAGTGGGGTGTCCTTGTTTGTCGAGCCAGACGCGTCCCATGGCGAGTTCCATGGGGAGCTTGCGCATCCAGGTGCGTTTGCCGCGCACGATGAAGGCGCCGCGGGCCAGGTGTTCTCCGGCTTCCGCGGTCTTGGAGACCTGCATCGGCGTGGCCCAGTAGGCGTCGGCGCTGCCGGCTTGCGGGAAGGCGCGTGAATAGATCACGGCGAAGCGTCCGGCTTCCTCCAGGGTCTTCTCGGGGATCGCTTCGTCTTCCCGCAGGGCCTTGACCACGATGCTCGGCGCGCCGTGGATGTCCGCGTGCACGTAGCGGTCGTTCTCCTGCAGATGCTTCTTGATGAGCCGGTCGTTGGACGCGGCGTCGCGTCCCCCCAATACGAGTTCCCCGTTGGAGGCGTACATCCAGCGGAAGCTCTCGAACCAGTGGTGGCGTTCCCCGCCGATCAGGAGCGCGGGACGGGCGGCGAGTTCGCGTGCTTCCTCGGCGGCCATGGACGCTTCCTGGGCCGCCGCCTGGAGCCGTTCCCGCGTCGATGCGAGGGCTTTCTTGGCACCGGCGAGTTTGCTCCGGCCTGCCTTGGAGCGCGTGTAGGCCACTTCCGCGTTCTCGTTGACGTTCTTCGTGATGTCCAAGGCGACGTCTTCCTGGCTGCCGTCGCTGTGGTCGAGGCGCAGCACGAGGCGTCCTTTCTTGGGTTCGAGCGAGACGATCCGTTGGGCGTCCGGGTTGCCCGCCTTGCGTCCTTGTTCGATCCGGTCCATGATCGTGGCCCAGTCGTGTTCACGTCGCGCCGTGTGGATCCCTTCGAGTATCCGTTCGATCTCCTGGTAGTGGGCGTACAGCAGGTCGCCGTGGCGGCGGCTCTTTTTCTCCTGCTCGGCGAATTTCACGATGGCCTCTTCCTGGGCGTCGCGCTGCGTCTCGAGTTTTGTTTTCGCTTCGTCGACGCGTTCGGATTCCTCTTTCGCCTCCACGGTCCTTCGGCCTTCCAGGTGAAGGCGATCCAACGCGGCGCTGAACGTGGGGGTCTCCACGATCTGGTAGCGTCCGCTGTCCGCCTCGACCTTTTGTTCCATGAGGACGCTCCGGTGGGGTGCGCAGTCCACGGCGCGACCGTCTTCCATGAGCAGGCGCCCGGTGGGGGTCTCGTCGCTGACTTCCTGGCGTAGGCCTTCCCAGGCGGCGAAGATGCGCGCGAGGGTCTCGTCGTGGGCCTCTTCGATGGGTGCGTTCTTGTCGACCCCGGCGCGGGCGATCACTTCCTCGGCGACGGGACCGCCGAGTCCCACTTCCCGGGCCACGGCCCGCACGATCTCCCGGTTGCCTTCGCGCAGTTTCGCGATGAACGTCTCTTCGTCGAAGGTGAACGGGTCGGCGCGCGCGGGCGGCGGTTCGTACGCGGCACCGGGGCGCAGGGTGCGCGTTTTCCAGGCTTCATGCACCAGCGGGAGCAGGATCCGGCCGTCGGGGCGGATGAGCAGGCAGTTCCCGTCGCCGAACATCTCCAACACGATGCGGTAGTCGCCGTCGCGTTTTTGCACGTGCACCGTGACGATCCGGTCGAAGCCGGCTTGTTCGATCTTGTAGATGCGGCCGCCGGCGGCGTGGCGGCGGATCGCCATGGCGAACGAACTGGGGTGCGTGGGGTTCGCCGGGGGGTTCGTGGTGAGCAGGACCAGGGCGCCGCGTCGGGCGTAGAGATCCCGGCGGCCGACGCCGGGTTGCCGCAGGCGCAGGAGCAGTTCGTCGCGCGTGGGTTGGTAGGCTTTTTCCACGAAGGCGCCCACCAGGGGCTGCAGTTCCTTCTGGAGCGCCCGGATCTCCAGGGCGCTCAGTTGCGAGCGTTTGGGTCGCGGCAGCAGGATCTCTTGCGTGGGGTCGTCCGGGTCGGTGGTTTCTTCACTGCGGGGCGCGGGCTCGTGGGTCGGCTCGGAGGGGCCGTCCTTGCCGTGTGCGGGGTCTTCGTGGGCCCCCTGGGAGCCTTCCCGTGGGGGGGAGGGTGTGGCCACGGGGCGCGGGAGGTGGGTCGGGGTCTTCACGATTGGGTTCCTGGCGCCCGGTTCTTGTGGTCGCCGCCAAAAGCGGATGTTGTACGGCCAAGACCGCCCCCATGGTCCCGTTAAGTGTCAGCAGGGTGTCGTCGCTCACGCGCGCGGTCTTTGGGGGGTCAAGCGCGCTCAGGTGTCTTCATGGGCGGCGATCGGTTGTTGTTGGCATGCGCACTCGTGGGCCTGCTTCTGGTCCCGGTCGCAGCCCAGGCGCTGGCGACCCCTGTCGGCGACGGCCCGCGCCCCGATGAGTCTTCCATGGGCACAAAATGGGCGCAGGATCCATGGTGGCTCCACTCGGCCCGTTTCCCCGGTGGTTCCGGGCTCGACCCGGCGCTGGGGCGCATCGAGTCGCAGGGGATCGAGGCGGCCCGGTCGGACTCGGGCCGGCCCCTTTATGCGGTCCAGCAGACCCCGGATGGCTTCCGGTATGATGTGTTCGTGCGCTTCTTCGAGGCGCCGGGACGGGGCGAGCTGGAGGCGTTGGCGCGGTTTGCACCGGGGAGGATGACCCCGTATTCGTTGGCGGAGGCGGTCCATGTCCGCGGGGTCTCGTTCGCGCAGGCCACCTCCATGCTGCAGGTCCCGGGTGTGGCGGCGGTGGAACTGGAACGGAGCGTGGTCCCGTTCGTGGACGTCGCGGCGGCGAACGCGTTGGTTGCGGGTCACGAGAATCTGGGCCCCGGGGCCCGGGAGCGCTGGAAGGTCGAAGGCCGCGACGCGGTGATCGCGGTCCTGGACACGGGGATCGATACGGAGCACGAGGTGTTCGAGCCGCAACGCTATGTGGGAGGCTACGATGCGACGGTCCCCACGGGACGCCTGGGGGATGAACTCCTGGACGGGAATCCTACTTGGACGCCGCTCAATGAGGTCGATCCGGATGATGATTATTACGCGGACGAGGACCGGTACGCGCACGGGACGCACATGGCGAGCATCGCGTTCGGCCATGACCCGAACGGGACCTACACGGGGATGGCGCCGGCGGCGCGCTTTTTGGACGTCAAGGTGTTCTCGAACCTGACGGCGGGCGTGGGTCTTGCCGGGGGGCCGTCGGATCTGCCGTACGGGTGGGGCAGTTATGTGTTGGAGGGGATGGAGTTCCTGCATCGTTACAACAAGGGGGAGAGTCATCTCGGGGACCCGGGGCGGGACGCGGTGGATGTGGCGTTGATGGCGTTGGGGGAGACGGAACCGGACCCGGACGGCACGGGGGTCTTGTCGCATGCGGCGAACCGGCTGGTGGCCACGGGGGTGAGCGTGGTCGCAGCCGCAGGCAATTGCGGGCCCGGAGGCAATCCGGAATGCGCGGGCCACAACAACACGATCGCGGCGCCGGGTGCGGCCGAGCGGGCGATCACGGTGGGGTCCATGGTGCACAACGGCACGGTGGGTCCCTGGTTGCACGACGACGAGAAGGACATCTGGTCATGGGACGAGATGTTGTCCCGGTTCTCTTCGCGCGGGCCGAACGGCGGTGAACCCAAGCCGAACCTGGTGGCGTACGGGGAGGGGATCCGCGCCGCCCGGGGGGAGCCGGTCTCGTTCGAAGAGGCGTCCAACGAGTACAGGAACGGGACGGGCACGTCGCAGGCTGCGGCGCAGATCGCCGGGGTCGTGGCGCTCATGCTCGAGGTGGAACCGACCATGAAGCCGGATGAGCTGAAGTCCGTGCTCATGGGCACATCGCGCGATCAGGGGCCCAAGGGATGGGATGAGGAGCATGGGGCCGGGGTGGTGAACGCGCTTTTCGCGGTGGGTGTCGCCATGGGGGTGCTGGACATGACGACCACGATCATTGATGAACGCGGCCAGGATGCGGGGGACCGGCTGCAGAACACGACGCAGGAGGAACCATCGCCGCCGCGCACGGTGAACCAGGCGCCCGTAGCGCGCTTCCACTATCGGCCCAGTACGCCCCAGGTCGGCGAGTCCGTGGTCTTCATCGACCGCTCTATGGACCCCGATGGTGATGACCTGGTGTCGCTGCGGTGGGATTTCGGGGATGGGGAGACGGGCGAAGGCGCGCGTTCGGCGCACGTATATGAAAAACCGGGGGAGTACCGCGTCGTCTTGACCACAACGGATGTGCAAGGCACCGCCGGTTCTTGGCATACCGAGGTGCGCGTGGAGCCGGACGCGCAGGTCGAAGAGAGTCCTCCGGGTGGGCTCGTGTGGGTGTTCGTGGGCGTCGTGGGTCTCCTTTTCGCGTTGCGACGAGGTAAAAAGGGGGCCGCCTGGGGAGGTGCGCCGGGTCCGATGGGTTCATCATGGGTCCCTGCGATGGATTCATCACGATGAGGCCCATCCTCGTGTTCGTCGTCATGGTCTGCACGAAGATGTCCCGGACCTTGTCATCTCGTCATGCCGCGAAGGGGGCCGTGCATGGGTGAAGTGGACGCGCGGCAAAACGGAGAGGGGGCCACTGGCGACGGCCGCGATCATGCCCCCGGTCACGATGCGAGGGAGGATCCCGTTCCCGAGAAGGTGGTGCCGGGCAAGGACGAGGTGGACACGCAGGTGTTCCTGGAGCGTGCCCGTCAGGCATTGTTGAAGGAGGGGTTCCGGTCGACGTCCATGCAGTACCGGAAGAAGGAGCAGGTCTTCGGACTGGTCAAGGACCATGGGGACCGGCTGCAGCTGCATGTGCGGGCTTTCAGGAACGGCGTGATCGAGAGTGAGGTGGAGCTCTCGAACCGCTACATCGAGCATTTGTGGTCTCCGCGCCGCAGCGCGCACAACGAGATCACCCAGATTCTTGAGAAGCACGGGTTGGACACGGCGACGATCAACACGGAGTTCCGCACGCGAACGGGCGCCGAGCGTGAACGATTGCCGCGCATCGTGACGCCCACGCGCCCGCTGGTCAAGGGGGCCATGGGTGTCGCCGGGGCCGTGGGGGCGGTCGCATTGGCGCGGTACCTGCAGCGCATGACGGGCCGTTCCCGTGCCTCGAGACGATGGCGGCGGTAGTGAGGAGGATCGGGTGGTGGCAGGCGAGATGAAGGGACCCACAGGTGATGGCGACCCGCCCCGCTCCGGCGGTGCGTGCCGCGTCTTGTTGGTCTCGCGTCCGGACACGGCGAGTCGGAACATAGCGCGGGGTGTTTTGCAGCAGGCGGATTGGGCGTCCACGGACAAGGAGTTCGACGGCGCGCCGGTGCGGCGTCTGGAGGACCCCGATGCACCCTACCCGGTGCTTCTGGTGGAGATCCCGGATTGGCACATCGAACGCGAACAGATCGGGGAGCAGCTGGAGAAGGTCTTGGGACCGGTGGAATCGATCATGGTCCTCTCGCGCCACCGTGCGGCTTCCGGCAAGCCGAGCCTGACGGTGCACCCGGTGGGCAATCCGGGGGCGCAGGCCATCGCCGGCGGCCGCCCGTTCACCGCGACGCCCACCCATCCCCATGTCTTGTCCGCGGCGTTCCGGGCTCTGGTGGTCGGCGCACAGCGCGCCGGTCTGGATCATGCGGTGAGCTTGGAGGCGACGCACCACGGTCCGTTCACGAAGGTCCCGCTTCTGTTCATCGAGGTGGGTTCTTCCCAGGAGCATTGGGAGGACCCATTGCCGGGGGATGTGGTGGCCGGCGCCGCGCTTTCTGCCGTGCGCCATGTGGCGCCACCGGGGACGCGGACGATCATGGGCGTCGGGGGGCCTCATTATGCGCCGCGTTGCGGAGCCTTGTTGAACGAGACGACCGTCAGTGTAGGCCACATGGTGGCGGATTACCATTTCAAGGCGGACGAACCGCCGGGACGCGACGTGTTGGCTGCTTTTCTCGCGGCTTCGGCCGCACCGGGCGCCCAAGGCGTGGATGGGGTCTATGTGGACCGCAAGAGCCTGCCGGGCCCAGCGCGTCGCCAGGTCATGCAAGTCATGGACGCCCTGGGGGTGCCGGTCTTGCGCACGGTGGACCTCCAGGATTGAGTGGTGGACCGGCTCCCGCCCGCGTCCGGTTCAAGGGCTACTGGCTATATATGTGCAACCAGAACGAGGCTTGTGTTCCGGAGGAGATTTAGCCTAGCAAGCCGTGGTCGTTTCTACGCGGACCTTCTCTCAGGTGTCTGATCCATGGATTTGAATGACCGCTCGATGATGTCGCCACTCGCCGTGGGGATCGTGATCCTCTTGACCCTGGCGGCTTGGGGCGCACCGGCGGGCAGCGCGGATTCCGCCGCGGGGTCGTACGACGAGCCGGCGCCCGGTGCCGTCTGGGTGCATCCGCTGTACATGGCGGGCGACCATGCCAGCGGGGGTCCGGCCTGGTTGGACGACGAGTTGCGGCGGAGCCTGGAGCGCGGTGAAAGCGTGCCCGTCGACGCGATCGAGGGGTTCGCGCTCACCGCCCGGCAGTACCGGCATGCGCAGCAAGCGCAGGAGAATGAGGGTTCGTACGGATGTCAGGTGTTCTGTCTCAGCATTCCATATCTGCACATCCGTCCGGGTGCGGCATTGGGCCTGACCCAGTTCGCGTGCACGGCGAACTTCGTGTTCGAGAACGGCGACCGCCTCGCCATCGGGACCGCCGGTCATTGTACCTGGGAAGGTCAGACGCAGTATACGCTGCTTGTGAACCCGGAACAGCAAATGGCGTACACGGCGATCGGTCGTACGGTCTTCAGCACGGGGAACGCCGGGATCGGGTCCGATTTCGCGCTCATAGAGATCGATGAGCGCTTCCATGGCATCGTGCGGCCGGAGGTGTCGTTGATCGACGGGCCGTGCGGCTGGGGGATGACGGCCTCCCTGGGTACGCCCATGGAAGGCTACGGCCATGGCCTGGTGTGGGGCGCGGGCGGGCAGTCCCGGGCCGGGGCGCTGCTCAGCGACGACGGGCACGCGTTGACCTACGCACTGGCGCCCGGCGTGAGTTGGGGGGATTCTGGCAGCCCGGCGATCTTCGCGGTGGGGAGTGAAGCCGCGGCGGTGACGACGCACGCGATCGCCATGACGCCGTACGCGGTGGGCACGAGCATGCCGCGCGTATTCGAGCTTCTGGACGCGGCCGGGCATGGCGGATGGTCTCTTGTGGACAGTCCCAATTGTCTGTGAACGACCGGTCTCTCAGCGGTGGCGTTTGCCGTAACGGACGAAGTCGCTGACGCTGTAGATCGTGAGCCGGTCCTGGATGCCCAGGGTCGTGGCGAGGCCGGTGCCGCGATGGAATCGGTCGTGGCTGACGAGCATGTGGAACCGTTCGTCGTCCAACGCGATCTGCCAGAGGGCCGCGTCCGCGGCGCTTGGCGGGGTGATCCCTTGGCCGTGGGTGCCCATGATGACGGGGTCGATGTTTTCCGGGTCGGGGAGGATCGTGATGTGGTTGAAGACGATCTCCCGGTCTACGTTTTTCAGGAACCGGACTTCGTCGGCCACGCTTTGGGCCGTGTAGTAGTGGAAACCCTCGGGGGGTTCCAGGATCAGGTGGATCATCCCGCCGAACGTGCCTTTGGCGCCTTCGATGATCGCGTTGGCATCGAGCAGGATATGCAGTTCGGCGCGTCGTTCATGGCGCACAGGGGGAGGCGGGGAGTGGTCTTCCTTGATGCGTCGCAGTCTGCAGGGCACCATCTCGATGTTCGGGTTCACGCGGCAGGTCACGGCCTTGTCCGGGTCGGTCTCGATGACCTCCCACGGGCCGCCGGGAGGTGGGCTCGGGTCGCACGTACCGTGCAGGGGGCATCCCGGGCACTGGTATCCCGTGTAATCCCGGATCCGTGCCACTTGGTGGTTCACCCGGGCCTGGGCGACCGGGAGGCCCGTGGTGCGCACCCGTTTGGCCATTGGGCCCTCATGCCGGCCGATGGGTCATAAGGGGCGGGTTCGTGGCCATGGGGGGAATTGGCCTCCCTGGAGGGAAAAGGGCGCCCGGGCGCATCCGCCTTCAGCGGCCGGCCGACGGAAACCTCTTTGGGACGGGCTCCTCTGGTCGGGTGCATGGGGCGCGGTAGGGTTCCGTTCATGGTCGTCGTGGTGGTGGCGTTGACGCTGCTCGTGTCGTCCTGGGGGGCGGGGGCGGATCATCAACCCGGTCATTTCATGCGCAGTTACGAGGGTTCGCACACGATCGTCTGGGGTGCGCCCGGGCAGGGTGGCGCCTTCGTGGGGACGGTCTTTTGCAACGCGGATTCGGATGGACTTTCCACGGGGGCGTGCGTGCGGTACAAGACGGGCGGCTTCGATCATTCGGGGTCGCAATTCGAGGTGACGCTCACCGACCTGGCTTTTGGTCGACAGACGGCGTTCCTTGTCGGCTTCGATCTCACAGGAAGCGGCAGCATTGATTGCACGGGTGCGGGCGGCGGTCCCGACCGGTGTCATTTCGGCAGGGGGACGGTCACCGGCAGTGTGCCCACGGATGCGGGCACACCGGTCTTGTGGGTCTATCCCGCCACGGTGCACAGTTCCGCCTTTCCCTGTTGCCCGCAATCCTTCGCCACGGTGGGCGACATCGAGATCACGTTCAACAACTAGGCGGCCGGCGTGTGGGCCCGTCCATGCGGGTTCACGCCTGGGCGGCCCGATTTCCTGGCGTTTTCTCGGGGACCGACCGTGTGCCTTTTCCCGTCCGCCGCCATGGGCGGTCTGCCCGCCCGGCGGGAGGATGCGAAGATGGTGCAGTTGAAGGACATCGAGGATGCGAGGCGGAAGATCGGCTCGATGATTCATCATACGCAGCTCAAGCACAGCATGACGTTCTCTCGCGCCACGGGGGGCGAGGTCCATCTGAAGCTGGAGAATCTGCAACGCACGGGTTCGTTCAAGATTCGCGGTGCCTTGAACAAGATCTTGTCGCTGAGCGAAGCGGAGCGCAGCCAGGGGGTGATCGCGGCGTCGGCGGGCAATCATGCGCAGGGGGTCGCGTTGGCGGCGACGACGGTGGGGATCAAGAGCGTGATCGTGATGCCGCGCGACGCCGCGCACGCGAAGGTGGAGGCGACGCAGGGGTACGGAGCCGAGGTGGTGTTGACGGGGGAGGATTACGACGCGGCCTACAAGAAGGCCCGGGAGCTGCAGGAGCAGCATGGGTACACGTTCGTGCATGCTTATGACGACCCGGCGGTGATCGCGGGTCAAGGCACTCTGGGTCTGGAGATCCTTGAGGATCTGCGGGACGTGGACACGGTGGTCGTGGCGATCGGGGGAGGCGGTCTGATCTCGGGGGCGGCGGTGGCGCTCAAGGCGAAGAACCCGAAGATCCGGGTGGTGGGGGTGGAAGCGGAAGGGGCGGCTTCGGCGTTCGCGGCGCGCCAACAGGAGAAGCGTGTGCTCCTGGATTCTCCGCGTACCATCGCGGACGGGATCGCCACCCGGATCGTGGGCGAGCGCACGTTCGAACTGATCGAGGAGCACGTGGATGAACTCGTCACGGTGAGCGACCGGGAGATCGCGCGGGCGATCTTGATGCTCTTGGAGCGCGGCAAGACCGTTGTGGAGGGGGCGGGGGCGGCCCCGGTGGCGGCGCTTTTGGCGAAAAAATTGGACGTGCGGGACGAGAAGGTGGTCGCCGTTTTGTCCGGTGGGAACATCGACATCACGCTCATGGGGGAGATCGTCCAGCGGGGCTTGATGGAGGAGGGCAGGATCCTTCGGTTCACGACGGTGCTCCCGGACCGCCCGGGGGCGCTCAAGGGGATCATCGATCTGGTCGCACAGCACCGTGGCAACCTGCTGCGGATCCAGCATGACCGGGAGTTGCCGTCGTTGTCGCTCGATCAGACCCTGGTGGACATCGAGGTGGAGACCCGGGGCCCGCAGCATCTGCGCACCGTGGTCGCCGCCTTGCGGGAGCAGGGGTATGAGATGCAGGTGCGCATCGGGGAGTAGGCCTGACCCTGAAAGGGTGGAAAAAACGGGGGGAGGGAGGAAAAGGAACGGGTCGACCTTTCGGTCTTACTCCGAATAGGTGAAGGTCGCACCGGGGATCGGTGCATCGGGCCAGGCGCCCAAAGCGGTGACGCAGCCGTATGCGTAGACCGAGCCGGCCGGGACGTTGTTGCCGTCGGCGAAGCCGTCGATCCACGCGCCGTTTGCATCGTAGAAGTCCACCCAGACGACGCCGTCGTCGCTGGTGGCCGTCCAGGCGGCGCCCGGGGTGACATCGTCGATGCGTTCGGAGTCCCCGACGGGGCTGTGCACGCCGTCAGCGATCCAGAGTGCCAGATAGTCCAGGCAACCGGAGTTCTCGCCGTCGCTGGTGGTGACTGTGAGCGTGGGGGTTGTGCGGTCCAGAGCGTCGGTCCCGAACGCCGCCAGTGCGCCGCTTGCCGAGAAGGCGAGCGTGAGCGCCGTGACGATCGTGATGGTTGTGGTTTTCATGTTTGCATACCTCCGATCACTGCCCCACAGGTCCGGCCGGCCGCCACGCCCGGGAGAAGCGATTCACCACCTAGAGATTTGCCGTATTACTTGAACGTTGTCCGGGTTACCCAGCCATTACCACCCGAAGACTCCCATTTTCATGAGTCAAGGCGGATTTGGACCAACGCCGAATTTCCCTATACGTAGGCAAGTCTTCGGTATGTAAATCCGGAGGAGTGGGGAAACAGACTAAATACAGTATGTCCATTCTTGGGGGTATGTGGCTTTGCCCGGCTGGTGACAAGGCCTGCGGACGACTCCGGTCATCCGCCGGCCCCGCCGGACCGGACCAGACCACGAAGTGGAGGTAGACCATATGTACAAAATTGTAGCAGCTCTCGCGGCTCTGGCGCTCCTCGCGGTGCCCACGGTCGCCGGCGACCACGCAGACGACGAATCCGCCCTCGGTACGGGAGAAATCCCCGACGTGACCGCTGGGTTCTACATCGCAGTCGATGAAGAGGCAGGGACCGCGGGTCTTTACGAAGAGTCCAACGAGCACGCTGGGCTCCAGACCGAGGAGACCGTCGACGAAAACGACGAGCTGGTCCCCGCCGACACCGAGATCCTGGCGCTCTAGGCGTCCGGATTCCCCAGTCGATCTCTTCCCCGTTCTCTTCCATTTTTTTATGATTTGAGCCGCGGCTCATCCCAGTTCCTGTTCAGCCTCCTCGAGACGCGACCACAGATGGGGGACCGGGTCGTGGTCCAGCAGATCACCGGTATGAAACGGTCCGTAAAGGTGGTTCGGGGCATCCGGCTCCCACGTGGCGCCCGCCGGCCCGAGCCAGGAGTCCCCGAGGTCCACGCGGTAGCCCAGGGTCTCACTGATGACCGCGCGCGCACCGGCTCTCGGGAAGTTCGACGCGGCGGCTTCGTTGTCCACGATGCTGTTCTGGGTGAGCTCGGCCTGCCCGCCCAGGGCGTCGCCCTCCTGGAACCGGAATCCCACCGTGAGGTTCGTAAGCAGGTTCGACGAGACCCGGTTCACGAGTTGGTTGCCTTCCTGGAAATGGAAGCCACCGCCTCCATGCGCGATCACGTTGCCCTCCGCCGCCACCATGGCGGGGCCGAAGACCCGTGAACCGACGAGCGTGGACACCACGTTGATCGCGAAGTCGCTGTTGCCGATGAACACGTTCTCTTCGATCCTGGCCGTGGCGTCGTTGACCCGGACCCCGATCACGCTCCCGACGACCAGATTGTCCTTGAATTCCAGTTCGGCCCGGTTGATCAGGGATACGGCGTGGTCGCGGTTGTCGATGAACCGCGAGCCGGTGATCACGCTCGGCGCGGCATCCGGGTAGCGCAGCTCGATGCCATGGGACTGGGCGAGCAGGCTTTCGCTCATGCGGATCGAACCGAACACCAAAAACGGCCAAAGCGGATCCGCCTCGCTGTGACGTTCCAGTTCGCTGTGCTCCACGACGATCGAGCCACCGGGTGCGACGACGATGCTTCCGCCTCTTGCGACATGGACCGAGGCGTGGGTGAGTCGCAGCGTGGCGCCGCTTGTGATGATGAGTTCATGGTCCAGTAGGATCGTTTCGTTCTCCACGGCCTCGTCGCCGGTCACGATCCACGCATCGGGGACCGGCCCGTTCAAGGCCCCCGCTTGTGTTCCTGGAGCGACGAGGGTCGCGACCAGGATCATGACGATCGCGTACGATGATCTTCGAATAAGAGGGGTAAGCCATGCATCGAGATAACATCTCGCATAAGCCGTCGCGGTTTGGGGATGTTGTGGGCTTCACATCCTTGATGGTCCTCGGCGCTCAGGGCAGCCCAAGGCGGAAGCCAGCGGGCCTGGCGCCGCCGTGCGCCATGGCGATAAGCGGCGTTCTTGACCTATTGCACCCGTCGTCTGCGGCGGGCGAACACGAGCGCCAGGACAAGGGGCAGCAGGATGCCGGCAGGTGCGGGGACCGTCTTGTTCTCCAGCTCCTCGGATGCATCGCGTTCCCCGGTGGCGGCGGTGGCTTCGCCTGCTGTGTCTGCGTCGGGGGCTTTCGAGACGTCGTTTTCATGCTCGTCGTGCGAGGCTTCCCCGGCTGCGGAGTCGTTTGTGTCCGAGTCTCGCCCGATGCCGTCATCGTCGGTGGCGTGGCCGTCGTCATGATCTTCTTGTTCGTCGCCGGGGTCGGATGATTCGTTGTCCCCGGGGAGGGGTTCACCGAGCCGTGCCAGGTCGACCCGCGTCACGGCGCGACTGTAGTTGTTCGCGTCCGGGCGCCCGGCGACCAGGTAGGCGTGAGCGTCCACGAGGGCGGTGCCTCCGGACCAGCGAGCGGTCTCCAAGGTGATCGGGGCCGAGAACGCGTGCGTTGCGTTGATTTCGATGATCGCGGTGGTGCCCTCGCTGCGGTCGTTGCGGGTGGCACCGCCGAAGAGATGGGCGACCCCGTCCTGGGCGGTCATGCCTGCGTTGCGAACGCCCTCGGGGAGCGTGTAGGAGGCGGTGGTCACGGCACCGGATGACGCGTCGAAACGTACGATGGAGTCTTTCACTTCGCCGTGGTCGCCCTGTCCCCCGGCGATCACGAAACGGGTGCCGTCGAAGGCGGCGGCTGCGGAATCCACTGGGGCGGGAAGCTTGGAGGAGAGGGTCCTGACCTGGGTGAGTGTGCTGGACGGGTTGAACTCGATGATCCGGTCGCTTCGTTCGATGAAGTCGACCTTGTAGCCGCCGAAGATGTAGGCTTTGTTCCCGTCGGATGCGGCAGCGCTGTTGATGAGCAGGTGCGGCAGCCTCGCCAGGGTGAGGGTACTGGCTTGCTGCGTGCCGGGGTTGTACTCGATGATCGTGTCGGTCGCCGTGGTCCCGCTTTCGGCCCCGCCGAAGACGTAGAACTTGCCCTGCACGTAGGCCGCGGATCCGGCAAGGCGGGCCGACGGCAGTTGACCTGCGTTTTCTGGTTCCAGGGTTTCGGGGTCGATGCGCAGGATGTCCCGGCTGGGGGTCCCTTCCGCGGATCCGCCAAACAGGTAGATGTGTTCGCCGTCCGTGGCGGCCATGGGGTCCATGAGGCCCACGCTGAGCGTATGTTCGGATTGGACGGGGTGCTCGTCCTGGCCGGCGACGGGGACCACCACCGCCAGGGCGAGTACGAGGAAGGCCGCAAGGAACGGAGAGTGGACTGTTGGGGGGTTCGAGTGCGACATGAGGGCTCCAGAGGTGAAGGAGCCCCAGGAGGTCTTACCACTTTTGGCCAGTCTTAGGTATATAGGCTTCTCTTGGGGGCCACGAGGCCCGCCCGTGCTGTCAAGACGGGTCCAGAACGCGGCGGACCCACGGGCCATCCTCTCGGCCCCTGTCCACAGGAGGTCATGGCCATCGATCCATTGGTCATCGGGCCACCAAAGCATGTCAATGGTAAACAGATAGCTTGAAATGGGGATTTGTCGTGGGCACCGCGATGAGCGCACCACGTCAGACCCACACGAGTGTCCTTGGTAACGTGGAGATCCCGATCACCTATTCAGCGGAGGAGGCCGTGGGGCTCATGCAGGAAGCCGGCGTCGTGGGTGCAGGCGGCGCGGCCTTCCCGACCTATGTGAAGTACAAGGACACCCCGCAGGCGCTCGCCGTGAATGCTGCAGAGAGTGAACCGGGGTACTACGCCGACAAGATCCTGCACCGGGACGAACCGGAGGCGTTCATCAATGTCTTCGAATGGATGAAGGCGACCTTCAGCATGGAGATCATGCTCGTCATCGCCGAGGACGTCGCAAAGCCCTACATGGAGCCCATGGAAGAGCTTGCCCAGAAACTCCATAATTTCTCGATCTCCTACATCGAACCCAAATACAAGTTCGGACAGGAGAAGGCCCTCTTGAAGGCCGCTTTGGGGCTGAACATCCCGAAAAAGGAGATCCCGCCGAACTATGGGTTCATCGTGAACAACACGGAGAGCATCTTCAACATCTACCGCGCGGTCTTCCGGGAGCGCCCCGTCGTCACGAAGTTCATGCACTTCTACGGGGAAGTGGGCGAGAACGTGAAAGCATACGAGGTGCCCGTGGGCACCTTGGCCCACGACCTGGTGGAGATCTACGGCGCGGAGGCGAAAGAGGTAAGGGATTGCATCCTCTACGACGGAGGGCCCATCCTTTCCGAGAAAGTGGCCGAACCCATGGGCGAAGAATGCCTGGTCCCCGTCACGAAGAGCACGAACGCGTTCCTCGTCGTGGATCCCGAGAAAGCCCGCCTGAAGAAGAAGCACTACCCGCACCCGGACTACGAGCACAACACGATCGATTGTCCATGGGCCCCGGACAAGATCGACAACCTGGAGGGGGACATCCATCGGGTGCGGATCCCGCTCACGGGGAAGTTCCAGAGCCCCGGGCGCCTCGACGTGAAGGAAGGTGACGAAGTACGGGCCCGTGAGACCCTGGCGGAACCCGCATCGGAGGGGTTCAGCGTCGGGGTCCATGCATCGATCGACGGCAAGGTCACCAAGATCACGGACGACTGGATCGAGATCGTGCGCCAATAACCGTAGATGTTCCGCGCGGATTCGTTCATGTTCATTGGGTCTTCATCAGCGACGCACCCCCGGGACCAAGAGTCGTCCGTAGACAATAAGACCGCCGCGGACGTTGCCCATGAGCCCACCGTCCCCCCGGTCGCCCAGCCCGGTGTATCCACCGAGGCACCGCTTTCCGTCACGGCACCTCCTGCGACTCCCCGTCAACGGCTGCGGCGTCTGATCCGGCTGCAGGTCTATTACGGGTTTTTCGCCACGCTGCACTGGATCCTGCTCTATTTCTTCCTGCTCAACGAGTTGGAGACGCCGCTCATGTTCGTGCTTCTGCTGGCGGCGTTCTTCTACACGGTGGCCGCGCTGGTCATGATCCTGCTGCCGGCCATGGAGTACCGCTGGGCGTTGCGGACCGGGTTCTTCGTCCGGATCCTGGCGATCCTCCCATTCTGGCTCTGGCCCACCCCCGCCGGGATCTTCGTGGGCGGGTTCTTCTTCGGCTTGGCTCAATCCCTGTTCTGGGTGCCCTACAACCTGATCTTCTTCGAGCACCGGGCGCGCAGCGTGAACGCGGGGACCAGTGCGATCGCGTTCTCCGTGCAGCCCGTGCTGGATGTCATCGCCGCCATCGCGGCGGGTCTGATCGTCCTGCGCTTCGGCTACCCGGGCCTGTTCGCCTCCGCCTTCATCATCGGGCTCGTGGGATGGCCGGGGACCCTGCGTCTTGAACCGCGCACCCGGACACGGATCGAGATCTGGGCCCGCCTGGCCCGCTTGAAGAAACTGCGGCTCCTGATGTACCTGGACGGAGTGAGCCAGGGGGTCGTATGGATCGGGGTCGCGGTGGTGACGGTCGTGTTCATTGATTCCGCGCTCGAATACGCCGCGTTCTTCGCGGTCTTGGGGATCGTGGGCGGCGTGGCGGCCTTGCTCCTGGGGCGCATGTCGGACAAGCGCGCCAAACGGTTCGCATTCATCTGGCCCATCGCGTTGGTCTTCGGCCTGGCGAACATCGTCAGCGCGTTCGCCGTCTCCATCTGGGTGTGGGGGGCGGCCCGGGCGTTCTCCACGTTCTTCGGGCTCGTCTTCGACCCGTTCAAGAACGCCGTCTACCTGGACACCGCGACCACGGTGGAGGACCTGTACATGGGGCGTGAGCTCTTGATGAACTGCGGTCGCGTCACGGGCGCGTTGGTCCTGATGGCCGCTTACGGGTTGGGCAACATCCAGTCGGCGCTCCTGGTCGCGGGGGGGATCGCCATCGCGGTCCCGATCCTGATCTCCGTGGGCGACCTCTATCCGCAGGAGCGCTTCGTGCTCAAGCCGTGGCGCATGGCCTGGCGGCAGTGATCATCCTGCGCGCCCCGGGCCGTCGGTCGCCGCTCATCCGCCCGGGTGCACCGGTTCGTCGCCGTGTCCGGGGGTCGCGCCATACGTGTCCCGCCTCGGCCCGATTCTTTTCTCCAGGGCAAGACCGGCGCCGTACGCGAGCAGGGCGACGAGCACGCCGGCGACGATGTCCAGCGCCCAGTGCACCTGCAGGTAGACGACGCTGAAGGCCACAGTGGGCGCGTAGACGACGACGGTGCGCCTGAAACGCGGGTTCACGGAGTGCAGGCCATGGAGCATGATCAGCGTGGCGAGGCCCACGTGCAGCGACGGGATCGTGTTGTCGATGGTGGTGCCGCGGTAGAAGAGTGCGGTGGTGCCGGGGATCACCCGGTCGAGCACGCTGTCCAGTCCGAGGTAGACCGTCGGGTTGGTGGCCGGGAAGAAGGTGAAGCCGGGTAGCGCGAACAGCCAGATCATCAGGTAGGAGACAAGAAGCCGCCGCACGATGCGGCGTTCCCCGGTGTAGGCCAGGAAGAACGGGGCGATGAAGATGAAGGCGTTGTGCAGGACGAGGTAGACCCAGAACAAGACGAAGAGCAGGGGGCCCCAGTGCAGCGTGCTGAGCCAGGGGACGAGTTCGCCTTCGATGGCGTAGAGGAAGCCGGCGAAATCGAAACCGGTCAGGTCCAGCCACCATTCCCGGGTGACCGGGTTCAGCAGGTTCACCTGCACGACGTGCCCGATGATCGCGATGACCCCGAACAGCACGAAGCGCCGGTCCTGGGCAAGGCGGGACAATGTGAGCCCGAGGGCTTTGCCGGGAGAGGTGTATCGCTTCTCCGGCGGTGATGCAAAAAAATAGAAGGCGGCCGCGAAGGTGAGGCCCACGAGCAGGAAGAGCGGCCCGAGCAGCATGGCTGGCAACTCCGCTATAGCCATCCCTCCGCCTCGTACCATTCATGGGTCGCACGCAGCCCGCGGGTGAGGTCCATGCGCGGTTGCCAGGTCATGGCGTCCACGGTGCTCGTGTCCGCCACCCAGTGTTTGGCGCGGAGTTCGCGCACTTTGTCGGGGTTCAACATGGCCGGGCGTCCGGTGAACCGGCCCATGAGCCCGGTGAGTCGCGCGCTCCCGGTGAGCAGGGGGGCCGGGATCCGGAGGTTGCGAAGCGGGCGCGTGCCGAGGGCCTGGGCCAGGCTGGCGCGCACTGTGTCGTTCGTGTGCGGGGGACCGTCGGCGGGTTCCAGGATCCGTACTTCGTGGGTCGGCAGCGAGGTTCCAAGTTGATCGACGACGAGCCGGGCGCAGTCGGGCCCGTAGAGCATGCTGAAGTGGGCGTCGGGGGGGACCAGTACGGGGTACAGGCCGTACCGGGCGGTCTTCAGCAGACCCAAGAGCCCGCGGTCGCGTGGGCCGTAGAGGGCCGGGGGGCGCACGATCAGGGTTTTCACGGGGTGCTTCCTGGCATGATCGCGCACGGCGCTTTCGCCACCGAGTTTGCTTGCTCCGTAATCGGAGAGCGGGTGCGGTTTGGCGCCCGCGGGCCTTGGTGCCGGTGTGGGGCTGGGGCCTTTTGCGGCGAGACTGGAGACGTGGATCAAGGTCTCGACCGGGTTCTTCGTGCAGGCGGCGAGCAGGTTCCGCGTGCCCGTGGTGTTTGCTTCATGGTAGCCGTGCCGGTTGCTGGCTGCGACGGTACCGGCGGCATGGATCACGGCGTCGGCGTCCCGGACGAGCCGTTCGAGACGGTCCACTTCGGTCAATGAGCCGGGGATCTGGGTCACGCCCAGCGTGTCGAGGTGCTTCCGGTCGCTCGTGGGGCGCACGAGACAGACCGCTTCGTGCCCGTTCCCGGTGAGTTGCTCGGCGATGTGCGCGCCGAGGAATCCTGTGCCCCCGGTGACGGCGACGCGCATCAGGCACCTCGGTCAGGCGGTGCTCGGCGTCGGCGCAGGGTGCCCCGCTTCGCGGCCATGGTTCATACCTGGGTTTCGTAGATCCGGTAGGTCTTGTAGTGCTCGCTGCCGGTGCGTTCGATGCTGCGGTTGATGGCTTGGTTGTCTTCCAGGGTCCACGAGAGTTCCCCCCATTGGAGGCCTTTTCGTTTGCCGGCCTCGTGCAGCCGGCCGTAGAGCCCGGTCAGGATCGCCCGGCTCCAGGGCCCGCGGTGCTTGGGGAGGATCCCCACGAGCATGAGGCGGGCGGTCTGGGTGCCTTGGACCTTCAACCGCCACAGGAGGCGTGCCCATCCCAGGGGCAGAAGCCGGCCGTCGAGATCGGCGATCGCTTCGTTCACGTTGGGGACGGCCACGGCCATGCCGGCGGGTTCCCCGTCCAGTTCCGCGATCAGGATGTAGTCGGGGTCGGCGATGGGTTTCAACCCTTTCGCGGTGGCCCGCAGTTCGGATCTCGTGATCGGTGAGAATCCCCAGTTGTCCTTCCACGCCTCGTTGTAGATCGATACGATGACGCCGAGTTCCTCTTCGAATTTCTTCAGGTCCACGTTCCGGAAGACGAGCCGGTCCTGTGATTTCGTGGCTTCGTATTCGTCGATCACGTTCTGCGGCATGCCTCCGACCGTGAAGCGGTACGCGAAGAGGTCCTTCTTCTTCTCCAGCCCGGCGCCTTTCAGGAGCGCGTCGTAGTGTTCGCCGTTGTGGTTCATCATGAGCATGGGCGGGCTGTCGAAGCCTTTGACCAGGACTCCCAGTGGCTCGTGGCTGGTCCAACAATAGGGCCCTTGCATGCGTGCCCGGCCTTCTTCCCGGACCCAGGAGGTGGCGGCGTCCACGAGTTGCCGGGCGGCGCCCGGGTCGTCGACGCAGTCGAAGAACCCGAACGAGGCCGTGTCCGAGTCGTGGCGGGGGTCGTAGTGGGCGCTGATCCGTCCCACGGTCTTGCCGTCCTGCTTGGCAAGGAAGAGCCGGGCGCGGGCGTGGCGCAGGAAAGGATGACGTTTCGTGTCCAGTTGCTCCTTCATCTGCATGCGCAGCGGCGGGATCCAGTTCGGATCGTCGCGGTTCAACCGGTATGGGAGTTCCAGGAACCGCCGTCGGTCTGGGTCGCTTTCCACCGGTTCGGCCCGAAGGGTCATGGTGTCCTCTCCATGATCAGATCACACCGAGCCGTTTGCCGACGCGTTCGAAGACCCCGAGGGCTTCTTCGATCTGTTCACGTTCGTGTCCGGCGGTGAGGCTCGTGCGCAGCAGGCCGCCGCCGGAGGGCACACTGGGCCAGACCGCGGCGTTCACATAGACGCCCTCGTTGAGCAGCTCCCGCCACATCTTGAAGACCAGGAAGTCCTGTCCGAGCAGGACGGGCACCACGGGGGTCTCACCGACGGTCTTGAACCCGAGGCCGGTGAGGCCTTTGCGCCAGATGTTCGCGTTCTGGTTCACGCGTTCGATCCGTTCCGGTTCGTCGCGCAGGATGTTCAAGGCGGCGTTCGCCGCGGCGAGGTTCGGGGGCGCCAAGGAGGCGCTGAAGATCATGCTGCGCCCGTAGTGCTTGATGTAGTTCATCACGAGGCGTTCCCCGGCGACGAATCCGCCGATGGAGGCGAGGGATTTGCTGAAGGTGCCCACGATCAGGTCCACGTCGTCCTGCACCCCGTAATGGAAGGCCGTGCCGCGTCCGCCGGGGCCGATCGTGCCCACGCCGTGGGCGTCGTCCACGAGCACGCGGGCGTTGTGCCTCTTGGCCACCTCGATGATCTCCGGGAGCGGGGCGAGGTTGCCGTGCATGCTGAACAGGCCGTCGGTGACGATCAGGCATCCCGTGTCGCCGTTCTGGTGGCGCTGGAGCAGGCGTTCCATCTGGGCCACGTTGCCATGGGGGAAGACGGCACTGCGGCCCTGCGAGAGCCGGCAGCCGTCCATGATCGAGGCGTGGGAGTGGTTGTCGATGAGCGCCACGGAGTGTTGGTTCAACAGGGCGGTGAAGACGCCGATGTTGGTCTGGTAACCGGTGGCGAAGACGAGGGCGGCCTCCTTGCCCAGGAAATCGGCCAGGTTGCGTTCCACCTCAAGATGGAGTTCGGAGGTGCCGTTGAGGAACCGGGAGCCGGTGTAGCTCGTGCCGTGGGACTGGGTGACCTTCTTGACCGCGTCCAGGACTCGGGGGTCGTGGGTGAGCCCGAGGTAGTTGTTCGAGCCGAACATGAGGACCTCGCGGCCCTTGATCACGGCGACGGTCCCTTCGTTGCGTTCCAGGGGCTGAAAATAGGGGTTGAGTTCCTGGGCGTCGAGCTGTTCGGAGATCAAGAACCGGCGGGCTTTCTCCAGGATATCCGGATGAGCCAAGTTCCGGTAGCGCTCCAGGACAGCGCCAGTGGATTCAAACGCAGTGTCCATCGTACCGTCTCCCAGGGCAGCCCGTTTCGGCTCCACCGAGCCGTCAAACAGGGGGCAATATATAAGAGCCGGGCCTTAAGGCGCGTTTTTTCGGCTGTCCGGCGCCTCGCCTAGCTCGGTCCCGGGGCTTCGCCGTTTGACGCGGCGGTGCCGTTGGTTTTCCACCCTTGTCTTCAGTTTCCGGGCTTGGGCGTGCCCGTGCACTGGTCCACCCGGTCGCGGCGGGCGCGGTGGCCGGGGGGTCCTGTTCGACCGTCAGTCCCGCTTGCTGCGCCGCGGGCCGGAGGGCCGCCTGTGCGCCCGGACGAGCGCGGTCAGCGCAACGAGCAGCAGGACGACGCCCGGCGCGCCGGTACTCACGATGTCGTCGAAGTCCACGGTGTTGTTGCCCGCTTGGAAGGGGTCGCTGTCTCCGCCGGCTTTGAACTGGAAGTGACGCGCCGTGTTGATCTCGTTGCCATAGAACGGGGTCGGCGGGGCCGGGGTGAGGGAGTAGGGGTCCACGTGCAGGGTGTAGTCGCCGTTTTTGGGCGGGGTGAAGGTGAACGGGTAGTCGCCGTCGGCATGGGTGTGCAGTTTGCCGGCCAAAAGCAGGCGGTCCGTGTCGCCGTGGGTGATCCGGATGTTGATCTCGCCGTGCGCGAAGGGTTCGCCGGCCAGCGAGTTCACCCGGACGGTGACCTGGCTGGGCTCTCCGGCGGTGACGTCTTCGAGCCCGTCCACGGTGACGAGGTGCGGGCCCGGCGTCAACGTCGCCACCGGCGGCAGCACGGAGTAGGTGAATTCGGCGGTGCCGGTCCAGTCCGTGCGGCTGTCTTCGGCTTCCACGACGAGACGATGGTCGCCCACGGTCTGGTGGCTCGTGGTGATCTCAAGGATCCCGTCGAAACTGTGCAGGGTCTGTGCCTCGAACAGGACGTCCCCGTGTGGGCCCGTGATCGTGGCGTCGTAGTCCAGGTGCTCCACGGGGCGACCCGTCTCGCTGTCCACCACGCTGGTGACCAGTCGGATCGGGCTCCCCGCGCCCACGCTTGTGTAGGGGTCGTACGAGGCGAAGATCCGGTACGGTTCGGCCGCGCTCCCCCGGTCGACCCGGTTCTCGAGGGCGTCGTTCGTGATCAGCCCGGGCAGTCCCGGCGGGCCGGGTTCCACGTCCACGGTGTGCGTCGTGGTGAAGGCGGCGAACGTGGCCACGCCTTCTCCGGCGAATGCCTCGAAGGCGCTCAGACGCAACTGGTGCTCACCGGCTTCTTCGAAGACATAGTCCAGGGCGTGGTCGGCTTCCGGGTCGTGGGCGTGCGTGTCGGTCTTGAAGACGAGGGAGTCGCGCTCTACGTTCCAGATCTCCAGGTCCACTTGGGCATGCCGGATCGTCTCACCCTGCGCGTCGACCACGCGGTAGCGAAGCGGCGTCGGTTCTCCCGTCGTCGTCGTGGTGGGCGGGTCCCATTGCAGGCTCGCTTTTCCCTCCGCGTGTTCATGCACCACGCCTGCGAAGGAGGCGGTGGCGTCCTCGTCGCCGGGCACGCGCACGTCGACGCTGTAGTCGCCTGCGCCGGGGAAGGCGATCATGTAGCGTCCGATGCCGTCATAGTCGTGGCCGCTGGCGGCGGTCGTGGCGAACAGCGTCGTGTTGCGGTAGGTGACCACGAACTCGGCGTCCTGGTGGACTTGTGGTGCGCCGCGTGCGTCCAAAAGCGCCCAGCCGAACCGGTTCAGGTTGTCGGCATGGGTATCCCCGTTGGGCGGGTTCTCATGCAGGACCACGGCGTGTGATTCTTGCCCCACGGCCGCGGGTGCGAACAGGGTGATCAACAGGACCAAGGCGAACAAGACGGGGCCACGAACACGCATCGAGGGCGCAGTGGCAAGGTGGCTACTTAAGTTCGTTGCTTGCCAGGGAGCCCGCCCCCTTCTGGAGCTCGCCGTTTTTTGCCGGCGGGGGCCCGCGCGCGCCCGCCGCGGCCGGCCGTGTTCGGCGTCCCGCCCCGCCGGGATCCGCCTGCGTCGCCGGGATGCGTGAAGCGACGAAACGGCCCATGCTTCATCATGCCGGGCGGACGCCGTGCGCAGGCTTGAAGAGGCCGACGGCTTGTCCCGACAGGGTCTGAGTCGTGTCGAAGAACACCGAAGTGGCGGCCTTCCTGGATGAGTTCGCGGATATCCTGGAACTCAAGGAGGTCAAGTTCAAACCGGAGGCGTATCGCCGGGCCGCGCAGCAGGTGCGTGTGTTCCCTGACGACATCGGCGACGTGGCACGAGACGAAAGGCTGCACGAGATCCCGGGCGTGGGGGCGTCCATCGCCGCGAAGATCGCGGAGTACGTGGAGAAGGGCGAGGTCAAGGAGCTCACGAAACTGAGGAAAGAGGTGCCGGGGGGCCTCGCTGAACTCATGGACCTGCCCGGGCTGGGGCCGAAACGGGTCGCCCTGTTGAACAAGGAGCTGGGCATCAAGGACGCGGCGTCCTTGAAGAAAGCCGCCGAAGAGAAGAAGATCGAGAAGATCGACGGTCTGGGGGCCAAGACGCAACAGGAGATCCTGGACGGTTTGTCGCGGCAGCGGGACAAGCCCGAGCGCTTCCCACAGGGACGGGGGCTCCAGGTGGCCTCGCGGTTCATCAGGCTCATCGAGAAGACGGGCAAGGCGGACTCTGTGGGTTACGCGGGTTCCCTGCGCCGGGGACGGGACACGTTGGGGGACCTGGACCTCCTGGTGGCGGCCGGGGAAAGCGATGCGGAGGCGATCATGACCGCGTTCGTATCCGCGTCGGAGGTGGAGGATGTGATCGCGCACGGGCAGAAGAAATCGAGCGTGCGTCTTTCGGACGGGCTCCAGGTGGACCTGCGGGTCGTCACCCCGGACCAGTACGGCGCGGCGCGCCTGTATTTCACGGGTTCGAAGGCGCACAACGTGGCGCTGCGCAAGCGGGCCAACGGGTATGGTTGGACGCTCAATGAGTACGGCTTGATGCGGAAGAAAGACGACAAGGTGATCGCGGGGAGGACGGAAGAGGAGATCTACAAAAAACTGAAGTTCGAGTGGATCCCGCCGGAGATCCGGGAGGACCAGGGGGAGATCGACGCCGCGAAAAAAGGCAAACTGCCGAGGCTCCTGGAGCGCTCCGACGTGATCGCGGACCTGCACACGCACACGAACTATTCAGACGGGCGCGACAGCCCGCGGAAGATGCTGGAGGCGGCGCAGGCGAGCGGGTTGAAGGTCTACGGGTTCAGCGACCATTCGTACACGTTGCGGTTGTCGAAGGGGGAGGACGCGAAGATCCGCAAGCAGGCCAAGGAATTGGATAAGCTCAGGGAGGAGTTCCCGGACATGACGATCCTTCTGGGTTCCGAGGTGAACATCAAGAAGGACGGTTCCCTTGATTCTCCGAAAAAGATCCTGGCGGGGTTGGATTACGTGATCGGCAGCGTGCACAACGCGTTCGATTTGCCGGAGAAGGAGCAGACGAGGCGGGTCCTCAAGGCGATCGACGAGGGGATCGACATCTTCGGCCATCCGTCGGGGCGCAAGATGCCCAAGCGGGAACCGATCCGTTTCGATGATCGCAAGGTCTTCGAGGCGTGCGCCGAACAGGGGGTCTTGTTGGAGGTGGACGGGCAACCGGAGCGTCTGGACCTGCCCGGCGAACGGGTGCTCAAGGCGAAGCAGGCGGGATGTCGCTTCGTGGTGGACTCCGACGCGCACAGCACCGAGGCCCTGGAGTTCATGGGACACGCCGTGACCCAGGCGCGTCGGGGTTGGCTGGAGAAAGAGGACGTGGTCTCCACTTGGACGGCGAAGCAGATCCAGGGTGCCCTCGGGCGGATGAAGAAAGAGTAGGCCGTAAATATCGGGGGGCCGGGGAAAGCCCTGAGGCGTGATGGGACGGGCAAGGGGTCAAATGTTCCAGTCGGCAAAGCCTCTTGGTGTAGGTTCTCCATGGTCAAAAGCAGTGAGACGATGACCATGGGAGAAAAGATCGATCCAGTGATCAACCAGCATATCCAGCAGGAGCAGAGCCAGAGGCGCCAGCGGGAACGCGAGGAGTATGAACGAAGGGTCCAGGATGGCGAGATGCCGTGGCGGGAATCGTCGGGCATCATGTCCGTTCTCAACGCGGTGCGGGACCGGGAGTTCCCCTGTTCCTTTGACCGCCTGCGCATGGAGATCGGGGACCGTGAAGTGGTCACCGCCAAGGGCCGGGGCCACCCGGTCTCGGAGGTGCTGGACGTGGTGGAGCCCCGTCTGGACCCGGAGAAGGACCCCCTTCTGGAGGACTGGAGTGTCCCGAGCATCAAGGATTTCGAGGGGATCATGCAGCGTCACTGGGAGGCCGTCCAGTATGACGACGTCCCGGACGACCAGAAGCCCGTCCGGGGCGGAGCCAACCCGCACGACCCGCGCACCCGCGGTTGAGCGGGCACGCCATTGAGCGGGCGTTCGCAAGGTCGGGGGTGGATATGTCCGGGAGGGTGCCCACCGCGGGCAAAACCCTCTTCATGGGCGGACACGCATCGCGGCGTTGGTGAAACCATGCCACTTGGACTCGAAAACGTAGACCCACAGAAGAACAAGGACTACTACCGGCAGATGATGGACGCGGAGGTCGATGCAGCGACCTTGATCGGAGCGATCAAGAAAGGCGAGGACGACTTCCAGATCGTTGACGTGCGCGATGAGGAGAGTTACAACAAGGGCCACATCAAGGGTGCGATCAACATCCAGCTCGACGAGCTCTCCAACCGCATGAAGGACCTGGACAAGGACAAGGGGGTACTGACCTATTGTTACGACCCGCCCTGCATGCTGTCCGTGAAGGCGGCACGGATCCTGTCGGACCAGGGCTTCAAGGTCAAGGACATAGGCGGCGGCTTCGAGAACTATCAGAAGAACGAAGGCCCCGTCGAGAAGGGGACCGCCGAACTCACGCATTAGACGCCTGGACGCGGCGTGAGGACCGTGGCTTTGCCCTCGTCTTGTCTCAGCCCATTTGCCCTCGACCTGTCTCAGCCCATTTGCCCTCGACCTGTCTCTGCCCATTTGCCCTCGACCTGTCTCTGCCCAGGGTGCATCCCGGCAACCGTCCGGGCCCGTTCCTCCACGAGGCCATGATCGCGGCCATGAGTCGTCGTGGGTCGGTCCGCAGATACAGAGTCCGGCCCGATTCCTTCTAATGCGGCATCCTCCTGCCGGGACGCCGGGTGTCTCCTTGGAACCGGGGCTCCCGGGGTCTTGCGATGAAGAAGGCGGACGCGAAGAAACGGATCGGGTCCTTGCGGGAAGAGATCCGTCACCATGAGCACCGCTATTATGGGCTTGATGCGCCAGAGATCAGCGACGCCGAGTTCGACAAGCTGATGCGCGCCTTGGAGGGTTTGGAGCAGGATTTCCCGGATCTGGTCACCCAGGATTCACCGACCCAGCGCGTGGGCGGGAAGGTGTCGGGCGGCTTCCGGAGTGTGGCGCACAAGTCGCGCATGCTGTCGCTGGCGAACGCGCTCGACATGGATGAACTGGAGGCATGGCACAAGCGCGTCGTGCAGCGGCTCGAGAAGACGGAGATCGAATTTCTGTGCGAGCCGAAGATCGACGGGCTCGGTGTGGCTCTGCTTTACGAAGACGGGGTCCTGGTGCGCGGGGCCACCCGGGGCGACGGCGTGCACGGCGAGGACGTGACGACGAACCTGCGCACATTGCGCTCGATCCCGTTGCGGTTGATGGAGACCGAGGGCGGGCGGAAGGTCCCGCGCGAGTTGGAGGTGCGGGGGGAGGTGTACCTGCCTCTTGCGGCGTTCAAGCGTCTCAACGTACAGCGGGAGAAGGACGGCGAGGCGCCGTTCGCGAACCCGCGCAACGCCGCAGCGGGAACGTTGCGTCAGTTGGACCCGAACGTCGTCGCGAAGCGGCCTTTGTCGATCTGGTGCTACATGGCGGCGCACACCAGGGGCGGCCCGAACCTGCGTTCCCACAGCGAGGAACTGGAGGCCCTGCAGGGTTGGGGCCTGCCGGTGAACCCGGAGAACGAGCGCGTCAAGGGCCTTGACGGGATCAAGCGCTACTGCGAGCAGGTCACGAAGCGGCGCAGGTCCTTGGCCTACGAAGTGGACGGCGCGGTGGCGAAGGTGGACGACCTGGATGCGCAGAAGAGACTTGGCTCGACCTCGAAGCATCCCCGTTGGGCGATTGCGTACAAGTTCGTCGCGCGGGGGGCCGAGACCAGGCTCTTGGAGATCGTGGACCAGGTGGGCCGCACGGGCAAGATCACGCCGGTGGCCATCCTGGAGCCGGTGAAGGTGGGCGGGGTCACCGTGAGCCGGGCGACGTTGCACAATTACGAGGAGGTGGCCCGCAAGGACGTGCGCGTGGGGGACATCGTGGTGGCCCAGCGGGCCGGTGACGTGATCCCGGAGGTGGTGGGCCCCGTGTTGTCCCGCCGGCCGAAACGCACAAGAAAACCCCAGGCGCCCAAAGATTGCCCGGCCTGCGGGCAGAAGCTGGAGAAGCCGGAGGGGGAGGTGGATCTGCGCTGCACGGACCGCGCCTGCCCGGCGCAACTGGCGTGGATGCTTCGCCATTGGGCGTCGCGGGATGCCATGGACATCGACGGGTTGGGCCCGAAGACGATCCAGCTTCTTCTTGACGAGGGGCTCGTGGAGGACCTGGCCGATCTGTATCGGCTCGATGCGGACACGTTGGTCCGTTTGCCGCGGTTTGAACGAAAAAGCGCCGAGAACCTGGTCCGGTCGCTGGAAGCGTCCAAGGCGCGGCCTTTGGACCGTTTCCTCTATGCCTTGGGGATCCGTCATGTGGGGCGCGTCACGGCGCACGACCTGGCGGGTCATTACACCAGCTTGGAGGCGCTGGCGAAGGCGAGCGCCGAACAGCTGCAACGCCTTGAGAACATCGGCCCCGAGGTGGCGCACGCCATCGCGACCCATTTCGCCGACGAATCAAACCAACGGTTGGTGGCCGAGCTCAAGGCGGTGGGTGTGCGCCCGAAGCGGCCGGAGCGGCCCGCCGGAGGCCCGCTGATGGGTGAGACGGTCCTGTTCACGGGGGCGTTGGAGTCCCTGGCGCGCGACGAGGCGAGGAAGCTGGCACAGCGGGCGGGGGCCCGGGTCGTGGATTCCATGAGCAACAAGGTCTCGCTCCTGGTGGCCGGGGAGAAGGCGGGCAGCAAGTTGGACGAAGCGAAGAAAAAAGGGGTGAAGGTGGTGGGCGAGAAGGAGTTCCTCAAGAAGGTCGAGTGATCCGGGTGGTTCTCATGGTGCGCAGGCGTTCTGCGAGCACCCCCATCGCGGTGGCGGTCTCCAGGCTCACGTTCTGGCCGGTGAGTTCCAGGTGATGCGCGGCTTGGTTCAAGAGTCGCTTCGGCAGGCCCTGCGGGCCGAGGCCCATCACGAGCACGGGGGCTTCGCCCAGGGCGTCCAGGGCAGTGGCTTTCCCGGGTTCCGGGTGGGGGGTGGTGGCGACGATGGGGCCGTCCACGGGCCACCGGTCCACGTCCACGTGGTCTTGGCGGGGGACCCAGTGGATCCGTTTTGTCTCTTGGAGCATGCGCACGTATTCCACTTCTTCCCCGATCCGGCTGTCCTTCTCGACTTGCTTGATGAGCGCGGCCGTGTCGTCGGCGGGGAAACCGATGAGCAGGAGGTCGAGCCCGAACGCGGCGCAAAGCGGTGCGGCGCGCGCCACGGCGCGCAGGTGGGGCGGGCCGAGGCCGCCCGTGTAGCCGTTGTGCAGCGCCAGGACAGGTCGGGCCCCTTGTGGGGGCATCGTGCGGGCCGCTTTGGGTTTTTTCCGGGGCGCAGGGGGTTGTTGGGGTTCGGGTTTCTGTTCGGCCCCGGCGCTTTTGGCCTGGGCCCCGTGCAGCATGGCGGCGGCTTTTTCGAGGTTTGCCTCCAGCTTGGTGCGGCTTGGGTCGTCCGGGAGCTCCCGGATCAACGGCTTCGCCTCCGCAAGGTAGGATTTGCCCAGTTGCGGATGGCCGAGGCGGTCGGCCTGTGCGATGGTTTTGAGAAGGAGCCGCACGCGGGCTTCGCGTTCGTTTTCCAGTTCCAGGAGGGCGTCGAGTTCTTCGGGGGTCTGTGCGACGGTGGCCAGGTATCGCAGAAGCGGCAGCCGGTCATCCACGTCTCGTGCCGCTTGCAGGGAGTTCGCGAACGCGTTCTCGACGAGGGGCCGTCCGCTTTTTTCCGCTTGCAGGTGAAGGTAGCCCCAGAGTCGGGCTTGGGTTTCGCCTTGGGCGAGTCGAAGGACGCCTTCGATGTCGCCGGTGGGTTCGATGGCCCAGGCGCGCAGGATCGTCTTGGCGTCGTCGACGGCGGTTTCGGGGTCTTGGAGCACGGCGGCGAGCAGTTCGCCGAGGTCTTCCGTGGCGACCCGTTTGACAATCTGTTTCAACGCCTGGCTGCGCGCTTTGCCGGCGGGCAACAATACGACCCGGCGGGCCAACGCGAGGGTGGTGTTCGGGTCGTCCTGGACCACGGAGGCGACGTCCGCGGCGAGTTCCGCGCGCCGCCAGTCCTGTTCGACGGCGTCCAGGATTTCCAGGGCTTCACTGCGCAGGC
>CAYVRY010000004.1:0-42722 GCA_964452895.1 uncultured Halobacteriales archaeon
GTGTTGTTGGACGAGGGATTCCAGGGCTTCGGCCACGGTGGTCCCTTCGACGTTCACGGTCTTCTGGTCGCTGGCGAAGCGGGCGAGGGGGGTGGGGATCCGGACAGTGGGCATGGGTTCACCTTTGGGGTCGGTTCAGGGCTGGGGTTCCCGGGGTGTCTCCCCGGTGTGGATCCGGATGGGTTCATTGTGGAAGGTCTTTCGGTCGTCGCTGAGCCGCCAGGAGGTGAGCTCGTCGGCTTGGCCTTCGCTCACGCTGAGTATGAGGTAGGACAAGCCCGGCCATGCATGGTCCTTGTCGAACTGGCTCGGCGAGGAGGGATGGTCCGGGTGGCTGTGGTAGATCCCCACCAGGTCCCAGGCGCTCTTCTCGAGTTCGTCCTCCAGTTTCATGAACAGTCGCGGGTCGATCAGGTAGCGACGTTGCCGCTCGTCGGTCTTCGTGTTCTTCATGCGGCGCACGTGGACGACCTGGACGACGATCCCTTCCGCGTCGCTTCCCTGGCTGCGGTCTTCGCTGCCGATGAGCACGCCGCAGGCTTCCTCGTTGTAGGCGCTGGCGCCGTGGTCCCGGATCGCTTGTTCTTGTTGACGGGACAAGAGGACGGTCACGGCCGTTGCCCCCAGAACGGCAGGGAGAGGTATTTGCTCGCGTTGTCGGGGAACAAGGTGACGACCACCGGCGTGCCCGGGTCCGTGTTCTGCAGGGCGGGGGTCGCCGCGTCGGGTCCCGGTGGCGCAAGTCCGGCCTCGCGGGCCGCGGTCTTGGCGACCCGCAGCGCCCCGATCGCGGCGGCTCCGCCGGAGGGGCCCAACAGCAGGCCTTCTTCCTCCGCGAACCGATGCGCCATGCCTTGCGCCGTTTCCGTGGCGACGGAGAGACGCGCATCGGCGACGGCGGGGTCCCAGATGGGCGGTACGATGGCGGTCTCCAGGTGCTTCAGGCCTTCCAGAGCGTGCAGCGGCCCGTCGGGTTCCACCGCGACCACCTGGATCCCGGCTTGCTGTTCTTTGAGGAATCGCCCCGTGCCGACGAGGGTCCCGGTGGTGCCGAGCCCGGCCACGAAGTGCGTGACCCGACGGTCGGTCTGCCGCCAGATCTCCGGGCCCGTGGTCTCATGGTGGCTGCGCCAGTTCGCCTCGTTGCCGTATTGGTCCACGTAGGCATACTTCTTTTCGTGTTCTTCGGCGAGCCGTCGCGCTTCGATGATCGCTCCGTCGCTTCCCTCCATGGCGTCCGTGAACACGAGTTCGACGCCCAGTGCGCGCAGGATCTGTGTGCGTTCCTGGGAGATGTTCGCGGGTACGCAGAGCGTCACGTGCAACCTGTAGCTGGGTGCGATCGTCGCGTAGGCGATCCCTGTGTTGCCGCTGGTGGCGTCCAGGAGTCGACGTTTGCCGTCGGATTGCAAGGCGCCGGTTTCGAGCGCGTATTGGATGATGTGACGGGCGGGGCGGTCCTTGACGCTGCCGCCCGGGTTCGTCCATTCCGCTTTCGCGTAGACCGGGACCCCGCTTTGATGGGAGAGGCTTTTGAGGTGCAGAAGCGGCGTGTTTCCCACCAGTTCGGCCATCGTGACCGGCCCTTGGCTGCGTCGGTCCGGATACGCAAGCGGTACGCCGTCTTTTCGGGGAGAGCCTTGGCCCTTCATCGGTGGGATTGGGCACGCGGGGTGTTCGCTAAAGGGTGTCGCTCAGGGCCCCGCTTCCCCGGTGCCTTCTTGTCCACTGCTGTCAGGTCTCTTCTCCGCGCCTTCCGGTTTCTTCCCCGCGTCTGCTTTTTCCTGCTCGCGTTTTTGTTGTTCGCGCAACCACAATAGACGCCGCTTCTTGTCCCAGACCTTCTCGATCCATTCGAGCGGCGAGGATTCTTGTTTGGCGTACGCGGAGGTCGTGTCGAGGGGTTGATCGATGGGGGGTCCGGGCCACGGTTGGTCGTCCTTGTCGGGGTCGTATGCGAGTTCGCTGACGGTGTCGCCCGGTGGCGGGTTGCCTTCCGGGAACCGCCACACCACGGTGCGTTGCGGGAACGGGATCACGATGCCTTCCTTGGCGAAGGCCCGTTGGATCTCCTGCATGAGCCAGGTCTGGATCACCAGGACGCGGGCGCGCAGCGGCGCGATCCAGTAGCGCACGTCCAGGATGATGGCGGAGTCGCCGAACTCCGTGGCGATCACCTGGGGTTCGGGGTCTTTCAGCACGTCGGGATGGCTCTTGATGATCTTCAAGAGGATCTCGCGCGCCTTGCCGATGTCCGTCGCGTAATCGACCCCGATGGGGAACCGCCAGCGCAGTTTGCGCTGATGGCTTTTGTTCCGGATGCGGCTGCCTTCGACGATCCGGTTCGGGTAGGTGATCTTCTCGCCGTCCCAGGACTCGATCACGGTGGCTCCGGGTTTCACGTCCACCACGATGCCTTCCATGTCCTCGATCTGGACCCAGTCGCCGATGTCGAACGGGTGGTTGTAGAAGATCATGAACCCGGAGATCAGGTTCGACATGGAGTTCGCCGCGGCGATGCCGATCACGATCCCCGCGAAACCGGCGGCGGTGAGAAGCGAGAGGAACGCGGTCTGGAGCTGCCAGACGCCCACGATCAGGATGATCGCGGCGATGTAGAGGATGATCCCCCCGACCATCGCGATGGGGCGGCTGCGGCTGACCAGCGCCCGGGTCTGCCAGTCGTCGAGTTCGTTGCGCGCGGCGGTCCGCTTCGCGGAGCCTTCCAGGGACCGGCGCACGAGACGGCTCAGCGTGACGGCGGCCAGGAGGATCAGGATCGAGGTGACCGCGCGGATGAGCACGAGGTCCTCGGCCTCCACGAGCAGGGTCCAGCCGTTGTGTATGGTCTCCACGATGAAACGCCAGATGTCCCCCAAGGTGTCGATGATGGCGAGAGTGGCGTCGGAGCCGTTCAGGCTCGCCGGCGTGCGGGCTTGGGGAGCCTGTAACACAGCGAAGCGGGCCACGGATCCGGCGCACCGGTTCGTGCCTCATAAATGCAGGCCGACCCGGCCGCTCCTTGTGCTCCTCGCGCCCCGTCGACGCGTCCGACAGAAGGCGTCCCCCTCAACCTTAAATAAGGACCCTGGCATGGGCGAAGCCGAGGAACCGCGATGACCCGCGTGATCACAGAGCCCTGCATTGGTGTCAAGTCTGCGGAGTGTGTGGATGTCTGTCCGGTGGACTGCATCCATGAATCCAAGAGCAAGGAATACGACATCTACTACATCGACCCCGACGACTGCATTGACTGCGGAGCCTGCGAGTCCGTGTGCCCTGTGGAGGCGATCTTCCCGGAGGAGGATCTGCCCGAGGGACAGGAGAAGTGGACCGAGATCAACGCGAAGTTGACCGAGGAAGCGAAGTAGGCGACCCGTTGTTCGTCGTTTTTCGTCTTCCCGTTTTTTCCCCTGATTTTCTCTCCGGCGCTGTTGCTTGAGGCCGCGCCCTGGCGCGCGGTCTCTTTTTGGGCTTTCTCAGAACGTGTGCGCGCTGGGGCACAGCTCGGCGAGCACGCAGTCGTCGCACCGCGGGGCCTTGCGTCCGTAGCAGACGGCGCGCCCGTGCGAGATGAACAGGTGGGTGAAGATCCCCCAGTCTTTTTCCGGGACGAGTCCAAGGAGGCGCCTCTCGATCTTCGCCGCGTCGCGGGTGTCCGCGAACGCGAGCCGGTTCGCGAGGCGGGTCACGTGGGTGTCCACGGCGATCCCGGCGCCTTGGTCCCCGCCGCCGTAGGCGACGTGCAGCACGACGTTCGCGGTCTTGCGGGCCACACCGGGCAGTGCGATGAGCTCTTCGAGGGTCCGGGGGACCTCGCCGTCGTGGTCGGCGAGGATCTGCTTCGCGGTCATTTTCAGGTTGCGGGCCTTGGCGCGGTAGAAGCCGGTGGACCGGATCATCTTCTCGATCTCGGTCTGCGGCGCGCGGGCCATCTCGGCGGGTCCGCTCCAGCGGCGGAAAAGTGGCGGGGTGACCTGGTTGACCCGCTCGTCGGTGCATTGGGCGGAGAGGATCACGGAGACCAACAACTGCCAGGGGTCCTGGTAATCCAGCGAGCAGCGTGCCTCCGGGTAGGCCTTCTTCAGCCGGCCGAGCACCGTGCGCATGCGCCGGCGTTCCTCTCGCGCGGGGTCCGCGCTTTTCCTGCGCACGGGGGCGGCGGGACTCCGTCCGGGGGTCTTTTTGTTCGCCGCGGCAGCCACACGGCTCTTTAGCCAGCGGCCCTACATGGGGGTTTGTGCAGCGGCGCAGGGGTCCGATGGTTACGTGGTCACTTCGTGGCCGAGTTCTTCCTCCACGCTGGAGACCTTCTGCTCGATCCGCCCCGTGGGTCCTTCACGGGTGTCCACACGGATGGAGGTGGAGATCCGGTTGCAGTCCTGGGCGAGCGCCTCGTGGCACTCCTCGACGACCTGCAGGCACTGTTTGAGCGTGTCGCCTTCGATCGTGGTCCCCATGGGGTTCAGTTCGAACGACAAACCGCTTTTTTCTACAACCTTGACGCAACGCGCGACGTAATCTCCAACGCTTTCTCCCTTGTCCATTGGGCTCATGCTGAATTCTACAAGGACAGACATGGCCCCCCGCTTCGCGTTCCAGGGTGTTCAATGTTTCCCTCCGAATCCGCTGGTGGCCTTATATTTCAGCCATTTCTGTGCGCCGCAACCGGACCCGGTCGATGCTGCGGGGGCCGGCGCCGAGGATGAATACGGCGCTGGCGACGCCCCACAACGCGACATGCGCGACGACGGGGTCGTTGGGGATCGCGAACAGGGTGACCGTGAGTACGATGAACGTGAGCGCGGCCACGGGGCGAACGGAGGTGCCTGTGATCAGGGCGAGTCCGAGCAGGATCTCGATGAGCCCGGCCAGGAAGACCCAGAGGGCGCCGTCGATGATCCAGAACGCCAGGTCGTACTCCTCCACGGCGGCGAGCGCGGGCCCGGGGTCGAGGATCTTCTCCGCGAAGCCGGCGTACAGGACGGCCCCACCGAGCCCCACGCGCAGCAGCACGGGCAGCCAGGTGTTCATGGCCACGCCGTGGTCCGCGCCGGCTTCCGGGCCCAGTACGCTGCGCAGGCGACCGGCGCCCCGCACCGTGCGGGGCGCGGAGGGCAGGGCGCGCGAGAACAGGTCGTCCAGGCTCGGGAGTCCCGGTCCGATCGCGGTGAGGGTGATCAGGGCGGCGGCGACCTCCGCGGTCATGAGGACGTCCGGGCCGTGTGCACCCAGTGCGTAGGCGAAGACGAGCAGGCCCACCAGGGCGGCCACCCGCACGGCGACGCCCACGAGCAGCGCGAAACCGCAGGCGACCAGCACGAACCCGAAGATGCTGCGCGCGGGGACCATCATGTGCGGTGCGAACAGGTAATCGGCGAGCCCGGCGCCCATGAGGGCGATCCCCGCGCTCAGCCGGAGGATCCAGGGGATGTATCGTTCGTAGTCGCGCAGGCTCGCGGCCAGTGTCGCCCGGAACGCCCCCCAGCCACGCAGCCGGGGCATGATGGCGAGGTAGATGATGAAGAGAACAAGCAGGACCCCGGTGACCAGGGCGGTGTCCGGGGACAGGAACACCTCGCGGATCAGTTCCGTCGTGGACATGGCGGGGCCTTCGTCTTCGGTGACGTACCGGACGTGCATCGGTGCGGGGTTTTGTGCAAGGGGGATCGGGTTCACCTTCGGATGTCCTGGATGGCTTTCACGATTTCACCGGGCGCCTCCTCGGGGACCAGGTGGCCGGTCTGGGGGACGACGGTGGGGCCTTGGGGCGGGGCACGCGGCAGGAGTTTGGCCAGCCGCTCGCCGATTGCTCTCGGGTAGACATGGTCGCGCTCTCCCCAGACCAGGTGTGTGGGGACGTCCAGGCCGCCGAGTCCGGCTTCGATCTCGCCGAGCCCGTCGAAGGATTCGTCGCCGGCACGAACGGGCACCATGCGTGCAAAACGCAGTATCGCAATGCGGTCGTCGGGGAAGGGGAACGGGGCGCGGTAGGCGTCGAGGATCTCGGGGCGCACATGATGCAGGTCCGCGTAGGCAAAACGCAGCAATCGGTCCACGGCCACGTTGTGTTTCTGGATCATGATCTCTCCCATGCCCGGGCTTCTCAGGAGCCGGTACCACGCGGGCAGCCGGAACGTGTTGTTGGGTTGCATGGCCCACGTGTTCGTCAAGACGAGCCCGGCGAGCCGTTCCGGTTCGCGCACCGCCCAACCGAGGCCGATGGGTCCGCCCCAGTCATGGACGACCAAGTGGACCTTCTGGAGGCCCAAGTGACGGATCAAGGCGGTGATGTTGCGGATGTGGCGTTCCAATGAATGGTAGCTCGGGTCACGCGGTTTGTCGCTCGTGCCGAAACCGATGTGATCCACGGCGATCACCCGCATGGACGGGATGAGTTCGCGGATCACGGCGCGCCACAAGAAACTCCACGTGGGGTTGCCGTGCAGGAGGACGACGGCTTCGTCGTTGCCCGGGTCGCCCTCGTCCAGGTAGGACATCCGGTTGCCGATCTCGTCCACGGCGAACCGTTTGGGTGTCCAGGGGTAATTGGCGCGCGGTACGTTGCGCAGGACCGGGTCGCCCCGCATGGGGCCCGGCAATCGGGTGGCCTTATATGGCTTCAGGGGACAGGAGGCGCAAGCACGCCCCGGCTCCCGCACGTTGTGGTAGACGGCGCGCCGTCCGCGAATCCTTAAGGCACCGCGGCGGCTGGCGCGGTCAATGACAAGGCGTAGGGTCGCTTTGGTCGCAGCAGGAATGAGCCGCTTCGGGGCCCGCGGCGAGAGTGCGGTGGGGGTCTTCGCACAGGCGTTCGACGAGCTGCTGGATGACCTTGCGACGGCGCCTGGGATCCGGGAACAGGGGGAAGACCAGGCGGGACCCGTTGCGTTTCTTCGTGAGCGCCTGGGCGAGTCGTTCATCGGCAGCCTCGCCTTCGGGGGCGCGCAGCTCGGAAATCCCGCGGCGCTTTTGCTCGAGCACATGGGTCTCGCGGGCAAGCCGGCGCGTCGCGTGGAGAACGCGTGCGCCTCGGGGGGTTATGCGCTGCGGGATGCGGTGAGCGCCGTGTCGTCCGGGCAGACGGGACTCGCCTTGGCGGGCGGCGTGGAGGTGATGAACGACGTCCCGGATCGGCACAAGCGGTTCTGGTTGGGGGTCTCCGGGGACACGGAATGGGAACGCACGGCCGGGCTGACCTTCCCGGGCGTGTATGCGCTCATGGCGACGCGGCACATGCACGAGTACGGCACGACGAAGGAGCATCTGGGGTCGGTGGCGGTGAAGAACCATGAAAACGGCGCGTTGAACCCGAAAGCGCAGTTCCAGAAGGCGGTGGACCTGCAGAAAGTGGTCGGGGCGCCGTCCGTTTGCGATCCGTTGGGCCTTTTCGATTGTTGCGCGACGACGGACGGCGCGGCGTTGGTCTTGGTCGCCGAGGAAGAACTGGCCCGGGAGCTGGTCGATGAACCGGTCTGGGTGGCGGGTTCGGGCGCGGCGACGGATGCGTTGGCGGTCCATGACCGCGCGAGCCTGAGTGAGATCCCGGCCACGAAGGAGGCGGGCCGGCGGGCTTTTGCGGACGCAGGGAAAAACGGCGACAAGATCGGCGTGCAGGACATCGACGTCGCGGAGCTTCATGATTGTTTCACCATTGCGGAATTGATGGCCTTGGAAGACCTGGGTTTTTGCAGGAAGGGCGAGGCGGGGGAGTACACGAGCGGCGGGGCGACGAAGCGGGATTCCGGGGAGGGTCCGGCGGTGAACTCCTCGGGCGGGTTGAAGGCGAAGGGGCATCCGTTGGGTGCGACGGGGGTCGCGCAGGCTGTGGAGATCTATCGTCAATTGAGGGGGCAGGCGGGGAAGAGGCAGGTCAAGGGGGCGCGCGTGGCGCTCTCGCACAACGTGGGGGGCAGCGGCGCGACGTGTGCGGTGCATCTGTTCCAGCGGGGGGAGGGTTGAAGGTGGCTCGCGGACTTGAATCGGGTTCCGTGGGTCTGCTCTCGGGCCGCTTCGTGCCCGGCAGTCTCGTGGTGGACGCGCCCGATCAAGCCAGGACGTCGGGCCTGCCGGCACCGCGGGGCATCGTGGAGAAACGGATCACGGACATCGACGAGACGGAAGCGACGTTGGCATTGGATGCCGTGCGTACCGTGTTGCAGGATGAAGGGGTCGCTCCGGGTGAGCTCGGCGGGCTGTTCGTGTCCTGCGACGATGCGGATGAAACGGCGGGCCTGCTCGCCAAGGCACTCGGGCAAGAGCGGTTGCCGACCTTGACGTTCTCGCCTTCGCGGCAGGCGGCGGCCGGCGCCCTGGTCCAGGCGGTGGCCTCCGCAAAGCAGGCTGGGCGTGCTGTGTTGTATGTCGCGGCGCGGGACACCACAAGGCGACGGCACAATGAGGACGCGGAGGCTCCCGTCGACGCGGGCGCCGGTGCCGTGGCGCTTTTGCTGGGGCCGCGGGCGCCTGTGGTGTTGACGGCCCAGACCGTCCGGCATCATGGGACAAACGGGGTCTCGGGCCCCGATCTCTTGGATGAACTGGCAGGGGAAGAAAAGGAGGGGCCTGCGCGCGTGGGCGTGGCAGTGTCATCACCCGGCGAAGCGAAGCGTTTGCTGCGTGGGGCGGCCCATGGGGAAGGCATGTCGTACCCCGTGGATCGGCTCGGTGATCTGGGCGCGGCGTCACCCGGCGCCACCCTGCTGGAGGTGCTCGGTGATTCCCAGCCGGGGGACGCGGTGGACGTGCTGGTCCCGGGCGCCGAGCGCACGCTGGGCCTTCGCTTCCGGGTGCAGGAGACCCCCCGGGTGGTGGGCCCGGGAAGGGTGCTTGCGGCCGGCGGTGTGCGTGTGGATGGTGCCACGGCGCGTGCGACGCAACGGGCGTGGGCCGATCATGCGCTTTCGGAACCTCGTGGTGCCTATGTGCCGTTGCCTGTTTTCCATGCGCAGGATGCGGCGCGCTTGCGGTTCGAGGGGCAGACATGCCTGGGGTGCGACAAGCGGCTTTTCCCTCCGCGTCGTCGGTGCCCGGATTGCGGCGGGGCCCGCTTCAGGCCCCATGCGAATTCCGGGCAGGGTACGGTGTATTCAATCACGCGGATCCGGTCGGGCGGGGCCCCGGCCGAGTTCTCGCCGCTGCAGGAAGCCCGGGGGGCTTACGCGGTGGCTGTGGTGCAACTGGAAGAGGGGCCACGCGTGGCGGCCATGCTCACAGGACCCACAATGAGCGGCGAAGGCGTGAAGATCGGTGACCCGGTGGAGTTGGTGGTCCGCCTGCTTTACGTCCAGGACGGCGTGCCGCGTTATTCGTTCAAGGCGCGCCGTTCAGGCCCGACGCAATAGGCGCGGCCTACATCCCTGGGAAGAAGCCGGAGACACCGGGCGCCGTGCTCGTCGAAAGCAGGACGAACAGGCCGATGCCCACCATGGCCACGCGGATCCCGGCGTGCGCGGTCTTGGAGATCATCGCTCCGAGCACGAGGGACACGGCAATGAGGGTCAAGCCGATCCAGTTGAACCAAATGGCCGTCTGGGCGACGCCTTGCTCGCCGGTCCCCACTTGGACGAGGGTGGTCATGAATCCGGCCAGCACGACGGCCAAGAGCCCAACGACCAATCCGGCACCGGCGAACGGATGGATCGCGATAGCGCTCCAGTCGTGCTGTTCACTCATGGCGGCGAATTGATCGCTTCTCTGCTGAGATGATTGTGCTTCTGTTTCGGCCATGGTTTCGCACTCCAGCGCCCACTTTTATCACTGTCGATTGCGGATGGCGAGGGTGCCGTCAAGGAGAATTTGCCCGGTTTCCATCCGGCAGCGCTACACTGACGCAGACGCCGATTCCTGCGTCTACAGGGAAAACACCTTTAACGGGGATTTCTTGGGCCGGACCCCCCAGAGGGGCCCGAGGCATTTTCATGGAGGAAGCACAGACCACGCCACCCACGCCACCCCAACAACCCCAAGCGACGGCCACCCAGCCAGTGGATGAGAAGACGTGGGCGTTGTTCGCTCATCTGAGCGGGCTTTCTGGCCTGCTCATTCCTTTCGGGATGATCATCGGACCGCTCGTGGTATGGCTCATGGGGAAAGACAAGAGCCCGTTCATCGACCGGCATGGGAAAGAGGCATTGAATTTCGGCATCACGATGGCGATTGCCGCCGTCATCTCGTTCATCCTGGTTTTTGTCATCATCGGGATCTTCCTGCTCATCGCGGTAGGCGTGGTGTGGCTGATCTTCGTGATCATGGCCACCATCAAGGCTTCGAACCACGAGGAGTACGAGTACCCGATCTCGATCCGGTTCATCAAGTGAGCATGCTTCAGTCCCTGCGCCGCAGCTGCGCGGCTATGCGTGACTGAGCACGGGCTCACAGTGCCCACACGGCACGTCTTCCGGAAGGGCACCGGTTGGCGGGTCGGGTTGCTTGACGTCCAGGACCTGCGCGGGTCGGCTGCCTTGCCGGTAGACGGTGAGTCCTTTGAGCCCGAGTTCGTCGGCGAGGCGGTAGACCCGCTCCACGTCGTCTTTCGTGCAGTCGGTGGGGAGGTTGATCGTCTTGGACACGGCGTTGTCCACGTGGGCCTGGAAGGCGGCCTGCATGCGCACGTGGTCCTCGGGGTCGATCTCGTGGGCAGTGATGAAGACACGCCGCCATCTGTCGGGGATCCCTCCGATCCCGCGCAGGGAGCCCTTGTTTTCGCGCACCTCGGCGATGAGGCTCTCCCGCCAGAAGCCTTCCCGTTTCGCGGTGGCGGCCAGTTCCGGGACGATCACGTCCAGCAGGGTGCCGTCGAGACAGCGTTTGACGTAGACCAATGAATATTCGGGTTCGCAGCCGCCGGAGGTGTCGGCGATCATGCCGATCGTGCCGGTGGGTGCAATCGTGGTTACGGCGGCGTTGCGCATCCGGCGGCCTTGTTGTTCCCATCGGCTGCCTTCCCAGTTCGGGAACACCCCGCGCTCCCGGGCCAGGTCTTCGCTCGCTTCGTGGGCGGTCTCTTGCACAAACGCCATCACCTGCTTCGCCACGTCGCGGCCTTCCTCCGTGTCGTACGGGACCCCGAAGGAGAAAAGCAGGCGGGCGAATCCCATGATGCCGAGCCCGATGCGGCGGTTCGAGCGGGTCTTGTCGCCGATCTCTTTGATGGGATATCGGTTCACGTCGATCACGTTGTCCAGGAACCGGACGGCGGTCTGGACCGTCTGCGCGAGTTTGCCCCAGTCCAACTGGGCCCGGCCGTCCTCCCATTGCACGTGCCGGGCCAGGTCGATGCTGCCGAGGTTGCACGAATCGTACGAATCCAGGAACTGCTCGGCGCAGGGGTTCGTCGCGCTTACGGTCTCCTTGTGGTTGACCGGATTGTCCTGGTTCGCACGGTCGATGAACAGCACGCCCGGTTCCCCGGTGGTCCAGGCGCTTTCGGCGATCTGCTGCCAGATTTGGCGCGCCGGGAGGCTGCGCACGGCCTTGCCCGTGCGCGGGTTCACGAGGTCGTACTCCGCGTCTTCTTCCAGTGCCTGCAGGAACCGGTCGGTGACGGCGACGCTGATGTTGAAGTTCTCGATCTGGCCAACCTCTTTTTTTGCGTGGATGAACTCCTCGATATCCGGGTGGTCGATGCGCAGCACGCCCATGTTCGCTCCGCGACGGGTGCCGCCTTGTTTGATCTCTTCCGTGGCCGCGTTGTAGATCCGCAGGAACGAGAGGGGGCCGCTGGCGATGCCGTGGGTGGTCTGCACGGTGTCGCTTTGTGGCCGGATCTTCGAGAAGTCGAATCCGGTCCCGCCGCCGCTTTGGTGCACCAGCGCGGCGTGTTTCAGGGTGTCGAAGATCGATTCGAGGGAGTCCTCGATGGGGAGCACGAAGCAGGCGGAGAGTTGGCCGAGGCTGCGCCCGGCGTTCATCAGGGTGGGGCTGGCGGGAAGGAACTCCAGGCGGGCCATCGACTTGTAGAACTCCCGGGCCGAGGCATCGGTGTCGTTGCGGTTGCTGTAATTCGTCTCGGCCTGCGCGATGCTCCAGGCGACACGCCAGAACAACTCGCGGGGTGTCTCGCTGGGTTCGCCCTTCTCGCCACGCGCCAGGTAGCGGCGGCGCAACACGATCTGGGCGTTCTCGCTGAGTGCGGGAGTGGGAAGTTCTTCAGGGACCGGGGGGAGGTTTGTGGGGGCCACTGGGGCGCCTCGACGGCTGGGATGTTGAAAAAGCCGATGGCGGCAAGATTCGCACGCCTACAAAATCACAAACAACCGGTCGCCGTGCGGGGGGCGGCGGGGCCGCCCCCGCACGACGGATAGAGAAGAGGCCTTTTTTGCGGCACACCCAACGTGCATCTCGTGAGGGATCGAGGAGAAGGAAGGCCGGGCGCGTGCACGCCCGGGGGAGGAATGGGAGCCCCGGCGCGCCGCCGTGATGGGGAAATCGCGGCGAGCGCCGGAGGCGTCGGTTGCCGGCGCGACATGTCACACCCGGAACCTGGACTCGGAATTCCGCCCGGCGCAACACACCGGGCAGAGGTCGACCACGATCATCAGCAGATATAACCGTTTCTGCCCTACAACTGGTAACAAATGCTTCCTGTGCACCGCATGCAGTTTCCAAGGGCAGCGCCCCGATTTATCAGACCTGATAACACTCCTCCTGTAGGTATACCGATAACTGGGCGCGAAGACTCCACCGGAAACAAAGGGGTCTTCTTGCCTGGTCCGCGGCCTACATTGCCATGAATCCCCATCCCCCCGGGCAGCTCCGGTTCGGCGACAGACAACACGTATGCAGCAACGCTTAAATGCCGTCTCTCCGGGTCCCGTTTTATGACCGCCCGCGTGGTGCTTTTCCTCAGCTTCGTTCTGGTCGCCTCGGTACTCGCCGGTTGCATCGAAAGCAACCTGGTGGACGACGATGCACCTGCGACAGAAAAACCCGGTTTCACGGATGTTAGACAGCGCCAGGAGCTGCCGTTCAACACGAGCGGCGACTGGAGCCAGGTCCTGGAGAAAGGCCCCTACGACCTGCTGCCCGTGGAGAGCGTCTTCGTGGACGTGGACCTTCCCATGGAACTGGGCGGGGCCGCCTTGACAGGTGACGCGCGGATCCACATGGGGATCTTCCGCCCGGACGTCCCCGAGGGGACGAAGGTGCCCGTGATCGCGGACATTGGCCCGTATTACGAGAACGGGGACACACCGGCCACCGAACCCGCGAACCGGCTCGGGAAGTTCCTGATCGAGAACTTCGTGCAGCACGGCTACGCGGTTGCGCAGGTCTCCGTCTTCGGCAGCGGGCAATCCAACCACTGCATGGACCTGATGGGCGAAAGCGAACAGCTCGGAGTCGACGCCGCCGTGACCCATCTCGGTCAAGCGGACTGGTCCAACGGCAACGTGGCGCTCACCGGACGAAGCTACGACGGTTCCACCCCGTGGCAGGCCGCCATGTTCGGCAACGAGCACCTGAAGACGATCGTCCCGCTCTCAGGGCTCATCGGGATGCATGAACTCATGTGGCGAAACGGCACCGCGGAGACCCGTGGACCGATCATGCACAACGTGGTCTACGGCCAGTTCGGCGTCAACAGCGTGGACATCAACCCCTTTGCCGTCTTCGGGGACCCCACAGGGATCGCACAAGTGAACGACCCGGACCCGGAGGACTGGCAGAACCTGTGCACGGACTACCTGCTCGGCCCGGTCGAAGGTGCCGGCGCCGCCGTGACCGGGGACCATTTCTTCCCGGAGGCAAACCACTACTGGGCGGTCCGCAACTTCCTCCCCCGTGTGCTGGACAACTACAACGGCAGCGTCTATTTCATCCAGGGGATCCAGGACTGGAACGTGGACCCGCACATGGCGTTCCCCACGCATCATCTGCTGGAAGACGCAGGGATCGAGGTGAAAGGGCTCTACGGTCAATGGGCGCACAACTATCCGGACCGCCCGTCGGAGCACGAGAACCTGCCACCGGGAATGGGACAAGAGGCCTACCCGAAAACTGTGCGCTGGGACTGGGCGCAGGACCTGCTGGAATGGTTCGATTACTATCTCCAGGAGAACGGGTCGAAACCGCCACTCCACTCGGAGGTCCAGGACCACCGCGGGCAGTGGCGCATCGAGGAGTCCTACCCACCGCGCGACCTGAACTGGACGGTCCTGGATTTCGCCGACGACATCACGCGCGTGGAAGGGGAAGGCAGCGTCTCTCCCGCGGCATCCAGTGTGTATGAATTCCAACCGTTCGACGAGGACACCCGCCTGGCGGGTACGGCCCGCCTTCACCTCAGTGTGACCCCCACGGGACCGGGCGGCCAGATCTTCGCTCATCTGTACGATAAAACGGCGAACCTGCGGCTTGGTCATGGCGTCATGGACCTGCGTTTCCATGAGGGCGGCAAGGAAGCCTCCCCGGTGACCCCGGGTGAGCCCATTGTGGCGAACATGGAGTTGTTCGCCATGGACGTGGTGGTCCCGGCGGGCAACACCTTGGAACTCCGGCTTACCGACACGGGGATGGACTACCTCAACTCCGTGGTCTCTGCGCCGGTGACCATCGACGAGTCCGCGGCGAGCGTCTTGAAACTGCCCGTCAAGAACGTCACCGATGACCAGTTCTTCGACCCGCCCATGGCGGCCAAGCAAGAGACGGCCGAGTGACCGCAAAGCCGGTCGTCCGCTTCTTTTCCGCTCTCAACCCTCCTTTCTTTTTTCGTTCCCACGCCGTGAGCCGCGGGTCCACGGTCCCACGGGTCCACGGAATCCGCCGTAAGCGTGCGTCTGTGCCGCACCCGAGCGGGACCGCGCCATTTTTTGATGGCATCGTAAAGCGATTGCTTTAGGGCGGAGGCCTTCATGGGCCGTTTTCTTCTTATGCGATGAGACCCTCTGCAGCCGTGATGCAAGGTCGGTCAGTGGGCCCTTCGTTCGCGGGGCAGGCGGTGGGTGCCACCTTGGTGGCGCTGCTTCTTGCCGTGGGGCCAGGGGCGTTCCCCTCCGCAGCACAGGAAGACGAGGAGGATTGGGCCCGTTTGCCGGAGATCCGGGTCGGGGATTATTGGGATTACGAGCTCAGCGGGCGCGACCATGGCCAGATCACGAACGAGGTGATGGCGCGTGAGCGCAAGACCAACGATCATTTCGAGCTCACCGTGGACACGTTCCGGGTGGAGAGCACCGGCACCGTGTACAGCAATCAAGCGACCGGAGTCTTGACCGGGTTCCACACGACGCAGGGAGGCCTGCAGGAGTTGGGGGAGACGGAGCACGAGATCGACGCCAAGAAATGGGTGCGGGTGGAGGATTACGCCACGCTCCAGTTGGAAGGGAAAGTGATCATCGAGGGTTCCGTGGAGGCGGACGTCCTGGAGGCGTTCGACCCGGCTTTCGTGCAGAGTTTCTATCCGTACACGAAGGACTACGAGTGGGTCTCGCAGGCAGAGTATTACCTGAAGCGGGGCGGGGAGGACCCCGTGCAGGGAGTGGCCAAACTACGGGCCCAGGTCACGGCCATCGAGACGGTCGAGGTCCCGGCGGGCAGCTTCCAGACATGGCGCCTGGAGACCGACATCGAGTACGAAGGAGAGCGGGTCACGAGCAACGTGGTACAATGGTGGAGCCAGGAGGCGTGTGGGATCGTCAAGGAGGAACGGTTCGACCGGGACGGCGAATTGCTCAACCGGATGGAGCTCTCCGATTTCGATTGCAGCGGCGAGCACCTGGAGGAACCGAGTTACTCGGGCAAGGGAGTGAAGCTGGAAGAGACCGGGGGTCATGAACCGCCGTGGCTGGACGAGCCTTTGGACCGCGGTGGCCTGGACGACGACGCGAACGACCTCACGGGCACGGCGCTGCCCAGCGGTCCCGTGATCTGGATCGCGCTCGGGATGATGGCGGGCATCTCCGTGATGTTCTTCATTTTGGGAAGACGCCGTGGACCATGAAACTCGCTCAATGTCCCGGCGTCGTCGCTTGCCGGTACCGCACGGTGAGTTCCGCGGTCACCGTCCAGGCGGCGAGCGGTCTCTCACCCAGCCGGATGCTCCGGTAGCTGAGGCCGGTGAGGTCGCTCCTTAGTCCGCCGTGCGAGAACGCCCCGACGATCGCAGCCACGTCCCCCCCGTCATGCCCCGCGGTGAACGCGGCCTCCAGGTCGTCGTCCTCGCCGGTCTCTTCCAGCAGGACGAGGCGTTTGGCACCGGTCGCTTCCACGGCCTGTGCCAGGGGCACGCCTTCGTCGATCTGCATGAGCGGCGGGCCTTTGTCCGGGGTGGGCACGGCACCGTCTTGCAGCAGTTTCTCCATGAGGCCGGCGAAGCGGTGTTGGGCGCGTTGCAGTCGGACTTCCGGGTCGAGACGGATCAATCGGTCGTCGCGGGTGTGGACCCATACGGCGAGCCGGCGGTCGTGGTTCAACCGGGATTCCAAGGCGACGAGCAGGCAGAAATGCGTGATGTCGGGTCGCCCTCGTCGTTCAATGTCGGCGAACTGGCCTTTGTTGGCGGCGGCGCGCATGGCACTGTGGTGGTATGAGTCGTCGAGCAGGATCTCCCGCGGTCGCTTGCTGCGGGCGCGGGCGCTCTTTGCGACGGCAGGGTGGGTCCAGAGGGCTTCGGGGACGCGCTCCAAGGCGGCCTCCGCGAGAATCAAGTGGAGTGTGGGCAAGGGAGAAGCGCACAGCCTCTTGTTTGAAAAGCTTGGGCTGAGCTGGTGCCGACGGTTCGGCCCTCTGAGGTGAAGAAGCGGGAAGAGACAGGATGAAGAATGCCTGGATCAGCGTACCGGGCGCGGTTCACGATGGGCTGCCAGGTGGATGACCGCCATCACGATGCCGACGATCAGGAGCAGCCAGCCCAGCCAGGTGAGCACCCCGCCGAGGCCGAACGCCCCGGTGGCTCCAAGGATCACGCCGATCACGATCAGCGCGACACCCCACCAGACCAGTCCTCCACCCATCATGGGTATCCTCCTGGGCGGTCGGTCTCGTGGCGATCATGTCCTTCTTGGTTGTTCGCGGACATAGAAACCGTGTGATGGCGCGCAGCATTATTATGACCTTCGCAAGCGGCATGCCCGGCCTCGTTCTGAGGTTCCTGGAAAAAATTGAAAGAAAAAGCAGTATGCCGTCTTGAGATGTTCACGGCAACCGGAGTTCAACTGCACACGGAGCCGAGCTGCCCGCTCTGCGCGGCGTTTTTGAGTTCCTTGGCGATCCGTCGGCCCGTGGACAGCTCCGGTTCGATGTAGTCCATGTATGGGGAGCCGCTCACGTACGGGTTCGTCCCGGCGACGATCCGCGCGCTGATCTCGAACACCTTGAACTCCAGTTTGTCCGTGACCACGGTCTCCAGGCAGAACGGTCCGACCATCCCGCCGAAGCGTTTAATGCTCTCTTTGACGACGCGTTCACCCATCTCGAACACCTTGGGCAGGAGGGATTCCCGCAGCACGATGGGGATGTTCCCCGTGACGACGAAGGTGGGGCTGATGCCCACGGCTTCCAGTTCGGCGATGCTGCCCAGCCGGTTCGCTTCGTCGATGTTCGCTTCGTCGCGCCGGTCCATGGAGAGCAGTTGTACGGTCCCGTCGCCGCACTGGTACCCTTCTTTCTGGAGGGGGCTGTAGAAGTAATGCAGGTAGTACCGGGTCCCGAGCACGAATTCCTGGATCGTGTAGGGTTGGCTGTCGTCGATCTTCCGCATGAACTCGTGGTAGTTCTTCGCGATGAAGAACCCACGTCCTCCCTTGGCGCCGTGGTACTTGACGATGACCGGTTTCACGATGTCGCGGGGGTCCTGGATGTGTTCAGGCATGGTGAGGCCGGCCGAACCGAGCCATTCACGCTCCATGTCGCGGTTGCTCTCCCACTGCAACACGCCTTTGTTGCCGAAGGAGGGGACCTTGAGTTTTTCGAAGTTCTCGGTCCCCAGGTATTCCACGAAGGAGCCGTGCGGGATCAAGATCGTGTTCTTTTCCACCAGTTCGCTCGCCCGGTCCATGATCTGGGGGAAACTGTCCAGGCTGAGGAACTCGTCGGGCTTCGCGGCGGGGAACGCATCGTAATGACGGGGCGCCTCCCCCAGGGTGATGCCGAGCGTGCGGAAGCCCTCCTTCTTGGCCCCGTGGAAGATCTGCAGGCTGGAATGGGAACAGAACGTGGCCACGGTGAGCTGCTCCGTGTCGTAGTCGTTGAGCACGGGGGCGATGTCCGGGTTGAGCATGGCGAATCTCCGCGCCCCCCCACCACCATGAACGGGGATTCCGGGGGGGTTTTCCGGGCGAAGACGCGTGGGGTCCTTAACATTAACTGGAGTGCGGTGGTCGACCGCGCGTGTTTTCAGGGCCCCATGGCCCGACGGGCGAGGTGCTGCGGACCGGGCGGCATTCCACGGGGCCCGAAAAGACGGATTCGGCAACAGGCCGGCCGGCTTGAATCCGGGCCCTGGAAACCGCGGGGAATCGCACTTGACGCCGCAAAGAGCCGCGCATGGATCTTCGTGACGGCTACTGGTGTTGTGGCAAGCGGGCCCCCGGCGGCAAGGACGTCCGACGGGCCACGGCAGCGGTTCTGGTCCTGCGTTGGTTTCCCTGCGTGCAGCGAACCCTTTTCCCGTCGCGGGTTTTGCCGTCCTGCATGGCCTTTGTCCTCTCCGAGGAACAGGAGCTGCTTCGACGCACGGTCCGCGAGCTCGCGCAGGGCCCGATCGCTTCGGCGTCGCAGAAAGCGGATCTGGAGGGCGCGTTCCGGCGCAGCAACGTGGAGCAGGTCGCACAGATGGGGCTCCTGGGGATCCTGGTCGACGAGGACCTGGGAGGCGCGGGGGCGGACATGGTGATGCTTGCGATCGCCTGCGAGGAGTTGGGCGCGGCGTGCGCCTCGACGGGCGCGTTCACTGCCATGACGAACGCCTGGGTGAGCGACCTGTTGGCGCGTCATGGCTCCCGGGAAGTGCAGGAAGAATGGTTGCCGCGCGTCTTGTCCGGGGAGGCTTTGGGGACGTTCGCGGTGCATGAGGACGCGGTGGGTTCGGACGCATTGCGCATCCGCACGGCCTTGCACCAGGGCGAGGGGGAAGACGGCAAAGGGGGCATGTCGGAGGGAGCCGAAGGCGTGCTTTCGGGTACGAAGGACCTGGTCATGTTGAGCGATCTTGCAGACCTGGTGGTCACGGTGGCCCGCGAGAAGAAGATGAACGGGGACCGCGAAGTGGGCCTGTGGGCGGTGCCGGTGGAGCGTGAGGGGATGCATTGGGGGAGTGTGGACCCGAAGTTGGGGCTGCGCGCCTTGACCACCGCGCCGCTTTATCTTGTGGGTGTGCCGGTGGCGGGGCGCGACCGGTTGGCGACGACCGGCGAGGCGGTGCAGATCATCCGGAGGGCGCGCCAGCTTTTCACGGTGGGGACCGCGGCGGCCGCGGTGGGGGCCGGGCGCGCGGCCTTGGACGGGGCGGTCTCGTTCGCGCAGCAGCGGGAGCAGTTCGGGTCGCCCATTGCGCGTTACGAGGCGATCCAGCACAGCGTGGCGAGCATGAAGGTCGCGTTGGACGCGGCCCGGGGCACCGTGTTGCATGCGGCTTCGGTCCTGGACCGGGACCAGGAGGCTCCGTTGGCTGTGGAGATGGCGAACGTGCAGACGTTCGAGGCGACGCGCCAGGCGACGCGCACGGCGATCCGGGTGCATGGGGGGGCGGGTTTCATGCGTGATCTTCCCATTGAACGGTATGCGCGGGATGTGCGCACCCTCGCGGTTTTGGGCCGGTCGTTGGAAGTGTCCAAGAGCCTCGTCGGGATGGATGCCTTGCGCGTGGACCCGGAATGACGGCAGGGCCGATCGGGCGGGCGCGGGTCGGTCATTGTGCGTGCTTGCGACGTGTGAAGAAGGTTCGACCTGTGCCAAAACCGTGAAGTGGTCGAAGTGTGGACCCGGATGCGATGGAACGAGGCCAACTCGGCCCGGGCAGTCGCGGACGGGACCGGCGCCGGCGCCTCGGCAAAGGCGCCCAGGATGCGCCGTCTGCGCGGCCCGAGGCGGGGGGGTCGCTGGAGGGGGCGCACGGCGAGGAGACCGGTTCTTCGCCGGGGGAGCCGCCGCGTGAGCGTGTCCATGCCGGTCGACCGCTGGTCATTGTCTCAATCCATCGCGATACTTCCGAGTTGAAGGAACTGGCCCGTACGCTGGGTCTGCGTCTGGTCTTGGAGGTCTTCCAGAACCGGAACCGCCCTCATCCGGGAACGTTTCTGGGTCGGGGGAAATTGGAACGGCTCAAGGCTTGGTTGGATGAATGGAAAGCCGGGCAGCGCCCTGGCGATTGGCGCTGGGTCGGTACGCATTGGGTCCCGGAGGAGCAGGGTGGCCCGCGCGGGCCCGATGTTTCCGAGTCTTCCGAGTCCACGTCGTGGGGTGGATGGCGGGCGCGTGGCGACGACGCGGAGGAGGCGGGCGGGCCTTCCTTCTCACGAAGCGACCACACGGTCGAGGGGGAGGAGCCTGCCATGGCCGATTTTGGCGACCGCGATCTCTTGGTGATCGTGGACGAGGACGTCCGGCCGGCGGTCCTGTTCAACATGGAGGAACGTTTGGGGGTGGAGGTGTGGGGACGCACGCGGTTGATCCTGGAGATCTTCTCGCAGCACGCTCATTTGAAGGAGGCACGGCTGCAGGTGGAACTCGCGCAGCTTCGTTACGATGTCCCGATGGTGCATGAAGCGATCCATCGCAAGCGGCGGGGGGAGCGGCCTGGCTTCATGGGGGGCGGCGAGTATGCCGTGGCGGAGTATGAGGATTTCATCAAACGTCGGATGCGCACGATCCGGGACGAACTCCAGCGGGTGCGTCATGACCGGGCCGTGCGCCGGAAGGTGCGCCGGGACCGCTTCTATCTGGTCTCGCTGGCGGGGTACACGAACGCGGGCAAGAGTTCGCTCCTGTCGGCGTTGACGGGCGCCCAGGCGTTGGAGGAGTCCGCGCTCTTTTCCACGTTGGGCACGATGACCCGGCGCCTGGAGGCGCACCCCGCGGAGTCCCCGGCTGGGATCTTGCCGCACGATGACGAGGCAGGTCCGATGGGCGGGCCCGGGCAAGAAGGGACGGCCCAGGGCGATGGGCCAGGGCGTGGCGGCTCGTGGGAGGTGGAATCGAAGGAGGACCCCTTGACTTCCTATCGAAGGCCGATTCTGGTGACGGATACGGTGGGGTTCATCCGGGCCTTGCCGAGCTGGCTGGTGGAGGCGTTCCATGCGACCTTGGAGGAGATCGCCTTGGCCGACGTGGTCCTCTTGGTGGTGGACGTCTCGGACCCCCCTGAGGTTCTCGTGGACAAGGTCCGGGTGGGGATGTCGGAGTTGGCCCACCTGGACGTGACTTGTCCGATTCTCGTGGTCCTGAACAAAACAGACCTGGTGGATCAGGAGCAGTTGCGGGCGAAGGCCCAGGCGGTCCTGGAGGAAACGGCGACCCGCCCGGAGTGGATCACGGGGCTCAGCGCACGGGAGGCGCACGGAATCGAGGATCTGGTCGCCTTGATCCAGGGCGTGTTGCCACAGATGGTGGGTTACCGGGTGAGCGTGAAGGGGGTGGACGAGGGACAGCGTCTCCTGAACCGACTGCAGGGGTGGGGGGAAGTCCAGCATGTGGACTATGGTGCCCGCATGGAGGCCCGGGGGCTTTGCGACCCGATCTACTGGAAGGACCTGCAGAGGGAAGTCCGGGATCTGGGTGCCCAAATTGAGCGAACCCCTGCATGAATGGCACGGATTATAATTGGATAAGCAGTAGATTTGTATATTCTAGAAACCGAGTTAGCGTGATACCGCGTTTTCATGGTTCCATGGCTTTGTATTAACAGGAGTGCTTGTTTACAAAATACTATATACAACTTGATTTTACGACCCCGCACGGTCTGCAGAACCAAAAAACAACAACAGTGGCACAGCCAGTCTCCTTCTGTTCAGTTCCAGGAGCAACCAAGGGGGCTCCCTTCCTCATCCTTCCGTGGCCTCTCAACCCATCGACACGTTTTCACGCGGGTCCCGGGTCCCGCGCCACGCCTCATGGAGACGATCAATCGGCCCCGCGTTCCGACCCCGCAACAATCTCCCTTACGGTTCAAGGGCAATCCCGTGCGGCTGATCGCCATCGACATTGACGGAACCATCACCGATATGGCCCGCCGCCTGGACTGGGAAGCGGTCGTCGCATTGCGCGCCGCCGAGGCCGCGGGGATCCCTGTCGCCTTGGCGACCGGGAACGTGATCCCGGTCTCCAAGACCTTCGGCCATTGCATCGGCCTCTCCGGGCCGCACATCTGCGAGAACGGCGGCGTGCTCTATTGGGAGGTCCCGGATTTTGACGAGGGTGGCGTCAAGATCCACCGGGAACTTCTACACACACGGGAGGAACCGGACCAGGTGGTCCAGGAACTGGAACGCCAGGGTCACGATCCGCGCCGCATCTCCAGCGACCCTTGGCGGGAATCCGAGACCGCCCTGGAGTTGGCCTCAACCGACGTCGCCGCGGTCGAAGCGGCCATCGACCGGTTGGGGCTCGGCCATCTCTACGTCGTGAGCACCGGGTTCGCTTGCCACATTCTTCACAAGGGCGTCGACAAGCATGAGGGGCTGCTCAAGGTGATCCCATGGCTCAACGAACATGAACCGCGCTTCAACCCGGACCATCCGCACGCCCAGGAGGACGCGGTCCCGTTGGCACTCAACGAGGTGCTCGCCATCGGCGACAGCCCGAACGACGTGGAAATGATCCGCCATGCCGGCGTGGGTGCCGTGGTCGCAGGGGCCACCCCGGAGGTACGCCGGGAAGCGGACCTGATCGCCACGCATCCCCACGGAGCCGGCGTGCGCGAGATTCTGGAGGAGCTCGGGTTGGCCATCCCCGAATCCGATGGCCTCGTCTAGCCTGGGCTGCACCGGCCCTGGATCCACCCCACAATCTTTATCCGGCTGCGGCCCGGGCCCCGCGTGTGAGCGACCCGGTTTCGCCTTCATCCACATCTCCTGGGACGCAGGCGGCGATCGACCCTTTGCAGGAACTGCGCCGGACCGTGGATGCGGATGCGCGCGCGGCGCTCCAGGCCGCGGCCGGGGTGTTCCCTGGTCCTCTGTGCGACCGTTGCCTGGGTCGCTTTGTCGGTCGCCTGGAACCCCGCGACAAGCCCCGGGACAAGGGGCGGGTGCTGCGCGCGGAGACCGGTTTAGAGGCCCCGGACGCCGAGCCGGATTGCGGGTGGTGCGAGGGGTTCTTCACGGAGACGCGCGGATTCGCGGACAAGGCGAAGGCCGCCCTTGGCGAAGTGGAATTCGATTCGTTCCTGATCGCAACGCGCATGCATCCGGACGTACTGGCCAAGGAACAGGCCGCGCAGCAGATCCTGGAACAGGCGGGCGCGACCGGGTTCGAGCCCTTGAAGATGGAGTTCAATCGGGCTGTCGGGGCCATCGTGTTCGACGATCTCGGGGTGGGCGTGGATCTGACCCGTCCCGATGCGATCGCGCTGGTGGACCCGTACTTCGATGAAGTGCTCGTGACCACATCGAGCCTGTTCCTGTACGGTCGCTACAGGAAACTCGACCGCACGATCCCTCAGACGCGCTGGCCCTGCCGCTCCTGCAAGGGATCAGGTTGCGATCAATGCGAAAACACGGGGCAACAGTACCTGGATTCCGTGGAGAGCCTGGTTTCCCATGTCCCCGTCGCGGCGTTCGCCGGCGAGGAGAGTTCCTTCCATGGCGCGGGGCGCGAAGACATCGACGCGCTCATGCTCGGTACGGGACGGCCGTTCGTCCTGGAGATCAAGAAGCCGCGTTGGCGCCGGCCGAGGGACGCCAACGGCGAACCGGTCGCACTGGAGCAACTGCAGGCCCGGATCAACGAGCACGCCGGTGGACGCGCCCAGGTCCTGGGCCTGCGCGAATCCGAGAAATCGGAGGTGGCCCGCGTGAAAAACGGCACGCCCTCCAAGGCGTACCGGGCCCACGTGGTGGCCGAGAGCCCCGTCGCCCACAACGATCTCTTGGCCGCTGTCGCCAGGATCTCCGGATCGGAGATCGACCAGCGCACCCCGCAACGGGTCGCGCATCGCCGCGCCGACAAGGTCCGTCGCCGCCGGGTCCAATCCGTGGAGTTGGTCGGTTTCGGGGTGCACGTGCAAAGCGAACCCGGGGAGGGGACCGCCCGGGAGGCGCCCACGCCGGAGACCGCCACCCGTTTCTCCCTGGACGTCCACGCGGCCGCGGGGACCTACATCAAGGAGCTCGTATTTGGCGACGACGGGCGCACGCAGCCCTCCTTCGCGGACCTGCTTGGCATCCCCATGCGGGTGGAGGCGCTGGACGTGGTCGCCGTGGGCGACCCTTTTGCCAGTCCGCCCCCCGAGGCCCTGCCTGACTCTTGAGCAGGGCTCCAGGGTGGAGGCGCCCCAAAAGGAGGAAATCGCCCCCGTCCCCCACAACCTTTACATAAGCTACCCGGTTCACGCGACCCATCCGCACCCCTTGGCTGAGCGGTGACCAGGTGCTCCTGGGTCGCCCCCCGGCCGTGTGATGAGGCTTTCCCATGGTACAACGATCCCGCGGCCCTCGCAGCAAATCCCGCCACATCCTGAAGAAGAGCCCCCGTGAGCGGGGCAACCCCCGTTTGACCCGCGTCCTGCGTCAGTTCCCGGAGGGGACGCGCGTCGCGATCAAGGTCGATGCTTCCTCGCAAAAGGGCATGCCCCACATCCGTTTCCAGGGCCACACGGGGAAGGTGACGCGGCGCCAGGGAGACGCGCACGTCGTGGAACTGAAGATCGGCAACAAGGTGAAATCCGTGATCGCCCGCGCCGAGCATCTGAAACCGGTGGCATAGCCCACCGGGCCATGGAGGGACGATTATGGAGGAACGTACACCTTTTGAGGACGGCAAACTGATCTCGTTGGCCGAGGTCAAGAGCATGCTCACGAAAGCGCAGATGGAACGGGAGGACCTCACCTACGAGCAGAAGCTCGCTTTGGAGCACTCCCTGCGTTTTGCACGGCTTTCGCTGACCAAGACCAGCGCGCTGCAGTCTGACCTGCGCAAGTTGGACTACTTGACCGAGCCCTACATCTACAAGATCCTGGATCTGTGCCCCACGCATGAAGACGACGTGAAAGCGATCTTCGCGAAGTCAAAGATCACCGTCGGCGACGACGAGATCAAGCAGATCGTGGACACCGTGCTGAAGCATTACGTCCCGGAGTGAAGGCGCTGCTTCCGAGGGTCGTACGGAAGACGGGGCGCCCCCTGCAAAAACCACCACGACCAAAACACCGTGACAATCGACGAAAAAAATGACCGGGGAGCCCAGGTGAAACAATGGAGGATTATGTCTACATCATCGACCACCTGCCCGAAGGTCGGGCCGACCTGCCTCATCACCGCAGGGAACCGGTGGCTTACGGCGTGGGTGAGGAACGGTTCACGCTGCTGGAGCTGATCCCGAAACCGGGCGTGAACCTCCTGATCGGGGACCGGGTCTACATCGGGAAGGACACGGCGCAGCGTGACAAGGTGGAGAAGGTCAAGGGCCGCGTGAACTTCGAGGACCTTTCATCCTCCGCGCACGGCGAACTGCCGTACGTCCTGGAGGACGTGATCAAGCGCAACGAGGAGCGTTTCGTGGAGTTCTACAACAACGCCCAGGCGATTTCCACGCGTTACCATTCATTGGAGCTGCTTCCGGGGTTGGGCAAGAAGACCGCGGAGACGGTGGTCATCGAGCGCCGCAAGAACCCCTTCAAGTCGTTCCCGGAGATCACGGAGCGGGTGCCGTCTTTGCATCATCCGGAGAAGCTCCTGGCGAAACGGATCGAGCTGGAGCTCACGGACCCGAACGAGCGGTACCACATCTTTGCGCGTCCTCCCATGACGGAGGAGCCGCATGGTGGCGGCCGGCCCCCACGGGGCCGGGGACCGCCGCCGCGGTGAGCGGGGTGGGGTGATTGGCCCGACGCCTGGGGCAGCATTTTCTGCGCGACCCGAAAGTGATCGAGGACACGCTGAAGGCGCTCGCGATCGGACCCGGCGAGCGGGTGCTGGAGATCGGTCCGGGCCGCGGGGTGCTGACCCTGGCATTGGCCGAGGCGGTGGGGCCCGAGGGGCGCGTGGTCGCCGTGGAGTTGGACCCGGCGCTGGCGGCAGGGCTTCACGGCATGGTCCCGGATCAGGTGGAGATCGTGGAGGGGGACGCGGTGCAGGTGGACCTGGAGGCGTTGGGGCCGTTCGACAAGGTCACGGGGAACCTGCCTTACCGGATCTCGTCGCCGCTTACGTTCAAGGTGCTCAAGTCGCCCATGCAGCGCGCGGTGTTCTTGTACCAACTGGAGTTCGCGCAGCGGCTGGCCGCCGACACGCAGGATCCGTCCTATGGGCGGTTGTCGGTCTCCCGTGCCTACCGCGCGCAGGCGGTGCTGCTTCGCCGCGTCAAGAAAGGGGCGTTCCTGCCGGCGCCGCGTGTTTTGTCCGCGTTGGTCCGGCTGGAGCCGCATGACGAGGAGCCGTTCGACGTGGGGGGCGACCCGGAGTTCTTCGATCTGGTGGTCAGGGAATTGTTCTCTCAGCGGCGCAAGACTTTGCGCAAGGCGATCTCGAATCAGGCGCTCGCCCTCGGCCTGGAAGCACTGACCACCAGCGAGGCGCAGAGACTGCTGGAGGATGCAGGGGTCGATGTGGAGCGGGTGGAGCAGTTGTCGCCGCCGGGCTTCGGCCGCCTGGCGCGCGTGTTGAAACCACTGCGCGATGACGGGAGCGGGGATAATGGCGGGTAGCCTGGCGGGACGGGAACCGCCGGTCTTCGAGTATGCCGGCTTGTCTTATCGCACCCACGAGGAGGTGTACCAGCCCGAGGACGACACGTGGCTTTTGGTGGACTTGATCCAAGGTCTGTCGCTGCAAGGGAAACTCGTTTTGGAGGTGGGTTGTGGTGCAGGATTGGCGCTGTTGGCGGCCGTGAAAAACGGCGCGCGGGGTGTGGGCACGGACCGCAACCCCTGGGCGGTGCGTTTGCTCAGGGAGAACGCCCGCTTGAACGCCCTCGGCCCGCGTGTGCAGGCGGTGCGCGCCGACTTGTTGACGGGTCTTGACCTGGGCACCGTGGACCTGGTGGTGTTCAACCCGCCGTATCTGCCCACGACCCCGGAGGAGCGGGTGCGGGGTGAGCTGAACCATGCCTTCGACGGCGGGGTGAGCGGGGACGCGGTGATCGACCGGTTCCTGGGGCATTTGGAGGCCCGCCACGCGACGGGTGCGCCCGTGCCGGAGACGGTGCTCGTTCTTTCCAACCACAACGACGCGGGGCGGGTCCACCGGGGCCTGGAGGCGCTCGGGTTGAGCCGGGTGCAGCAGACCGGGAAGCGACGATACTTGTTCCATCAGGTGTGGGCGGAGCGTTTTTCGCCCTCCGGGTGAAGCGGCGACCGGAGCTTTTGAAACCCCCAAGGAGGTCTCGGGGGCCGTGCAGGAAGCCGCGAAGGAGCAGGAGAAGGGCCCCGAGGCGCCGTTTGCCCAGGGTGAGCGGGTGGTCTTGTTGTCCCTGGATGGACCGGAGGGGGACGGGAGACGGTTCCTGGCGCAGCTGACCGGCGAGACGACGCGCCTGGAAGGGTTGGGTGTGGTGGACACGGGGCGGATCGTGGGGCGCACGCCGGGGGCGGTGCATGAGATCGCGTCCAGGCGGTTTCTCGTCCTGCGCCCGGATCTGCGCGACCATCAGGCGTTCCTGCGGCGCAAGGCGCAGGTGGTCCTGCCCAAGGACGCCGCGCAGATCATCGGCGGTTGTGCGTTGGGCCCGGGTGCCCGCGTGGTCGAGGCGGGAGTGGGTTCCGGGGCGTTGACGTTGGCGTTGGCGTGGGCCGTTGGTGAGGCGGGTCGTGTTTTCGCGTACGAGCTGCGCGAGGACCATCTGGAGGTGGGCCGGCGCAACCTGGAGCGCGCCGGGATGCTGCCGCGGGTGGACCTTCATCTGGGGGATGTGTCCAAGGGGATCCAGGAGACCGGGGTGGATGCGGTGGTGCTCGATCTTCCCGAACCGGCCGCCGTGATGGACGCGGTGTGCACGGCGCTTCGCCCGGGCGGTCGTTTCGCCGGGTATCTTCCCACGGTGCATCAGATGGAGCAGACCGTCATCGCATTGCGGGAGCGCGGTTTCCTGGACGTGGAGACGCAGGAGGTCCTGGTGCGTCCCTGGCACGTAAAGGAGCGCAGCGTGCGCCCGTCGTTCGAGATGCAGGCGCATACCGCCTGGTTGGTGTTCGGTCGGTGGCCGGGGGATGAGGTCGCCAAGGGGTAGACCGGCCGCTTAGCAATGCCAACAGCTCGAGTAGCGTTCGGGCTGTGGGTCTTCGGGGTCCTTCAAATCGTAGAGCGGGAGCTCCAGGTGCGCCCCGGCGTCCAGGTCGACCATGGTGACGGCCGGTTTTTCCGGGGTCAATGCGTGCCTGGACCCGGCTTGCGAGAGCGTGAGCTTGAGTGTGCTGCCGGCCGGGAAGACGTCGTCCTGGGGGTAGAAGTCAATCGCGTAGTCGGTGTATTGCATGGGCACGATCGGGGTGGGCAGGTGCAGCGAGTCCTTGAGCCGGGCCCGCAGGACGCCTTCGTTCATCCAGGTCTCTTGCCCGTCTTCGACGAGGTAGAGCTGGGCCACCCAGGCGGCTTCCGGGTCGCTGGTGGCAAGCCGCGCGTTCAACACGGGTTCTCCGGCGTAGCGCAGGTCCTGGTCCACGTCGAAGGTCCAGGTGAGCACGCCTCCGCCGACACCTTCCGCGCTCGCTTCACCGCCCGCCGTCTCGTTCCAGGACATCGACCCGTCACCGCCCAGGTGGAGCGGGGTCGTTTCGGCGTGTGCCGGGGGCCATTGGTCCTCGTTGCGCCACAATCCCGTGCTGTCCTGGATCTGGGCCATGGGCTCGTCCATGATCCCGGTGTCGATGTCTTTGAGGAAGTGGTCCATCATGCGCAGCATGGTGAGGTTCCAGTCTTCGCGCAGCGGGAAGACGTGTCCGCCGCGGTTGCCCTCCTCCTCCCAGTAATCATCGTTCACGTCCCATTGGTGCAGCCAGACTTTCTTGGGGACGTCATCGGGTAGGTTATCCAGCCAGGGCAGGATGTGGTCCGGTTTCACGTTCCAGTCCTGCAGCCCGTGCACGTAGAAGAAGGCGGTCTCCACGTCATCGGCGTACAGGTTGTAGTTGCGCTCGTCCCAATAGTCCGTGTACATCCCGGTGGCCGCGCTCCCGAAGCCGTTGGCCTGCATGGCGGGAAGCTCGGGGCATGCGACGTTCTCCACGTGCAGGAGAGGGTCTTGCTCGAGCATCTGCTCTTGGTCGTACTGGTTGAACCCGGTCCCGGCCCAGTAGTACGTGTTGAAGATGACGCCGTGTTCGTACGGCACGCCGGCGCGGTAGTTGTACCGGTACATGTCGCTGATCCCCGACACGGGGAAAATCAGCTTCAACGCGGGATGGGAATTGTAGCCGGCGACCCCTTGGATCGTGGTGCCGTCGTAGCTTCGTCCGCCCATGCCGACGTTCCCGTTGGACCATTCGATGTTCGCGTAGTGGTCGATGATCGCATACGCCGCCTCAAGCTCTTGCTCGCCGCCGATCGTCATGCAGCCTTCGGAGTCTCCGGTGCCGCGCACGCTCGCGAGGACCACGGCGTAGCCGCGCGGGACGTAGTAATCGATCAGGTACTGGCCGAACGCGTCGCCGCCGTCCCCGGCGGGGGGTTTCAGGTTCTTCCAGTACGGCGACAGGTCGATGAAGACGGGGAAGCGCGCATCCGGGTCGTCGGTCTCGGGGAGGTAGACCCAGGTGTCCTGGATCTTCCCGTCCGCCGCGGCGACGGGTTCGTGGATCCGTTCGACCCCGTCGTACTGGATCGGCGACAAGGCGGCCCAGACGTCGTCGCTGCCGTCGTCCTGATCGGGGTCGTCTGTCGTCACGCAGCCGGCCAGGAGCGAGACGATCACCAGCAGACCGATCCAGCCGCGGAGGGGGCCCGGGACACGCATAAGGGGCAGGGGGGCGTGCCGGTTTTTGTTCTTTGCGTTCTTTTGGCGGGGCCCTGGCGGCGGGGGCCGGCGGGCCGCCGCCATAGGGGCCCGGGGGCTCGGTTTCAACGGGTTCACAGGAAAACACATCAAGGAGGCGATGCGGTTCGAGGCTGGATGACGGCCGGGGTGCACCAGATGGCCCAGGGAGCCTCGTTCTGGCCGGAGCGGGCCCAACAGGGGCGTTGCTTCGGTCGCCGGCGGGAACCGTGGATGGGCCTGCTGTTGACCCTGGTCACGTTTGGGGTCTACCATTTTTATTTCCATGCGGCGGCGCACGCGGAGCTCGTCCAGCAGGTGGGCCGCAGGAACCGGGAGACCCCGCTGGTTTTCGCCTATGCGGGGCTGGTCGCATTCGGGGTCGTTTTGGGCTGGGCGGTCTTGTTTGTGCCCTTGTTGCTGGCAGCGGGGGTGTTCTGGGTGATCACGGTGCGCCAGTTCGAACTGCTCGAAGAGGCGCGGAATCGCCTGGGGTTGCCCGCCGGCAAGGGGGCGGGTGCGTTCTTCTTCCGGCTGGTGCCCGGTGCGCTTGTCCTGGTCGGCCCGTTTTTTGCGTACCGGATGATGATGGAAGAGTACAACGCCCTCTGGACCGCGGTCCGTCGGGGGCACAAGGCCGAGCCCGCGCACGACCCGGCGCCTGCGTCTCGGCGGGAGGTGCCTGCGCGAGCCCCGCGCAGAGTGGACCACCAGGTCAAGAATGCCGGGGCGTCGAACGGACGCCTGGAGGCCCCTGTGGTGGTCGCGAAGGGCGCCGGCAACGGGGCCTCAGGGGCCCGGCCGGTGGCCAATACGGGCGCCGGGAATGGCCGGTCCGCCTTCTCGGTCCGGGACCGCCGCGTCGGGCCCCCGCGGGGTTCAGAGCGCGCAGAAAAACGGCCGCGGGTTCCATGAGATCTGGATCCGCTTGAGTTCCTTGGATTGGACGTTGATCGTGAAGTCCTCGCCGTCGACGATGCCCGATTCGATGTGGTACGTGTACGCGTCGGCGCCGAGCTCTTTGGCGGTCACGTTGTGGAAGTAGTAGGAGTCCGAGTCGGTGTTCACGACCTGCAGCGGGTACGGGGTCCCGTCGTGGTAGCTCCAGAGGGCCTGGATCGCGCCGCCGTCGAGTTCCGGGGTCTCACTGACGTAGTCGTGCACGTAGAAGATGATGGACATCTTGGACACCATTTCGGGCGGGTCGGATTGGCCCACGTCCGGGAGATGCACGAAGCCCGTGTTCTCCCCGTTGTACCAGACGGCGCCCACGGATTCGTCGTCTTTGTAGAGCACGCCGTTGATCGGGCGGTCCACGTCGGGGAATTCATAGTAGAGGCCGAACCGTTCTTCGAAGGGGTCCCAGTGGACGGAGTATTCCCAGTCCTGTTCGTCGGACTGTTCCACACAGACCCAGGTGAGGGTGTCCGAGGTCCGGGGGACGTCGGTCTGCTGGATCTCCAGTTCGTCGAACGTGTTCTCGCACGGCACCTGGGTCGTGTTGTCCGGGTACAGGAAGTCGCACGTCAGCTCCGACAGTCTCAGGCCGGTTTTCTCGCCGGTGACGTTCTGGTCGTCCTGCTCGCCCCCGTCGCTCGGCTCGGTCTCGGTCCCGTCGGTCTCGGGTCCATCGGGGGCGGACTCGTCGTCGAGACAACCGGACAAGGCAACGAGCACGATGATACAGAAGGCGAAAAAAGCTTTCATGGGGAACAACCAAGGAAACAGGTGGCTGCTCATGCTATAAACATATCGGACGCACTGTAGGGCGTCACAGGCCCCGCTGCGCCGGGACGTGCGGCTCGGGGGAGATGATCAGGATCGGGGGGCGGTTCGTGGTCCAGGCGTCACCGGGCCAGCCCCATCAAGAGGCGGGGGTCTCGAAGAGGTCGCAGAAGAAGGGCCGCGGGTTCCACGAGAGCTGGATCCGCTTGAGTTCCGTGGAATGCGCAGTGATGTTGAAATCCTCGCCTTCCAAGGTGAACGGTTCGACCTCGTACGTGTAGTTGTCGGCGCCTAGTTCCTTGGCGCTCACGTTGTGGAAGTAGTAGGAATCCGTTTCGGATTCCACGACCTGCAGGGGGTACGGGGAGCCGCCGTGGAAACTCCACAGGGCCTGGATCGTGCCGTTGGCGAGCGCCGGGGTGTCGCTGATGAAATCGTGCGTGTAGAAGATGATGGACATCTTGGACACCATTTCGGGGGGGTCGGATTGCCCCAGGTCCGGGAGATGCACGAAGCCTGTGTTGTCCCCGTTGTACCAGACGGCGCCCACGGATTCGTCGTCTTTGTAGATGACGGCGTTCACGGCACGGTCCACGTCCGGGAATTCGTAGTAGAACCCGTACTGTTCTTCGAACGGTTCCCAGTGCACGGAGTATCCCCAGTCCTGCTCGCTGCCTTGATCGACGCAGATCCAGCCGGAGGGGATCGTTTTCGGAGAGGTGGTGTCCACGGGCGTGAGTTCCTGGAACTGGTTCTCGCAGGGCACATCGGATGAGTTGTCCGGATACGTGAACTCGCAGACAAGATCCGACAGCGTGTGGGTCTGGATGTCTGTCCCCGTCGACCCGGGGCCGTCCACGTCGTTGTCTTCCAGGCAACCCGCCAGCGTCACGACGAGCAGTATACCGCACGCGAGGCCTGTTTTCATCATACGCATCCGAAGCACCATTCAATCAGTCCAATCAGTCCGTTATATAGGTATCGCCCGTTGGGTTCTTGCAAGGGGGGGTGTGGTCCAAACGCTCTCACACAGGACTCACGGGGTGGTCGCCCGGAACGGCAGGCCGAAGAAATCCTCCACTTGTCCACCAATAGCGAGATGTTCAAAGTAGACGTCTTCGAGCAGGGGGGACCCGGACTTTGTGATCGTGTTCTCCAAGTCGGTGGGATCCGGGCCTTCCATGGTTGCACGCACCAGCCGCGGCGCCGGTTCCAGGCTGTCCGTGGGAAGGAACGTCGTGGACGTGGAGATCCCTTCGCCGTGGATCGACCCTTCGACGGTCCATGACCCGGTCTCGAAGAAACTCAGGTAATAGACCTCCACCCGGCTCCACCCGCCCCAGTCCGTCTTGGAGCTCAGGGTGACATCCCGGGCGTTCATGTAGGGCCACAGGCTCTGGGGGACCGTGTCACTGGGTTCGGCCATGTCCGCGGTGATCGTGGTGACGGCCGGTTGTACGGTCTCGTAACGGTTGCGGTATTTGGCCAGGTGGAGTCCGGTGGCTTCGCCGGAGCGCTCCGGTACGAGCGGGGCGCTGTCGGTCGCGTTCATGAAGTCGCCCCAGCTCGAGTGGGGGGATTCCGGTGTTGAGATCCCGGCGTCGTTGTACCCGAGCGTCTGGACCCCCATGCCGAATTCGCCTTCCCCTTTCGCCGCGAGCACGAAGTAGATCGAGTCCCCCGTGGTCTCTTCGTCGTAGTTGATGCGGACGGTGAATGGATCGGATTTGGCGGGGTGGCTCTTCGTGCTGCCTTCGGTCTCCAGGAAGTCCTGCGTCGTGACGGTGGTCGGGGCGCCGTAAAAGACGCGTTCCTGGGCCAACGCCAATCGCCAGGTGTTGAACTCCGGGTCGAGGTCTTCGTAGAGGACGAGAAGCATCCACTGCGTGTCTTCCGCGAGTCCCTCGGACTGCCCCATGGGGTCCAGCGCGATGGCGACGTCCAGCAGGATGTACGGTTCCGGCCGGAAGTCCGTTTCCAGGAGGGCTTCCATGGGGAAGTCCATCTTGAACGCGGACACCTTCCCTTCGCCGCTCATTGTGTTGCTGAGCAGGAACCAGTCGTCCCGCTCAATCTCCGGTCGGTCCCACTCGGGATCGTCTTCGGGAACGATCTGCACGGCTTCCAGGCGTTCTTCCAGGGAGTTCGCATCGGCCGGTTTGAAGTTGTCGTCCTCGCCGCCCCGCCCCGTCTGGGAGGGCGTTTCTGTCTCGTCTTCAGGGTCTACGTCGTCCCCGAGGCAACCGGCGAAGGCCGCGACGAGAATCAGGAACAAGGCGATCAGGACAGATTTCTTCACCGGCGACACCTGGAATGGACGTGATGGCCTGCCTATAAGAAGCTTATGCCGGCGCGCCGACGGCGTGCCATGGGGTCCCTTCCCGGTGGAGCACCGGTTCCGGGTCGTATCGGGCTGTTCGGTCAACTTGGCGGCCTCCATTCTGGTCTTGTGGTCGCTATCCCCCACTGGGGGAGAACCCACTGGGTGCGTTCTCCCAGTAGTGGAACGCCCAATTGATCGTGAACTCCTGCTGGTACACCACGCCGGGGCCTGCGGGTCTCACTTCGAAGCGCAGCACGAGTTTCCTGTCGGGGTCGTCGTAGAACTCGAACTGGCGCTCCTCGGCTTCATCCTGGAGGTCTTCCGCATTGAGTTGGAAGGTCAGGGGGGGCGATTGGATCTCATCCACGTACACATGATCCCCGCCCACCTGGTTGATGATGCGGAACCGCATCTCTTCCGCACTGGGTGTGGATGGCGTCCAGTCGACCTCTGCGGTCACCGAGCGCAGCCCCGGCTCGATGTCTTGCGTCGTGAACCATTGATGGGCGTCGTCGAACTGTTGACACGGGGCGACGTGGTTGTCCGTGACGTGCGTGACGGCGCAGCTCCACAGTCCGCTGAAATCATCCAGTACGGAGTACGGTTCGGTGGAGACCGGGGCTTCTGTGAGTTCGAGCAGGTAGTCCTTTTCAAGCAACTGTCCCGGGCGGATGTTCACCTGGTCGATCTTCGGTTCTGCGATCGGCGTGAAAAGCTGGACGTTGTATTGACCGGGCTCGATGCCGCCGATCAGATAGGTCCCGTTCATGGTGGTGTTCGTCTCGTGGAACGTCTCACCATCCTGGATCAGGCGCACCCGGACGCCCTCCAGGGGTTCGAACTCGCCGGCGTCGTTCACGACACCGGTCATCGTGGCAAGATCGTCGTTGAAGTCCTCCCCATCGTCCTCCTCAATATCGTCATCGCCTCCCAGGCAACCCGCCATAACCACCCCGAGAAGGATGGCGACAAACATCACAACGCGCATCGTACCAGAGTTGCAGGCAACCTTCTTGAATATAAGGCTTTTTGCCGGATTGGACAAGGAGGCGCTTTGCGTTCGCCGGTTGTCTCAAGCGGTCCCGCTCCGCGTCTCACAGACTTCACGTGACGGTGCGTTTTCCTGCCCTCAAGCCCGGCGGCGCAGCCGCCGCGCCCCTGCGATCCCTGAGATCAAGGCGACCAGGACCAGGACGATCCCGGGCGCGGGGGATTCCTTTTCGTCTTCGTCGACGTTGCCGCCGTCGCCCCCGCCGTCCTCGTCCTCATTGTCCGTGTCATCGTCGTCGCCGTCGCCCCCGCCGCCGCCTTCCGGCAGTTCCCCTTCGTGCAGATGGAGCTTGAGCGACCCGGCGAACCGGTTCAGATCGATCGTGATGTTCCACACGCCGTTGGAGACGCCGACGAAGCTTTCCTCGGCCCCTCCACTGGCTTGGGCCTGGAACATGTTCTCGCCGAAGGGGTCCGTGATGGAGACCTCGGCGGCACCCGCGTCGATGGACGGTTCCAGTTCGATGTCGAAGGCGGGATGGTCCAGGGTCCAGTTGAAGATGTAGATGTCCGAGCTCCAAGGGACCCGCGTGGAGGGGTCCAGGACGATCTCGAGAGGGCTGTCACCGAATCCCGTGATGTTTTCATAGATCGCTTTCGGTGGGCGCTGGAGGTCGCCGTAGGGCTCCAATGTGAACGTCCGGTTCGCTTCACTGGCCGCGCCCGCCAGTTCGTGATTGCCGGCGGTCAGGTCCCCCAACGCCGCGAAACAGGCGAAAGGGGCGTCGCCGCACTTTGCCTCGGTCTTGGGCGGCGCGGAGAGGTTGAAGTGGTCGCCGGCGAACGTGCTGGCCAGCTTCGTCGCGACGAGTTCATGCGGGACGGCTGCGACAAGGACCCCGTCGCTCCGGTCGCCCATGATCTCGACGTCGATGGATTCCGCCCAGCCGGGCTCTGTGTTCCCTTCATCATCGTCGACCCAAGCCTCGTCGGCGTCGACCCACAACCGGAACTTGAATTTGCGTTCCCCTTCCGCGCCGGTCCCTCTAAAGCCCTGGTCGAAGGACACGGGACTTCGCAGGTCTTCATTCGCCCCGAACTCGAGGGTCGCCAAGGTCCATCGGAAGAACATATGGGTATCCGTGTTCCCGATCTCATAGGACTCGATCTTACAGGCGGAGTCATGTTCGGCATTGGGATCTACTTCAGGGCTGGGCGAGTTGAAATAACATCCGCTTGCTTCGCTTTGACTGGGGTGCTCGTCGTCCCGCTCGTATTTCCACGTGTAGATGTCGTCGTCATGGTCAGGGACTTCGGCGGTCACGGTACCGACCGCGGACAGCAAGAAAAGGGCTGCAATGAAACAAATCAGGGGGGTTCTGACCACATGCATACGAATCAGCGCTAAAGACTACCGTTGCCATTTAAAGCTTTTTGTCGATGTCTTGTTCAGGATTTACGCCATTGTGCCTGGTTTTTCCTGGACCGGCGGCACGGATCAGCAAGCGCCCGCTTGGATCGGGGGCTTCTCATAGAACGGGACCCGATGGGGGTTCGGCTCACAGGTCCGGGAGTGCCTTGTATCCCGACGGGGCTGGCTCCCCATAGAAAAGGTGGTAATGGACCGTGAACTCCTGTTGCCATGTGAACTGGAAACCTTGGGAAGGTCCCCAGATCCTGAACCTGTATTCCGTGGTCTCTTCCAGTTCCTCGAAGGGGAAATCGATGGGGTCCCCTTCGTCGATGCGGTATTCGATGGGACTTGCGTCCTCATAGCGGATGGTGGCCCGGTCCGCGTCCGTGGGAATCATGAGCCAATGCCTCAGGGACTCGTTCGTGGCGAAGGGGCTTACTTCCCATTCCATGGCTACGACGACTGACTTCAATCCCGGCTCCACCTCGAAGATTTCCTCCACGTTGTTGTTCTCGTCGGGACAGGTATAAGGTTGGAAGGCGGTCGGGTAATTGACGCTGCAGCCCACGAAACCGGTCCATTCATACTTGTCGACGAACGTGGCGACCGGCGGGATGATCGGCAGTTCCGGGTTGTGCTCCACCACTTGTCCCGCCTCGACGCGCAGTTGTTCCATACTGTCCTCGCAGCACGTCGCAAGCGCTCGCACCCGGTAGACGCCCGGGTCGATCCCCTCGAACTTGTACCCGCCGTCGTCGGCGGTCAACGTGTCCTGGATGACGTCGCCCTCGCGCAGAAGGAAGACCTCTGCGTTGGCGATCGGCGAGAAGTCGTCCTTGACGACCTGGCCCTGGATGGTCCCCGTGGTCTCCGAGGATTCTTCCCCCTCGCCATCGGCCGGATCCGCTTCGTCGCCACCGATGCAACCGGATACGGCGAGCATGAGAAGGACGAAGGCTATGATGACACCACGCATGGACGAAAACGGGACGTTCCATCTGAGGTTATAAATCTTGTTGTCGAATTCGGTTCCTTTCTTGAGGATTGTGGCGTCCGGAGTCGTTCAGGGCAGGGCTTGGCTTGCATGGCCTTCGCGGGGTGGATAAAACCGGTCTTGCCGGCCGATTCAGGCCAGGGGTCGACGGGATGGTCCTCTCAGCAGGCGGACCCGTCTTCGGGGAGCACCAGGGTCTCTCTCAGGAGGGGCTCATACCGGAAGGCCCAATGGAAATCTTCGCCCTGGACCTCCATGAAGTCCCGCCATTGGTACACGAACACGTCTTCGTCGTCGATGGGGACGGCCGGCTTGAAGTGGTATTCTGCGTCTTGTGCGACCACCACGCGAACGGGCCAAGGCGCGTCGTAGCCTTCCAGGAGGTCCCAGTCCACGCGGATCGTGGCGTTCGGCAGTTCCGGCGAGCCGGTGAGGGTCGTCCGGAATACCAATACCGCGATCTGTGTTCCGGGGGCGATCTCCGGGAGGACCGCTTCGGCAGTGCCGTTGGCCTGGTCCCAGTTGTGGTAATCGGTCCCGTTGTCCATGACGGCGATCAGGCCCGAGACAGGCTCCGGATCGGACGGCGTCCAGTACTCCAGGGAATGGTGGGACTGTCCGGGATGCGAGACCAGTCGGGCGCCGGCTTCTGCGCTGTTTCCGGCGGATTCCGCGACACAGACCGTATCGTCATCGGCGGTATGGGGCCGCGTTTCGACGCGCTCGGCGCGGTTTTCGCAGGGGACGGCGCCGTCCGGGTATTCCCAGATGCATTCCTTGGCCTCGTCCAACGAGGGCCGGTTCTGGGCCTCGTTTTCGTTTTCCTGGTCCGGGTCGTCGTCGGTGTCCTGTTCCACGCAGCCGGAGAGCACGATGGCGATCACGCAGAAAGCCGTCAGGACCGCGCTGGAACGCTCCACGGGACGCATACGGATGCGGGGGTGACGCCCGGAATTTTAAACGTTCCGGGCAGGACCCGGATGGGTGGGACGCCGGATGGCGCGTTCAACCGGAGTCGGTCAGCCTCGCCGTCCAGAACAGCCCGATCGCCTCGGTGCGCCATTCCTCGTACAGCAGGTTGCGTTCCTCGACTCCGTACCATTGATCGATCTCCACTTGGTCGATCTCCACGTGGACGTACCAGGCTTCCACCATTTCGGTTCCGAAGAGATAATTGGGTCGGTATGACACGTCCACGTCCACCACGTTGCGGGCGGCGTTCATGTACGCCCAGCGTTTGCCCTCGTTCAGGGGAAAGACCACATTGTGGTTGATGTAGCCGTGGCCTGATCCTTCGTTCCATCGTGCGCCTGCGAACTCCGAGAGCGAGTGCTGGGTGCGGTTCTGGGCGAAGGCGTTTTCCAGGGTGCCGTCGCAATCGGAAGCTTCGATGTCCACCACGTAGATCGATTGGTTCCAGGCGGTATCGGTCCCGCTTACGGTCTCCATGAACAGCTCATGGCAGGTCCCATCCTGGTTCCTCTGGTACTTCCACCAATCGCCCTCTTCCCAGGACGGGACCTCCCAGGTGTTGCCGCCTCCGGGGTCCAGGATGGCGTAGTGGCCGGGGCAACGGATCTCGTCCCGGGACTCCACGCGGTGGTCATCGGGATGGGCGGGCGTGGGCGGGTCTTCGTCGTCGCACGCCGCCTTCCCGTCCTGTTTCTTCTCGTCTTGGTCCTTCCCCGATTCTGTCGGGCCGCTCCCGTCCCCGTTCCCCGTATCGTTGCCATCAGGGGACTCGAGACAGCCGCTGAGGGCCATCAGGACAACAAGGACGGCCAGGACGCTTCCATGCAGGCGCACAGTCTTACAGAAGAGATGGGGTAAAAATAGTTAATGTCGTTTCGACCCGGCGTCCCGGGACGGGAGGAGGGGGAGGAAAGAGAACGGTTGACCGCGTGTCCCACTAGACGTATTCCAGCGTGACGCTGCCTGCCGTGGCGGTTCCGACGCTGAAGAAGATGCCGATGTTCGTCAGGTCGTCATGGTCCTCGATGGTCTGCATGCAGTCTTCGGGGACCGTCTCCGTCAGGCTCGGAGCCGCGTCGCCGATGCCCTGGTGCCATGTCACTCCAAAGAGCGGTTCGTTGAGAATCGGGTCGTTGAACGTGTCGTTGTGGCTCGGGCAGGTCACGGCGGCCTCTGGCACTTCGAGGAGTTCGTCGTGCAGCGTCACCGTGACGGTCGAGCCCATGCGGATGCCGCAGAAGATCCCGCCTCCGATGCCGTTGATACCGCTTCCGAATAAGCCGTCCGTGTGGTCACACGACGTGTAGATGATCCCGCTGGGGATGATAACAGGGCAGTCGCCGCCGGCGGCGTCGCCGCACTCCTGGTTGAGGCTGTGGTCCTGCCGGGTCGTTCCGGCGTAGGTGAATTCGCGGTCTGTGTCCCAGTGTTCATCTGCCGCGGCCATGGGGCCGAGGCTGACGAGCACCAGCGCAGTCATTGCTACCAATAGTTGTGTCTTCATACCTTTCGCACCTTCCATAGGATCAACCCCCTGATGGGACAATGTACAATATGCTTTTATGTGTTTTCCCACAAGCGTCGAGGGGGGATGGTACATTTCTGGTCAATATAAGGACAAATGGATCCTGGGGTGAAAGGTACTCTGCGAGGGTTTCAGGGCGTCGTTCGGGGGCCTGTCACCGATAGCTCAGCGTCGCCGTTCCGGTCGTGGCGGTGCCGATGTCGAAGAAGAAGTTTAGTTCCGTGAGGCCGTCTTCTTGTTCGGTCTCCATGCAGTCTTCAGGCACGTCGATGGTCAGGCTCGGGGCTGCGTGACCCACATGTTTGTGCCACACGATGCCAAAAAGGTGGGGTCCGCCTCCCCAGTAATAATGGTCCACGTGGTCGGGACACGTGATCGAGGCTTCCGGGAGTTCGAGGTATTCGTCGTGCAGCGTGATGGTGATCGTGGTGCCCATCCGGACGCCGCAGAACTTCCCGCCGCCGATGCCTTGGATCCCCGTGCCGAATATGCCGCCGGTATGGTCACAAGAGGTTTGGACAATCCCGCTGGGGATCACGATAGGGCATTCCCCGAGAGCGTCGGAACAGTCGTCGGTGAGGCCGTGGTCCACGCGAGTGGTCCCAGCGTACGTGGATTCGCGGTCGTCGTCCCAGTGTCCGTCTGCACCAGCCAGTGGAGTGGTGCTCACGAGCACCAAGGTGACCAGAATCGTCATCAGTTCCGTTTTCATGCGTTGCACCATCCAGGTTTTGATTATTCGTATTCCAGCGTGGCGGTGCCCGTCGTCGCGGTGCCGAGATTGAAAAAGAAGTGGATTTCCGTAAGGCCGTTCTCTTGTTCGGTGTTCATGCAGTCAGTGGGCACATCGATTGTCAGGCTCGGGACCGCCTCTCCAAGATCCTTGTGCCAGGTGACCCCGATAAGCGGGGGCCACGGACTGCCGGGGGGTGGATAAATCACTTCGCTAGCGTACGGACAGGTCACGGTTGCCGACGGCAATTCAAGAAGTTCGTCGTGCAGCGTGACGGTTATTGTGGTGCCCATACGGACACCGCAAAACTTGCCGCCTCCGATGCCTTGGATGCCCGTGAAGAACATGCCGCCGGTATGGTCACAAGAGATTTGGGCGATTCCGCTGGGGATCACGATGGGGCATTCGCCTCCGGTGGCGTCGGCGCACACCTCGTTGAGGTTGTGGTCCTGTCGGGTCGTCCCGGCGTAGGTGAATTCGCGATCTTCGTCCCAGTGTTCATCTGCAGCGGCCAATGGTGTGGTGCTCACGAGCACCAAAGTGACCAGAATCGTCATCAGTTCCGTTTTCATGTTTTTTGCACCATCCATATCTCGCTTACTCATATTCCAGCGTCGCTGTACCGGTTGTGGCGTCGCCCAGATTGAAAAAGAAGTAGATTTCCGTGAGGCCGTCCTCTTGTCCGGTGTTGATGCAGTCATCGGGCACTTCAATGGTAAGACTCGGCGTGGCGCGTCCGAGGCCTTTATGCAAAACGAACCCAAAAAGCGGCGTTCCACCGTATGGCCCGTGGAAAGGGGTTTCGTAGCGGTTTGGGCAGGTCACGCTGGCTTCAGGGACTTCGAGGAACTCGTCGTGCAACGTGATTGTGATGGTCGTTCCGATCCGGACGTCGCAGAAGATGCCGCCGCCGATGCTGTCGATGCCGGTCCCTGCTATCCCGTGCTCGTTGTGACAGGATGAATGCATGATTCCGCTCGATACCACCATGCATTCGTCAAAGATGTAGGTACAATCGCCGCTCAGGGGATGATCTTGCCGCGTCGTCCCGGCATAGGTCAGTTCGCGGTCTTCGTCCCAGTGTCCGTCTGCAGCGGCCAATGGTGCGATGCTCATGAGCACCAAGGCGATCATGGCTGCTGTGGCTTCTGTTTTCACGATTTCACACTCTTCTACGTCTTCGAGGGCTCATGTTCCAACGCAACAGTGCCCGTCGTGGCCGTCCCAGTATAGATGAAAATGCCTATGTCTGTGAGGCCGCCTTCGTTTTCCACGATCTCTATGCAGTCATCGGGCACGTCGAGGGTCAGGCTCGGCGCCGCGCGTCCAAGTTCCTTGTGCCAGGTGACCCCGATAAGCGGGGGCCACGGACTGCCGGAGGGTGGATAAATCACTTCGTCAACGTACGGGCAGGTCACGATGGCTTCGGGGGCTTGGAGAAGTTCGTCGTGCAGCGTGACCGTGATGGTGGTCCCCAGCCGTATGCCACAGAAGATCCCGCCGCCGATGCCATTGATTCCGCTTCCTTGGATGCCATCCGAGTCGTCACAGGTTGTATAGATCATGCCGCGCGGGATGTGGGTTAAACATTTGCCGAGGGCTTCGTCACACGCTTCGTTGAGATCGTGATCTTGCCGCGTCGTCCCGGCATAGGTCAATTCGCGATCTTCGTCCCAGTGGTCGTCTGCAGCGGCCAATGATGCGATGCCAACGAGCATCAGGGCGACCATGGCTGCCGTGATTTCTGTCTTCATGCGCACCGTTCCCGAATACCAACCGGGGGCAGGACAACCTTCGATTTATACCTATGTGTCCCGCTTTGGCACGGCAGAAAAAACACACTTCTTTTTAAACCTCTTATCAAGAAAAAGGGGCGAAGAGAAGGAAAGAGAAGGGATGATTCACGCTCCGGCTACACGTATTCCAGCGAGACGGTGCCTGCGGTGGCGGTGCCGACGCTGAAGAAGTTCCCGATCTCCGTGAGGTCG
>CAYVRY010000005.1:0-40355 GCA_964452895.1 uncultured Halobacteriales archaeon
AGCAGTACGGCAAGGTCAAGGCGCTCAACGGGGTGTCCGTCGAGGTGGGCCGGGGTGAGGTGGTGGGCTTCCTGGGGCCCAACGGTGCCGGGAAGACCACGTTCACGAAATGCGTTTTGGGGTTCCTGCGGCCTGATGGCGGTTCCATCGAGTTGTTCGGGGAGCCCGTGGAAGGCGACAGCCGGGCCCAGTTGGCGCGCGTGGGTCTGGTCCCGGACCAGTACGATTTCTACGGCACGCTCAACGGCGTCCAGCACCTGGAGTTCTATGGGCAGCTGTTCGGCATGGAGGGTCCCCGGTTGCGCGAGCGGGTGGACGAGGTGCTCCGGTTGGTGGGGATGACGGAGAACGCGCCGCGTCGCGTCCGGGGGTACAGCCACGGGATGAAGCAGCGTCTTTGCATCGCCCAGGCGCTCTTGAACGAGCCGGATTTCATCATTTTCGACGAGCCCACCAACGGGCTGGACCCGCGCGGGGCGTATGAGATGCGGGAGTTGATCCGTCATCTCAGCGGTCAGGGGACGACGATCTTTCTCAGCAGTCACATCCTGAGCGAAGTGGAGCAGGTGTGCTCGCGCGTGGTGATCCTTTCCCAGGGCCGGATCGTCGCCCAGTCCGAGGTCTCGGAACTTCGCAAACGGATGGGCGGCGAAGAGGTGAAGGTCACGGTGACCCTCGCCGATCCGTTTCCCGAGTTGGAGAAGGTGCCCGTGGATTCCGGCGTGGCCAAGGAAGCAACCTTGGACGGGAACCGTCTTGTCTGTGTGATGGCGAAGGGGAAGGAGATCTCCGACTTGGTCGCGCAACTCTCGCAGGCGGGGGCGCGCATCCAGGGTGTCGAGGAGGAGACGGTGGGTCTGGAGCAGGCCTTCCTGGAGCTCACGAAAGGGGAGGGCGAGCTGTGATCGGTGGGGCGCAGGCGACGTGGGTGATCGCGAAGAAGGAGATCATGGAGCACTTGCGCAGCAAACGAGTCTATATCATCGGCGGGCTCTTCTTCGCGACGTTCCTGTTGGCCACGATCCTGGGGGCGATCTTCACGGACGAGCTCACGGGCGTGCAGGGCAGACTCTCTGCGGACGAGGCCGGGGAGACGATCCGGGCGATCCTGCTGTTCTATTTCGCCATCGGGGGCTTCACGTTCGTCAGCGTGTTGGCGCTCGCGTTGAGCGCGGACCGGGTCTGCGGGGAGTGGAAGAACCGCTCCTTGTTCCTGCTTTTGAGCAAACCCGTGACCCGGTCGACGATGTTGAGCGGAAAGATCGTGGGGGCCTATCTCTCCGTGGGCGGGGTGTTCGTCGTGGTCTTCGGCGTCTGTTTGTTGTTGCTCGTCGCGTTGATCGGGCTTCCGGACGCGGAGTCATGGGGTTTGATCCTTGGCGGCTTGGGGGTCGTGCTCGTCGGGGTGCTGCCGTTCGTGGGCCTGGGGATTCTTTGTTCGTCGATGTTCCGGAGTCCGGTGGCGAGTTTCATCGTGGCGTTGGGGCTTTGGTTCCTCGTGTTCCCGTTGATCGGGGTGGTCGGGGTCCTGATCGATCTGTTCCGGGGCATCGAACCGGGGACGGGCGTGGGCCAGTGGTTCAGCATGTTGAGCCCGAACTCCCTGATCCAGGTGGCGCAATCGGTCTGGGCGGGGGAACGGGGCGGGCAGATGGACCTGGAGGCGATGGGATTGCCAGAGGAAGTCGGGCTGGTCTTGTTGGCAATGGTCGCTCACACGGTGGTGTATCTGGGGATCAGCTTCTGGTTGGTCAAGCGGCGCGACTACGACTGAACGCCCCCGATGCGCGAGTCCGTAGGCTCAGGGTTCATCAACGAAAGACGCCTCACGGGGTTTGTGTACCCCCTCGTGCGCGGCTTGTTGTTCCGTTTGGACCCGGAGCGGGCCCATGGACTGGCCATGAACCGACTTGCCCGTTGGCAGCGGTCCCCCCGGAGGCTGGAGCGCATGGAGCGGCGCAACCGGCCGGACCTGCGCTTGATCGTCCATTGTCTGGACAGCGTGGTACCGGGCCCGTTGGGCCTCGCGGCGGGGTTCGACAAGGGGGCCGAGGCGCCGGATGCGCTCTTGGGGCTCGGTTTTTCCCATGTGGAGGTGGGGACGGTGACGCCGAAGCCGCAGGAGGGCAACCCGAAGCCGCGCATGGAGCGCCACCCGGAGGCGGGGGCTTTGGTGAACCGGCTCGGGTTCAACAATCCGGGCATGATGGAGGTGGCCAAGCGGTTGGCGACCCGGGTGGACCGCAAGGGGCTCCTGGGGGTCAACGTGGGGGCGAACAAGGAGCGGTTCGCGGGCGACCACGTGAAGGCGGCCATGGATGATTACGTGGAGGCGGCAAAGTTGTTGGCGCCCTATGCGGGCTACGTGACGATCAACGTCTCAAGCCCGAACACGCCGGGGTTGCGCTCGTTGCAGGCGCCGGACGGGATCAAGAAGCTGGTGCAGAAGGTGATCGAGGGATTGGAGGAGGTGGACGCGGTGCGGCCCGTTCTGGTCAAGCTGCATCCGGATGGTCATCTCGACGAGCTCGTGCCCGTGGCGCGCGCGGCGGTGGATGCGGGGGCGGGGGGGATCGTGGCGGTGAACACGACGACGACGCGCCCGGGGGCGTTGAAGAAGGCGGGGGAAGGGGGACTCTCGGGGCGGCCTCTCAAGGACAAGGCGCACTTGGTGATGGTTGCGCTGTCCAAGGCGGTGGGGGACCGGGTGCCGTTGGTGGGGGTCGGGGGGATCGAGACGGGCTACGACGCGGCGGAGCGCATGGCGGCGGGGGCGACGCTGTTGCAGGCGTATACCGGGTTTGTGTTTCGGGGTCCGGCGTTCCCGGTGCGCGTTCACCGGGAGCTCATCGAGGAGTTGGACAAGCGGGGGCTGGACCGGGCTGAGGAGCTGGTGGGTTCCGGATTGAGCTGACGGGCGGGCCCACGCGCCAATGGTGGGGCAACGACTATAAACACCGCAGCGGGATGAACGCGTTATGCGCTGGGGTGCCGGTCCGATGGTGATGGTTTTGATCGCAGGCGCCGTGCTGTCGGGTTGTCTGGACGGCGGCGGGCGCGACGTGCAGCAGGACCCGCAGGGGTTGGACTCCCTGGAGGTCTATGAGTACCGGTATCCGGGAGATGCCGTGATGCATGCGGGCTACCCGTATGGTTGGATGGCGCGGGTGACCAACGATGGCGACGAGCCCGCCTTGTTCACGGTGCAGGCGCACGACAACGACACGGAGTGGGGGCCGGTGACCAGCGGCGGCTGGCAGCCGGAGAACGGGACCGAAGCGCAGGCATTGGACGCGGGCCAATCGTTGTTGTTCTTGTTCCAGAGGCCGGCGGCGCCTTTTGTCCCTTCCTTGGAGTACACGGTGTCCGTTGTCGATTCGACCGAAAGAGCGAGCTTCAACCGGACCCTGACGCAGCCTCTTCGGGAGGCGGGCGTGAACGCGAACGACCAGGTCACGACGGCGACGGTGGGGGTCTGGACCAACGGCACTTCCTTCTACACGAACATCCGGGGGTTGAACGAGGACCCGGGCTTCCCGGCGGGTTACGACCGGGAAAACTTCGGCGGCAGCGACCTGCGGGTCTACGTGTACGACGAGGACACGTCGGAGCAGCCGGCCGGTTCACGGGACCGTTGTTTCTCCGTGACGATCCCCGGCTACAACGATCTCTTGAAGTCGCAGGCGGAGGGCACGTCGAACGTGCGGTTCCTGGCACCGGAGGAGGCGTACACGCGCGAGGGGCGGGAGGATCATGATCTCTACGGCGACGCGTTGGTCTTCATGAACACGATCGTGGCTCATGGGGGCGAGGTGACGCCGCTGCAGGAGCTCCCGCAGCCCACGGGGGATTGCTTCGACCCTCAGAACACGGTGCCGCTTCCTGAGGGTCCGGTCTAGGCGTCGGCGGGGGCTCTCTCCCGGATCGCGTCGTCGATGGCCTCGGTCTCGCTGCGTTCCTTGCGCTTCCAGGGCAGTGGGATGCGCGGCCAGCTCTTTCCGGGACCCACGAACCCGGCGAACGTGGCGGCGATGTTGGAGAAGAGGAGGATCGCGAAGGCGTAGTTCACAAAGATCTCGACCCCTGTGATGTTGTAGGGCGCGGCGGCGGGGATCGAGGCGAGCACGGCGGCGGCGAGTCCGCGCGGCATGAGCAGGATGAAACGCAGTCGTTGCCCGATCAAGCCAGGGTCCCCGCGCGTGGCGAGGTAGACGGCGCCGATCCGTGCGACGACGAGCGCGAGGAAGAGGCCGAAGGACTTGAGGAGCGGGCTCGCCAGAAGGGGTGTGACCTGGAAGAACCCCGGGTCGAAGACGAGACCGAGGAAGACGAAAAAGAAACTCCGGACGAAGAAGACGACCTCGGTCTGCATGCGCAGGAGGGACCGGCTCAGCCGGCGTTCGGGCAGGCTGAACATCCGGCGGACTTGGCTGGAGTTGCCGAGTATGATGGCGAACAGCAGGACCGCGATGGGGCCGGACCCACCGAGCAGTTCGACGATCCCGTAGAGGACGAAGAGGGCCGTGACGGTCCACACGAACTCGTTTTCCGTCCGGCGTACGTGTTCGATCCCGGCGACCCAGGCGAACCCGACGATGGCTCCGATGAAGATCGCGATGGCGAAACTGCCGACGAGACTTCGCGCGAGTTGGAAGGGCCCGCCGTCGCCCTGGGCGATCATGGTGGCCAGGGCCAACGCGACCACGACGCATAGGACGTCAGTGAGCGCGGATTCGAGGCTGAGCATCGTCTTGCCCTTGCTGCCCATGTTGATGCCCTTGAGAAGCGGCATGATCACGATGGCGCTCGTGCCGCCCACGATGGAGCCCAACAGCAAGGCGTGCAGGAAAGGGAGGCCCAGGACGAAGGTGCCGTAAAGGGCGGCGAGCAGTACGCTCAACCCGAAGCTGGAGAAGCTGATCACGCTGGCGCGCGGCAGCCCGCTCACCAGGTCCTTGAACTTCAGGTCCAGCCCGCCGTGGAAGAGGATCGCGATGAGCGCGAGGACCCCGACGTAGGGCATCACTTCGATGAAGGGTTCCGGGTCGATGCCGAAGAGTTGGCCGATCCCGAAGCCCACGAGGATCAAGAGGAGGATGTCGGGGACCTTGGTCTTGTTGAACATCCACCTGCCGAGGAAACCGACCAACAGCACGGCCCCGAGCACCAAAAGGGCCCGGGAGGGGGTGATTTCGAGCACCACGCGGCTGCCGCACCGACCCGGCTCTCTTCAAGGGACCCGGCAAGGGGACTCCGGGATGAAAGCCCCGTTGCCACCAAGAGGAGGCACGTAGGTATATTTTGGTAACTTTGGGGGATGGCGTGGTCGGCGTGTCATTTCTCCTTTTGGGTCGCTTCTATCGCATGGCGGACCGCCTGCTGTTGCTGCTGGAGCGTGACATTGCCCCGAATGCCCCGCTTGTGGAGGAGGTCGATCATATCCCTTGGGGCCAGGTCGGCGAGATCAGCGGCTTCGCGCAGTGTGACTTTACCGTCTTGGTAGAGGTCACAGGCATAATCCTGCAACCCGAGCGCGACGAGTTGACGGATCGTCGTGGATTCATCGAGGTTCTCTCGTTTCGCGCGCTTCCGGATGCGGGCGAGGACTTCCTTCGAAAACCGGATGCTCTTGACGTCCGTCATGATTTCATCTCCGAGAGGGCTTCACGGGCCCCTGCATGTTCTTCCGCGCTGATCAGGGGGGCCAAGTCTTCGAGTTTACGCAAGGCGTCTTGGCGTGATAGGTCACCTTGGAACACCAGAGCCACGACGAGTGCGGCGGGCGTAGCGTACGTCAAGCCCAATCCATCGATCAACCGAAGGAATTTCGCGTCATCGCTCACGATGAGGTCGGCGTCGATCGTTGTTTGAAGACGTAGGACTTCGGCTTCGCCTCCTTGAACGTTCAGGTCTTCCAGGGTGCGCTGAAGACCGGGAGGTGGGTTGGGTTCAGTTACGTGGATCCGGCCAGCCAGGATGTTTTGTGACAGAATTATGGCATCCGGGTGGTGCCCGGCCTTCCCCTGGGCCACACACTCTTTCTCGACCTCCGGCGGAATCACCACCTCCATCGCGCCAACCACGTCTTCCTTGAGCGCGGCTTTTGTGAGCTTGATCAGCGCATCCGAATCCATTGCAACCTTCACACTACAATAGTTACAAACAACTACATAAGGGTTGCGCGGGGCGTGCCGGTCGACGCACATGGCCCAGTGGCACTCGACCTCCGGACCCGGGACCATCTACAAACCTCGGCCCAACGACATGCACATCAGTAATAACACCTTGCATTTTATATAACCCGTCGTGTTCGGAACCGACCTATGGTGCATGCTTACATCGGCGGAATCGCCGCCCGGTCCGAGACCTACATGCGGACTCATTGGGACCATGCCAAAGCGCTCATCGACGATGCGGCGCTCCTCGAGGCGGCGACCCAGGAAGAAGAGAACCACGTACGCTTGCAGCAGCAGGCCAAGCTGGAACCGGTCGCGCCCGCTCTGGTGCGCTGGGAGGACCTGCTGCGTCCCTTCGTGACACAGTGGAACGGCGTCGAACCCGGTCAACTGAACCGCTACTTCGAGACGAACACGTTCTTCCGGCAGCCCCACGTGACCGGCAAGATCGAACCCGCCGGGAGCCCCACGGACGTGTTCCATACGCTGCGCATACCGGAAGGGGAAACGTGGGTGCTCACGTTGCCCTCGCCATGGGACCTGGCAAGCCGCAGCCGCGACGACCATTACGGCGACGTGTACAAGCTCGCAGCGGCCTATGCCGAAGCGCTCGCCCCTGTCGTGAAGGCCGGTGTGGAAAACGGGGCCACCGTGGTCCGGATCCACGACCCGAGCGCGGCCTATGCGCGCGCCGAGGCGCCGGACCCGAACCGCTATGCTGCACTGCTCAAGACCGCAGCGGGCGAGCATGCGGACGTGGCGACGCTGCACCTGACGAACGGGGACCCCTTCAACCGGGTCGAACTGCTCAACGCGAACCCGCTCGGCGGGCTCAGCATCGAGGACCCGGCGCGCGAACCCCCCCAGGACCTGGACCTGGCTTCGGGCACTCGCTTTACCGCCGCAGTCATACGTGGTGAGGAATCCCTGTTGGAGGACCCCAAGGAGGCCGCCGAGCGCGCCACGCGCCTGGCCGAATCCCTGGGTGTGACCCTGTGGGGCGTGACCAACGGCTGGGACCTGGACCATGTACCGAACTCGATCGCGGCGAAGAAGGTCGAGGTGCTTGGTCGTGTGGTCGCACAACTGGAGGAGGTGGTCGCATAGCCACGCGCGACTCGGTCAAGGACCTCCCCGTCTTCCCCACGCAGGAGATCGGCAGCCTGCCGAAGACCCTCTGGCGCCTCAAGGCGCTCACGAAGGGCGGTGTAACAGAAAGCGAGATCCAGGAGGCGAAGCGCGACGGCGAACGCCTGAAGATCGACGGCCATGAAGGGCTCCTGAAGCTCCTGGAAAAAGGCAAGGGCTTCACGAAGGAAGAGAAGTTCGAGATCAAGAAGTGGGCCAGCCGCTACACGCTGGCGTACCTGGAGGACATCGGGTTGGACATCGTCTACGACGGCGAAGAGACCCGCACGGAGATGTACGACTACCCCGTGGCGCGTTCCGAAGGGTTCGAGCAGCGCGGCTGGGTGCGCTCGTGGGACCACCTGTACTTCAAGAAAGCCGCCGTGGTGGCGCCCCCGCAGAGTGAGGGGAACTATCACATCGACGAGTACCACCATGCGCTCCAGTACGCGAACAAGACCCTGAAAGTCCCGGTCACCGGCGCGTACACGATCATGGACTGGAGTTTCGACGAGCACTACTACCCGCGTGCCCACGGACAAAGCGAGAGCGACCGGCGCAAGAACGCGCGCCGGGAGTTCGTCCGCGACGTCTCCAGGAACGTCCTGCGGCCCAACGTGGAGAGCCTCGTGGAGGCCGGCGCGCCCTTCGTGCAGATCGACGAGCCCGCGGCGACCACGAAGCCGGACGAGATCGACCTCTTCGTGGAGAGCTTCAACGAGTCCACCAAGGGCATCGACGGCACCTTCGGAGTCCACATCTGTTTCAGCGACTACCGGTTGATGTTCCCGGAGGTCCTGGAACTCGAGAACTGCCAGCAACTGCTGCTGGAACTCTCCAACAAGGACTCCTGGGAGCTGGGACGCAAGAAGGCGGACCGCCCGGGGATCTACGAGACCCTGGAATTGTGGGACGAGTTCGGCGCCGATTTCGAGATCGGGCTCGGGGTGCTGGACGTGCACACGGACCGGATCGAACCGCCGGAGCTCGTGCGGGACCGGGTGCTCGCCGCCGCGGACATCCTGGGCCCGGAGAAGGTCTTCGTGAACCCGGACTGCGGCCTGCGCACGCGGCGCTGGCCGGTCGTGCAGCAGAAGCTCGAGAGCCTCGTTGCGGGCACGAAGATGGCCCGGGCCGAGCTGGAGACCCAGTAGACCAGCCGCCCCCTTTCTTGCCCCTCTCTTCCTCCATTTTTTTCATCCGTACAGAAGCGATACTCCTGGACTTCCATCAACCAACCCGGCTTCGGCATGCTTTTGCCACCCGGCACCCGAATCGAGAAGGTTTTTGACGCCAGGCTCGGTCCCCGCCCGCCATGTTGCGCACGACAACAATCCTCACCACAGCTTTGCTCGCGGTTCTTCTCGCCGTCCCGGCCACGCTCGCCGCGGGGACCCCGGGGCCGTTTTTCGGTGTCGTCGCCGACGGGGAGACGAACGCGCACGAGTTTGACAACAACCCGACCGGCTCCCCCTGCGCACAGGTCATGGCCACCTATACCGTCACCCTCAGCGCCCAGCCCCCGACGAATACCTTGGTGCTCTCCGTAGGCGACCGGCAATCGTCCACGACCGCCGGCGTGACGGCCGTCTCCTTCGCGGACAGCTGGTGCACCTCCTTCACGATCACGGTGACGGGAGCGGACGTGGAAGCATTCGCCGCCTACGAGGTGACCGTCACGCGCACCCTGCCTGGAAGCGACGGCCCCTCGTGGTGAACGAGCCACCTCGCCTGGACCGCTGCGGCACGGGTTTTGCCGGCCGCACCGAAATCTCTATCGGTACGACGACCCTGTGACGGCCCTCCATGGTCCAATCCTCCGAAGGGGAGCCCGCGCTCCTTGTGATCGATGCTCAACGGGCCCATACCAATTCGCGGTCCCCGCTTTTTTGCAAGGACACCAAGACCACGCTCGAAAAGATCAACCGCGTGATCACTTTGTTCAAGCAACAACGCCGTCCCGTGGTGTACGTCCGGCACGAGCACGAACGGGATGGCAGTGACCTGGGCCGCATGTGGGGCCAGGAGGCCACTCCGCCCGAGGATTTCCCGTTCAAGAAAGGGACCCAGGACGTGGCTTACAGCAAGGAATTGATCCGCGTGCGTGGGGCCCCCGAGGTGGTCAAGAACCGATACAACGCCTTCGAGGACACCTCGCTGAAGCACGTTCTGGACGAGGTGGACGCCGACCATCTGGTGATCACGGGTTTCATGACGGGCCATTGCTGCGCGTCCACGGCGCGCCAGGCCCACGACATGGATTACGAGGTCACCTTCCTGCCCGATGCGACGGGGTGCCCGGACCTCTCCGATGAGTGGCCGCAGGAGCGGATCCGCAGTGTGGTGGGCATGTTCCTGGGCGCCGGGTTTGCCAGCGTCATGGACACAAGATCGTTTCTCGAGGCCGCCGGCAGCGCCCAGTAGACCCGGTCCCGCCTGTGCGACCCCGCGTGCGCCGAGCGTCAAGCTTTTGCCCAAGAGGCGCCCATGGACCGACAATGAGTCCCGCCGATGCCCCTCGGGTCGTACTCGTGCGTCACGGCGAGACCGAGTTGAACCGTCGGTTGGTTTGCCAGGGCTGGCTGGATGAACCCTTGAACGAGACGGGCCGCAGGCAGGCACGCCGCGTCGCGGAGCGTCTGCACTCCGAACCCGTGGTGCGCGTGGTCGCGTCCCCGCTAAGGCGCGCCCGGGCGACCGCCCAGGAGATCGCGCACCGGCACGGGCTCGGCGTGGAGACCTTCGAGGGCCTCAAGGAGATCCATCATGGCCGCTTGGAAGGGATCCCGTTCCTTGAGTTGGACACGCACGTCCCGGGGATCCGTGATTCCTGGCGCAACCGGCCGGACACGGTGCAGATGCCGGAAGGGGAGAGCCTGGCGCAACTTCAGGCACGCGCGTGGCCGGTCTTCGAATCGGTCACCCGCGAGCACCTGCACCGGATGCGCGACGGCGGGCCTTATGGTCGGTTGGTGGTGGTCGCCCATGCGGTGGCCATCGGGACGTTGATCTGTCGGCTGCGCGGGGAACCGCTGTCGAACATGCCGAAGTATCGGCTCGGCCCGTGCGGATACTTCGAGTTGGAGCACGCGGGCGAGGATTGGCGGGTGGTCGATGCGGACCAGCTGATGGGACAGGCGATGAAGTGGTGACCCGCCCCCGGTGCTCGCGAGGGCATGCACTCAGGCCGGGGCTGCACTGAAGGGTAGGCCATCGTCCGAGTGTCTGCCGGAGCTTTGTGGAAAAAGAGGCCCGGGCCGGGCGGAGCGTGCTCCACCGTCATTCCGGTTCGATGCGTTTCCGGTCGGCGATCCATGCCAATACGAGGCCGATCCCGTAGAGCGCGAGCAGCACGGCGGCGACGATGATCTGTGTGATCACGGTGGGGTCGGTCACCATGGCGGAGAAGACGATGATGATGATGACGGCCCAGCGCCACTGTCGGCGGTAGACGGCGGCGCGCACGAGTCCCATGCGGGCGGTGAGCATCATGACGAGAGGCATCTGGAAGGCGACGGCGAACAGGAGGGCAAGCAGCGCGGCGATGGAGACGAGCTGCGGCATGGTGAGAAACGCGATGGCGCCCGCGGCGACGGCGAAACCGTAGAGCACCTTCACGATCAGCGGGGCCATGACGAGCAGGCCGAAGATCGCCCCGGCTGCGAACAGGGCGACCACGGCGGGGGAGACGGCGAAGACGAGGCGTCGTTCCGGGGGGTAGAGGGCGGGGGCCAGAAACGCGTAGGTCTCGAAAAACAGGATGGGGAAGGTCACCAGGACCCCGAGGGCGAACGAAAGGAGCAGCAGGGTGATCACGGCTTCGAAGGGGGCGACGACGACCACGTCGACCCCGGCGGGGACGATCCGGCTGGCGAGCCACGTGAAGACCTGCGAGGCGGCGTTGTTGTGGATGGTGGGCCAGGGCACCGGCAACCGTACCTGTGCGAGGGTCGTCCATCGGAAGGCGAAGCTGAAGAAGAACGCGGTGGCGACGAAGAGCACGACGACGGCGACGCCGAGGCGTTTGCGCAGTTCTTCCAGGTGCCTCATGATCGGTTGTTTCCTGCTGCGCGTGGGGTCGCCGACGCCTTTGTGGATCCGCGCCACGAGCCACAGCGTGAGTGCGCCGAGCAGGACGACGACGCCTGCCGCGAGGGCGTAGGCGGAGAGCGGACTGCGCAGTTGGCCGCTGGCGGGCTCGATACTGGGTGGCAGTTCCTTGTCGCGGCCTTCGTTCCACGCATATCCCCATGAGTCGGGCAGGGGCCAGGAGTCGGGGACCGCGCCGGATCCTTGCAGTTCGTCGTGCGCGATTTCGTTGAGCCCGAAAGCGGATGCATCCAACGAGGGCGCGGCGGCGACCACGAGCCACAAGGGATCGGCGGGGTCCGTCTGGCCGAAACGCAGCGGTTGTCCGTTGCCGGGGGCGAGGATGCCCCGTGAGCTCACGTCGATGTACGCGGTGTCTTGCGGGGTCTGTACGTGGAGCACCCCGGGTGCGGTCTCGCTCCAGGCCAGGCGCCGTTGGTCGCTGTTGGTGACTTCATGGTTCCGGGAGTCCAGGGGGACCCCGATCGTCATCGTGCGGTTGTCCGCCGTGGCAGGTTCGAAATGGATGCGTTGGTGCACGGTGGTCTCGGCGCCCGGCTCAGGGATCAGCACGAGAACATGCCGGGTGCCGGCTTCTTCCTGCTCGATTCCGGTGGCGGTGGCTGCGCAGACCACGACGGCGAGCAGGATCGCTGCGAGCACCCATCGCGGCAGGGATCGGGGGTGGCGCGGGGCCGGTGCGGTTTGGTGGCGGCCGGCGCCACGGGAGACCGGGGCCTTCCAGCAGGGCACGTGGCGCGCGAACCGGGCTGTTGATAAAAAGGGCGGGGCAAAACCACAGCGGTGCGAGGAAGCGGTGGGTCCGCCGCGTCTTTCATCGGGCAGGGTGGTCTTCGTCTTCTGCATCCTCCCCAGCGTCGTCGGCCTTGGAGGGCCTTTTGCGCGCGCGTTGAGGCGGAGGGGAGTCCGGCGGTCGAACGCGCGCCCAGCGTTCCGGTGGACCGCGCGACGGCGGTGGGTCGCTTGGGGGCACGGGCCGCCAGGTCTCTTTCGGCGGCCCGTTTTGGGGTGCGCTTTGTTGCCGGAGGACGATCCAGTGTTTGCTCGGGGAGACGAGGCTCATGGTCCGGATCCGGCGGCGCACGAGCACGAACCCCCAGATCACGATGATGACCAACGGGATGATCACGATGCCCGGTGCGAGGCTCACGATCGCGTTGTAGCCGGCATGGATCAAGACGGCGAGCAGGAAGAAGGGAATGAGCATGAAGAAGCCCCAGCGTCTGTTCAGGTGCAGCGCGATGCCGTAACCGACGATCGCGCTGGCGATGGCGTGCAGGAGTGTGGAGGAGAACGTGCGCGCGATCGCGGTGGCGATGAAACTTTCTTGCCCGTCGCTCAGGAGCGCGGAGGCTTCGTAGAGCAGGTTCTCCGTGGCGGCGAACCCGAGCCCGGCCACGGCGCCGTAGATCAGCCCGTCCACGAGTTCGTCGCAGTTGCGTTTCACGGTCCCCATGTACAAGACGAGGGGTTTCACCGTTTCTTCTACCAGGGGGGCCACCATGACGGCGGTGACGATCGTGGTGAGCGCTTCGTCGCGCAGGGCGGGCCGCACGAACGCGCCCTGGGCCACGGTGTTCACCACGAGCGCGATCGCGGCGGCGCCGGTGGCGCCCCACAAGAACGCCTTGAAGATGGCCATGCGGGGTTCGCGCCGGTAGCGTTTCGCCCGCGCGATGAGGATCGTCAAGAAGATCGAGGGCGCGTAGGCCACCACGAACAGGACCGCGATCAGGGTGAGCGGGTCCAATCTAGGCGCCCCGGATCCGTCCCGTGTTCGGGTCGGTGAACTCTTCCCATGGTTCCTGCGGGTTGAACGCGGCGCGGGCCTGCTGCTCGCTCATCACGCCTCCGGCTTCCCCTTTCGTCGCGTAGCGGTAGAGCGCGGCGACGAGCACTTGTTTCGCGGTGGCGTGCACGAGCACCACGGCGAGCACCCACAAGAGGGCGAGTACGATCCCGCCGATCAGGATGGCAGGGTGGAAGGCGATGGCCAGGGTGATGAGCACCAGGGCAAGGGCCCCCACGAGCCCGACGATGAGGAAGATCGCGCCCATGGCGAAGGTGCCCACGAGGGCTTCTCCCCAGGTGCGCTTGATGGTGCGGGTGCTTTCCTTGATTGCCTTGATCGGCCCCATCCCCTCGGCGGCGATGATGGGCAGCACGAAGTAGGTGATCACGCTCCAGGCCATGCCGACCAGTTGGACGAGGATCTGTGCGATGGGGTTCTTGGCGTCGCGGGCCATGTTCTGCAGCACTTGCAGGATCAGCCCGACGGAGGCGGCCACGAGGGTCCATCCGAGGATCGCTCCGATGTGGCCGTTGGCGCCCCGGATGCCGCCGCCCAGTGTGGGCGTGCGTCCTTCCAGGCGCTCCTTGACCGCGACGATCAAGGCGACGTTGAAGTAGATCGTGATGAAGTAGGTGACGAAGTAGTAGGCGAGCACCACCGCTGCGTATGCTGCCTGACTCATGTTCGTGGTGTGGTTCAGCCAGAAGCCGAGCCCGGCGAACCCGGCCAGCGCGAAGAGCAGCCCGATGCCGGCGACCATGGGGAAGAGCATCAGGTGTTTGTCCTGTTTGACGACGCTGAGCGAGAGTTTCGTCAATTGCCAGCCGCGGCGCATGCGTTCCATGAATCCGACGCGGGGGGTCGTGTACATCGTCCCGGGGACTCCCCGCTTTCGTTTATAAGGGTTCCCGGGCGGACGGCGAATTATGGTGGATTCCAGGGAGTCGGGTGACGGAGACCTCGCGGTCCGCCCGTTCCGCCGATGACGAGCAGATGTCTCACGCCTGCTCCTCGTTCCAGATGGGACGGACCTGCTCTGGTTGTTGTCGTTCCATGGTCTCCCATTCACTGCGCAGGGAATGGTCCGCGAAGCTGTGCATCACCGCGGATTCCGCCCGCCGCAACAGCTCCGAGAGCGCGCCGAGGCTCATGTCCATTTTCTGGGCGATGTCCCGCAGCCGGATCCGATGGGGCACCTCGTAATAGCCCAGTGCGACCGCGAGCGACAATGCTTCGCTTTGCCGCGGCGTGACCTTGACCTTGTGGGGGACGTCAAGGCTTTTGGATTCCCGGACCCGGACCTCGTACTTGCCCGCGCCCGGCGCCAGGGCAGTCTGGACGAACCCCTTGACCGTGGCATGTGCATCGCGGATGACGACGGACGCCACCCCTTCCGGGTGCAACCAGATGCTCTGGACGTGGACCGCGTTGAGCAGGTCCGCCAGTTTGTCGGGCAGGGCGTCGAACTCCATACGCGCCACCCGCGGTGCGATCCCGGGTGCCGTGTAGTATGACGACGGGTGGTAGGTCTGTAGCCATTTCTCGACCCGAGGCATTTTTCCGGCGGGGGCCAGGATGAAGACGCTCCACCGGCCTTTGGTCTGGAAGAACTTCAAGTGCAGCTTGCACGGAGGGGGCGGGTCGAACCCGATCTTCTCGGCGGGCAGGTCCAGGCGATCGTAGGCCAGTGTAGGTGCGTCGATCAATACCCTGCGTTGTTCGGATATTGATGGTTTTTTCTCTTCGGTTTCGTCGGTAATCTTAGCACCTAGCTCATCCAGAAGTCATACGGGGCTAAAAAGCCTCCTACGCAATCCCAGGTTGGTTGTCAGAATCCCTTTCAGGGGAAAAAAGGGATTTTGCTGCTCGGGCTGTATCAGTAATCATCCATAGGCTCTCGCCTCATGTGTTCGGGTTTTCAGGCACTTGTGCGCCCACGGCTCGTTTTCGCCATCGCCCTTGAAAGCCCGGCCGGCTCGCCCCCCACATGGGCCCGGTGGTTGTCGGAACCCGAGTGCATTCGGGCATGCCGTGTGTTATCCGTGCTCGTATGCGCGCGCGTACCGTACGGATTACGCTTCAGGTTCCAGAGGCTGGTATGAATCCTGGGCAGGCCCTTGGCTGTTTCCTTCGCCTTCTCTTGCACCCTTGCATCGTGCTCATGCTCCACCCGTGAACGACCCCGCCAGCCATCCGAAAGGATCCTGGCGGGCTCGACGAAGTGGTCGATGATCGCTTGAGCGTGGCTCAGTCGGCTGTTTTGACCTGGTCGAGCCGGAGACGTGCGGCTGTGCGGCTGTGCCGGGTCAGGTCGGAGGACGGCTTATGGTTTCCACTTGCGACCGGGCTCTTCCCCACTCCGCTTCGGTCGACGTCTGGATGTGCGTCCGGATCACGGTGGCTTCTGCGCGCCGGATGAGTTCCGAGAGGGCACCCACGCTCATGTCGAGTTTCGTGGCGATCTCGCGGAGGCCCACGTGATGGGGGACCTGGTAGTATCCCATGGCCACCGCGAGGGACAGAGCCTGGTTCTGGCGTTTCGTGAGCGTCGATTTGTCGGGCTTGTGGTCCTGGAGCGGATCCGGTTCAGGATCTTGCAGGGCCCGCAGGAACGAGTTCACGGTGTCCGGTGTGTCTCGAGTGAGCACGGTGGCGATGCCTTCCTGGAACATGCAGAGGTTATGCACGCAGCTGGTGCCGAGCAATCGGGACAGTCTTTCCGGCAGGACGTCGAACTCCAGTCTCGCGACGCGGGGGGCGATGCCAGGTGCGACCTGAACCGAGGCGGGCGGGCAGTGTATCCGGGTCCATTGGATCACATCCTGGAGGCTTCCGGATTCTGTCAAGACGAAGACCGACCAACGGCCGGAGGCCTCGAAGAACTTCATGTTCGTCTTGCAGGGCGGCGGCGAGCCGAATCCAAGGTCTTGAAGGGGCACGTTGAACCGGCGGATCCGCGTGTGCGCGGCAAGAACATCTTCGGGTCCTTCGATGACGGATTCCTTGTCTGAAAACGGCTCACTTTTTTCGACGCCCATTCGTTACCCAGCTCTCGCTATTGTAGACTACGCATATAAAGGTTATTGAGAGCGGCCGGGCAGGTCCCTCCTGGGCCGGTATGGAGCCCAGCTTTTTTTCTTATTTTGGGAGCCCGGCCTGAACGACGTGGTCTCACTTCTGGAGGGCGCTGAGGACGACGCCGTCCACCTTGTGGTCCGCCGTCCGGTAGGGGTGGAATTTGATTGCCCATTCCTTCCCATCTTGCGCGTGGATCGTCATCTCCCGGATCTTGCAGGTGTTGAACACGTCGAGGATCACGGATTTGACGTCCGGGATCTCGAACGGGGGTTCGATGTCCGTGAACGGTCGTCCGACGTCTGTGGGGGTCAGGTTCAGGAACTCGCGCGCCTGGGGTGTGAACCGTCGGATCGTCAGGTCGGCCCCGAGCATGACGATCGGGTTGCCCACGCTGTCCAGCAGGTTCACGAGGTCGTCGTTGATCCGCTGTGCTTCAAGGTTGTGCCGGTTCAGTTCGTCGTTGAGGGCAGAGAGTTCCTCGTTGGTGGACTGGAGTTCTTCCTTCGTGGTCTCCAGTTCTTCGTTCGTTGATTGGAGTTCCTCGTTCGTGGAGATCGCTTCCTCGTTCGCGGACCGGAGCTCCTCCATGGTGGCCTCGTAGTCCTCGATGACGAACTGGAGGTGTTCACGGGCCGCGGTGAGCTCTTGCTCCAGCTTCCGGGCGCGCTCTTCGCTGGCGCCGCCGGCCTTGCTCTTGAAAAGGGCTCGTCGGGGTGCGCGCTTTGGGTCCGGACGCTGGCCCCTGGCGGCCCCGCCGGGGCGGTCTCTTTCGAGGAACGTGATGAGAAAATAATCGTCCTTGGGCGTCGGGCCCTGGACCGGGTTCACTTCGAGCGCGACGGTCACCGTAGAGCCCTCCACCTCGAAACGGATGTCGTCGGACTTCGCGACGGTGGACTTCTTTTGCACCTCTTTCACGAGGTTGCGGATCTCGATGGCGAGCGGTTCCGGGGCCATGCGCATGAGGTCGAGGCTCGCGGAACCGCTGGGATGCATCAGGTAGCGGGTGGTCCGGCCGCGGAAGTAGATCGCCTGGAGGTCCGTGTTCACGACGACGCCGGGGGGAGCGTACCGGTCCAGCAGGACGCGGTCGGCCTCCTTTTGGAGTTCGGGTTCGCCCCAGGGGCCCCGTCGGGTCCGGATGTCCGTTTGGCGCATCTGGGCCCGGTCCTGTTTGGTGGGGTCGTAGACCGGGGATGGGGTGACGTCTCGTCTGCGGTAGATGTTGCGGATATCCGGATTGGATTCAAAGAGGTCCTTGGAGGCTCCCACGGATTCCGAAGGGCCGAGAACGAGGAAGCCGTCGCTCTTCAAGGCGTAATGGAGCGTGGTCAACACGCGTCTTTGCAGGGTGGACTCCATGTAGACCAGCACGTTGCGGCAGGAGACCAGGTCCATGGACGAGAAGGAAGGGTCCGCGATCAGGTTGTGCGTGGAAAAGATGCAAAGGCCCCGGATGTGCTTGCGGATCTGGTAGCCACTGCCGACGCGTTCGAAGAAGCGGGAGAGGCGTTCGGGGCTCACGTCGTCCTCGATGGTTTCCGGGTAGACGCCTTCGCGGGCACGGCGGATGGCGGATTCGGAGAGGTCCGTGGCGAAGATGTGCACCGGGATGTGGTCCTTGATGCCCTCCAGGAACTCGGTGACAAGGATCGCGAGCGTGTAGACCTCTTCACCCGTGGCGCAGCCGGGGACCCAGATCCGCAACGGCTCTCCGGCGGAGCGCTGCTTGCTGGTTTCGGGGAGGACGTGCTCGAGGATCGCCACGTCTGTTTTGGGGTCCCTGAAAAAGCGCGTGACATGGATCAGGAGTTCTTCCTGCAGACGCCGGGTCTCTTCGTTGGATTCTTCCAGGAAGGCCGCGTATTCGTGCAGTGTCTCTTGACCGGTGGCCACCATCCGTCGTTGGATCCGGCGCGCCAACGTGCTCTGCTTGTATTGGCTGAAATCGACACCCATGCGTTTGTGCAGCACAGCGGCGACCTCGTTGATGCCCTCTTCAAGGGTCCCTGTCGAGGTGACATGTGGACTGGCCCCCGTGGCGAACACTTGAAGCCGCTCGCGCAGCCGGGAGGTCTCTTTCCCGATCTCGGTGGGAGAGCCCACGAAATCCACACTGCCTGCCTCGATGGCGCTGCGGGGCATGCCGCGAAAGTGCGCGGTGGCGGGGTCCTGGACGAGCGTGAATCCACCGGCCGCCTTGATCTCCCGCATCCCCTGGGTGCCGTCGGTGAGCGTGCCGGAGAGCACGATCCCGATGGCGCGATGGCCTCGGTCTTCGGCCAGCGAACGGAAGAACCGGTCCACCACGTGCACGAGACGGGCGGCCTCCGGGTCGCGTTCATGGAGACGCAGCGTGCCGTCACGGATCGTCATCGCCGCATTCGGTGGGAGCACGTAGACCCGGTCGGTCTCCACCTTGACGCCTTCGGTGGCCTCTGCGACCGGCATCGCGGTCTCCCGTTGCAGGAGTTCGGCCAGGTGGCTCGTATGGGAAGGATCAAGGTGGGTCAGGACGACGAACGCGACTCCGGGGTTCTCCGGTATTGAGTTCAACATCTCCTTGATCGCTTCGAAACCACCGGCCGATGACCCGATCCCCACCACGACGTGCTCCTGTTGGGACGCCTCGCCATGGGTGGGTTTCGACGGACCGTCGTCGTCGCCGGATGGGGCCCGGTCGTCTTGTTCCTGATCTTGGTCTTCGGTCACGGTCTCGGCGTCCTGGCGCCTCGGGTCAAGGGCCATTTGATGTCCATGATGGTCGTACGCGTAGGGTCCCACCGGGTCGACGCGATCATGACCGCGTGAGCGGGTCACGCCGCACGGGGCGATCGCCATAGGCACTTGTCCCTTAGGTTTGTCGTTGCAGGGGCGCCGCTTTCATAGCCGGTCGGGCGGGTCCTGAGCCTTCAACGGGTTCGGCCGTGTCCAATGGCCCCGGACGATGCTCGCTCAGGCGTCAATCCCCGGGGGGTTCCGCATGGGAGACCGGGGCCGCCAAGGGATTGATGAATTCGTTCTCCCGCCACGCGAGCCACAACGCCACGAGCGCGGCGAGGGCGAATCCGGGTGCCAGGAAGTATCCGGCCAGCGCGAACATGTTCACAACGCACGCGGCAAGGGCCAGTAGGGGCCAACGTTGGCGGTACACAAAATCAGCGGCGACCACACCGACGACGCCGGCGAACATCTGGGCCGATCCCCAATAGACAGAATCGTCACCGCCGAAAGCGACGTCTCCGAACGTCACGGCGATCCCCCAGGCGATGCTGGCGATGCCGGCCAGAAACAGCAGCAGGCTCGTGGCGAAGGCCTTGTCCGGCCATTCGAACTTGTCCACCCGGTCCTTTTTCGGGGTCCGGTCTTCCCGTTCCACGCGGGCGAGGATGAGGAACAACACCGCGGCCGCGGCGTGCAGCGAGCCGATTCCGTACAGCGAGAGAGAAGCGATGCCGAACAGACACGCAAGGAGCCCCCACCAGACCGAGAGTTTCCGCCAGGCAACCATCGCGGTCAAAAAGGCCAGCACGCAGAGGACCACTGTGAGCCATATGGGATACTCGGCGATCCACTGCATGGCCGCCCCGGCGGAGACATCCAACTGGAACACCATGAGGACCAGACCATGCACGATCCCCATCGCGGAGGAGATCACCACGAGCAGCGTGCCGTAGAGCAGTTTGTCCGGCCATACCTCCTTGATGAGCAGATGCCTGGGGTCGCGCGACCTGACCATGGGTTCACCCAGGGAGCTGACCGCTGCAGGTGCTTGATAAGGATGCCGATACCTGTACCGGCGTCCGTGTCCCCGCCCTCACCGGTCAGGGTCGCGGGTTTGACCCAAAAGGACAAGGTGAGGCGCCCCGCCATGCTTTTTTCATGCCTTTGCCGTTCGGCGTGTGGTTCACGCGCGCGCTGCTGCCCATGCTCGGGGTGTTGATCGCCATGGGTCTGCTCGTCGCCGCGTCGCTCACGTTGATCCTGGAGGCCCTCACGTCGACGGCGCGGTGGAACCTGTTCTTCGCCGGGCTGAACACCTGGATCGCGGCCATCCTGTGGGGGACGTGGATCAATGGACGCCCCCTTCCTCCAAAGGCCCTGCGCGCCGCTGGACTGGAGGCTTCCAGGAGCGACTAGACCCGGTCTCCGTCAGGTCTCTTCGATCACGCCGCAGAGTATGCGCGACCCGGCGTCCCCGGCGGGATCGGTCTGCAGGTCGTCTTCCCCGGCATGGATCACCACGGCACGCCCGATCACATCGTGCGTGTCGTTGGAGCCTAGGTTGATGTTCGTGACGGTCACCTCCAGCGTACCGGTGCCCGATTCATCGACCTCCATGTTGCCCAGGTCCCCCGCGTGCTCCCCGTGGGAGCGGTTGTCCGGATTGAAATGGCCGCCGGCGGCACCGGCGGGCACGTTCTGGCCGTCCGTGAAGGTGCGCCCGCAGTCCCCGTTCGCGTGGATGTGCGTCCCCTTTGGACCCGCCTGGAAGTCATTGAACGTGTCCAGGCCCCAGACGACGACCTGGACATGGACCTCGTTGCCTTCCTGCGTGAAGTTCGCATAGCCGAAGACCTGCGATCCCACCCCGACGCCATGGCCGGTGACGCGGTTCAACCTCGCGCTGGCCTCTCCTCCCGACCCCAGGCAACCGGCCAGGGCGGTTCCAGCGACAAGGGCGACGGCGAAAAGGAGCAATGCGCGACTCATCCCGGCGGGCCACCCGTGCGGGGCTTAAGGATTTGGCGCTGAGCCTGCGGCGGGGTGGGAGCCGGGGATGCCGCTCATGGCCTGCCTGCCCCCAGTCACACATAAATAGGGGTCCTGGTTTGGGCCCGTCTTGGAGCCCTTCGGGGCTCCTGGAACCCGCTCCGTTCGAGGTGCATATTCATGGCCATCTGGCAAGGAAAATCGGTCCGTAAGCCCAGCGGCGGTCGCCGTCGCTCCAGTCGCGGCAAGAAGAAGAGGGAGATCGGCCGTGAGGTCGTCCTGACTGAGCTCGGCGAGGAGAGCCATGTGGTCCTTCGCACGCGCGGCGGCAACAAGAAGACGCGGGTCTATCGCACGAAGACGGTGAACGTCACGGACCCCGCAACGGGCAAGACCACACGCGGTGAGATCAAGAACGTGGCGGAGAACCCGGCGAACATCCACTACGTGCGGCGGAACATCCTCACGAAGGGCGCCGTGGTGGAGACCTCCGCGGGCAAGGCGCGCATCACTTCCCGTCCGGGCCAGGACGGGAGTCTGAGCGCGGTGAAGATCTAGTGCGCGCCGGTGCGACGACAATGGTTTCGAAACGCGACGGTGTGCTGGTTCTGTGGCCGCATTATTTTGATGCGCAACTCACGCGCGCCGATGGCCGCCGGGTGCCGCAGGAGAACGCGGTCCGCAGCCCCAAGGCGGGTCACATCGCGGAGGCGGCCAAGAGCCTCGGATTGGAACCGGTCCTGGAGAAGGAGGCCGCCCATCCCGCCGGCTGGTGGCGCCCTTCGGGCCGGGTCTTGGTCAAGCGCCGCTGGGCCAAACAGGAGACCCTGAAGCGGATCGCGGACCGCCTGTAAGGGACGTTTTGGCCGCAAAGGGCTTTGGGGAGGGGGTCGCCGTCCCGGATATTATAAATCGGCCGATAGCGTAGACGAGAGGTGTGCCATTGCTCCCGTCTTCTTCACCTCGCGCCCCAGCCGGAGCTTCACCTGCAGCACCGTGGGGACGCTATGCGCTTTTGGCGGCTGGTGTCCTGATCGGGGTCTGGCTTGTGGCTTCTGGGGGCGTTGCTCAATTGCCACCCTCGCCGACGGAGCCCGGGGTGAACCTGTCGGCGCAGAACCAGTCCCTGGTGGTCGAGCGGGGCGAGTGTGCGAATTTCCAGGTCCAGGTCACGAATTCGGGGACGCGCGCGGAGGAACCGCTGGAGGATGCCATCCCGCCCGAGCGCGTTTCCTTCTCGCTTTCTTCTGCACCCGCCGGCTGGAGCACAGGGGACACTCCTTCGAACGTGGAATTGCGGCGGGGGGAAAGCACGAACGTCGATGTGCGCCTTTGTGCCGGAGTAGACGCCCCGAAGGAGGAACCGGCGCGCGTGACGCTCACGGCGCTCCTGCAGCCGGCATCGTCGCCGGTGGATGATGATCAAGAAGACACGGTCTCCTTGAGCGCGAGCGTGGAAGACGACGATTTTTTCGGCATCCCGTGGGATTTCCCGCCCTGGGTCTTGTGGGTCGTGCTGGGGGCGGTGGGTGTGACTCTGGCGGCGATCCTGGTCTCCCGTCGGCCCACTTCGGCCGGCGTGTTTTTGGAGTGTGGGGAGTCCAGCAAGGAAGTGGCACCGGGTCGCGGGACGTCGTTCCCTGTGCGCATCCGGAATGACGGGCGTAGCAAGGACCTGGTGTCTTTGACGACGAGTCCGGTGCCGCAGGGGTGGGACACGTTCTTGCCCATCGTGGACGTGCCGCTGGAGGCGGGCGACGAGCAGACGATCTGGATCAGCGTGAAGTCCCCGGATGATGCGCGCGACGGCGACCATGTGGTCGTGAAGGTGTTCGCGCGTTCCAGTTCCGCGGTGGGCGATCAGGCGAGCCTGGACCTCTTGGTCACGGTGCGCCAGGCGTCGTATCCGGGGGGCACCGGCCCGGGGGAACCCCCGCGCAGTGTCTACGAGCCGGAGGAAGGCACCCAGGAGCCGCCTCGGGCGGCCGCGGTGAAGCGTCGCAAATCCTGAGCCACGCCTCAAAGCAGTCCGGTGATCTGCAGCACGAGGCCCATGAGCAGGTCGCCGGCGGTCCAGGCGGTGATCCAGCCGAGAAAGAGCGGCACCATGAACGGGACCTTCGGGGTGACCCAGACCTCGTTCACGCCGAGCGCCTGCAAGCGGGCGAGGTTGCGCGGGTAGTCGCCGGCGCGCGTGGGGAAGTAACGCAGCCGCACCCGGGCGCCTTCGACTTCGTCCTTTTCGATCTCGGGCAGGCCTTGCGGGCTCAGGTCGGGGTCTTCGCTGGTCTCTTGCAGGTTCGGGCCTTCTTCGCCGACGGCGGCTTCGGCGCGGGGTTCGACCCATTCCATGACCCAGACGGGTTCGTCGGCCACACGGTCGAGGGGCATGCGGGTCCCCAGGAACATGGCCACGGGGTGGAAGCGTCCGCGTGCCAGGTTCACGAGCAGGTAGAAGACCGGGATCGCGATGGTGATGAGCACTGCGTTCGTGAACATGGTGACGGCGGCGGGGGTGATCGCACCGAGGTGCGGGTAGACGTCGCCGGCGGTGGTGACGAGCGCCGGCGGGAACGGGCACAGCACGGCGAAGGAGATCACGCATTTTGCGTCGGCGCCGCCGAAGATCAATCCGAGCCGCCACAGGATGTAGGCGAACAGGCCCACCACGGGGGCCCCGATGAGCCAGAAGACGGGCGGGTCGCCGTACAGGAAGTCGACGCCGATCAAGACGAGGCCGATGATCAGGGTGATGAGCCAGACCGGGTTCGCCACGCGTCGCTCGGTGAGGTCGGTCCAGATTGCATAGAGCAGGATCACGGCGCCCACCAGGTAGCGCGCGGTCATGGAGTACGGCGCGAGTTGGTCCACGATGCCGGCGGGGTCCCCGAGCGGATACCCGAGATGGTTGCCCATGGTGGCGGCCACTCAGGGCGGTGCGAATAAGGCTGCCCGTTCTCCCCGGGTCGCCCGGTTGCCCGGGGAGGCAAAACAACATGGACCGGCTCAACGGGCCTTAAACCCGTCTCTCGGTCTCCAACTCCGGCATGGATCCCCGGTTTTGCTCACGGATCTGCCGGCCGGTCCATTCCTGCCAGACGAGTTCCTCGTCGTCCACCCGGTTCGCGTACTCGATCTCTTCGAGTGGTTCATCGCTTTCAAGCAGCATCTCTTCGGCGGTCCAGTCGCGTCGCATGGTGTCCTGGAGCGGTTCCGTTTGAGCGCCCGTCGGCTCCTCCGGGCTCGCCTCGGGTTTGGGAATGTTCTCGGCGGGCCACTGTTCGTCCTCGAGTGTCCATTCCTCTTCTGTCGCTCCCTCATACGTTTCCGGTGCCTCACTGGACGCGGGGTCCTCGTCATACTCCGGCGCGTCATCCACGGGCGTCTCCCGGTCCTGCTCGGTTCCTGCCGGAGCGGGGAGATCGAGACGGAGCCCGCTTCGGGCCACGAGCATCCCGGCGACGAACAGGAGTGAACCGGCTTCCCAATTCAGGATCTCCGGGTTCGTGATCTGGCGGTAGGAAGTGTAGCTCATGAGGTACCAAGTGGCCCAGACGGCGGCCCCCACGAGGATGACGAGGGTGCCGATGCGCAGGTGCCGCATGCTTTTTTCGGGGTCCCCGTCGCCCCACGTGCTTGCACTGTACCCGAACACGAGCGCGCCCACTGCGACGATCAAGAGACCGAGCACGTAAAGCGGGGGCCAGCTCCAGGTGAACACGACGAGCAGGGTCGCCCCGAACGCGGGCAGGAAGTACAGGAAGCCTCCCGGCTCGGAGTCCGATCGGAGGGTGCGCGGCAGCCGGAGCCCGGCGGCCACGAGGCCGAGCCCGATCAGGGCGAAGCCCGCCAGGATGCTGCCGCCGATGGATTGGGAGAACGCGATGAGCTCCGGCAGGATCGCCAGCGGGGTGATCAGGACGCCGAGCCCGGCGAGCACGAGACCGATCCGGAGACGAAGCAGATGACCCATGGGGCGGGTCAGGGGCTTGCTGGCGGTTAAACGGTTATGGCGCAAACCACGAAGCGATTCGATCCGGGGAAAGTCGTGGGAGACCCGGAGCGGTGCACGACGGGATCCGGTGGGGGCCTTTCATTTGTAGAGGCCGCGGGCGCGGTGCGAGGCGGGGGCGCGTTTCGTCCCGTGGCGTTGTTGCGGGGCCTTTGGCGGCTGCGTGGCACGTCCGTGATCGGGTGCTTCGTCTGCTTTTGTTGACCCTCCGGTGCTTGGCGGCGACTCGCGGGGATGCGTCGTTTCGCGCTGTGTGGAAGAGCGGGGGCGGGCCGTGCGCGTGGAACTACCTTGGTATCGCGAACGGTAGGGGGCCCGACGCTGGTAGCGGGATCGGTAGTCCGGACTGCGCTGGGTCGTGCGGCGCTCGCGCGTGCGGGTGGTGCCTGATGCGGTCGTTGAGGGGGTGGTTCGTGAGGCGGTGGGTCGACGCGGCGTGGATCGCGCTTGTTGGCGCACCTGTCGTTGGGCATGGGTACGGGGGCCTTCTTTGCGTTGACGCCGAAGTTCGTTGTATTTCCTGCGGTTTTCTTCCCCTTCCTTCTCTTTTTTGCGCACCCAGGCTTCGTATTCCTCGTCGATGGGATTGTCGCCGCCGGAGACGAGGTTCTCCCGGGCCCGTACCAGCAGCCCGGTCTCCATGGTCACGGCGAGGATCCCCGCCAGGAACACCATGTCGAAGACGCCGGCGCCCCCGATGGCGAGGATGGGGGCTTGTCCGTTGACCGCCTCGGGCGCCGGCCCCGAGAGGATCTGCGGCAGCCGAACGATGTCCGCGCCCAACAGCGTCCCCAGGGTGCCGGAGACGTAGGCGAGCGCGGCGGAGCTGGGTCGTTCGTGCCAGTAGGCGAACGCGGCCACCAGGAACGCGGTGAACGGCGGCAGGAGCCACCAGGGGAACTCGGCGATCACCCCGACGCCGGGTACGTAGTCCGTGACCAAGAAGGAGACCAGCGCGACGAGGATGACTCCGATGAGGAACTCGTTGAACGGCAGTCCTTTTTTCCGGATCAGGTAAACGGAGAGCACGATGGGGACCACGGCGCCGCCGACGTTGATCCCGATGAACCCTTCACCGAAGGGGATCAGGGGGATGTTGATCAGGCTGCCCACGAGGGTGGCCCAGATGATCACCGCGATCTCACCGGGGGACAGCCCCATGCTGCCCAGGGTGTGCCGGATCCACCGGATCAGGTAATAGAAGATGACGACCGCGATGGCGATCCCGACCAGGATCACGAGGGGGTCGAGCGCCGAAGGGTGGAACATTACGGTTCACCCCAGAGCCTTGGGAGGTGAAAGGTTTGCGGGCCGCGCGCAGGCGGCGCCGCCGAGCCCGTTCAACGTCCCGGGCTCATTTCTCGTAGGGGATCGGGTCTTCGACGCCGGCTTCCCGGAAACCGCGGATCCGGAGCGTGCACGCGTCGCATCGTCCGCAGGCCTTCTCGCCGTCCACGTAACAGGACCAGCTTTTCTTCAGGGGTGCACGCAGGTTCACCCCTTCCTGGATGATGCGGGATTTGGACCACTCCAGAAGAGGCGCGTGCAGTTTCACGCCCTTGCCTTCGACGGCTTGTTTCGTCGCGAGTTGGGCCACCTTGTTCATCGCTTCGATGTATTCTGGCCGGCAGTCGGGGTAGCCGGAATAGTCGATCGCGTTCGCGCCGATGAAGACGGTCTGGGCCTCCGAGACTTCGGCATAAGCCAGGGCGAGGGCGATGAAGATCGTGTTGCGCGCGGGGACGTAGGTGGGCGGGATGCCGGCCTTGATCTCGGCGTCTTCGCGGTCCTGCGGGACGTCGATGTCGGCATCGGTGAGCGCGGAGCCTCCGAACGCGGTGAGGTCCACTTTCACGCTCTTGTGTTCCTGGACGCGCAGCGATTGGGCCACCGCTTCGGCGGCTTCCAGTTCCTTGGCGTGGCGTTGTCCGTAATCCACGGTGAGCGCATAGAGGCTGTACCCCTCGCACTTCGCGATGGTGCCTGTGACGCAAGAGTCCAGTCCACCGCTGAGAAGGACTACGGCGCGCTTGTTGGGTCGCGGCATGGTTGTGGCCTCGAGGCCCGAAGGGGCCTCCTTTTGCCCCGAGCCGGGTCTTGCCGATAACCCTTTTGTCGGGTCCTTCCTGGGCCGGCCCGGCGATGGATCAGTCTTCGTGGTCGAAGAGTTCCCAGGCGGTCCAGGCGCCTTGTCCGTAGCCTTCGTCGACGCCGATCCGGAGGGCGTGCACGTTGGCGGGGAGTTCCAGCCGGGATTTGAGTTGGTTCAGGACGTAGCTGGCGAGTTGTTCCGCGGTGGAGGTGGTGATGTCCAGGAGCGCGCAGTCGTCACGCGGGAACACGTAGCGTTTGTCCATGATCCCCATGACGACGGTGTCGTCGGTGACTTCGTGGGTGACGCGGCCCTTGCCGGTGGGCACCAGGACGCGATGGTCGAGTTCCGCGGCGATCTCTTTCAGGGTGCGTTTGGCCTCGGTGAAGTCCATCACCCAACCGGTCTCCTTGTCCAGTTCCCCTTCGATCTGCATATGAACGGCGTAATGGTGACCGTGCAGGCGTTCGCATTTTTCATGGTAGGGGATGCAGTGGGCGGCGGAGAACTTGATGTTCAGTTTCCAGCCATCGAAACGGAGGGTGTGCACAATCCCGCGCAGGCCTTCTCATATTTAACGGTTTGACGGGTTGGGGAGCCGGCGAGGGCGGGGCAGGGCGTTGCTCGCGCCGGTTCAGGGGCGTTGGTATTCGTCGAAGTCGGCGGCTTGGACCGATTCGTCGTGGTGGCCGAGGATCGCGGGCATCTCGTGGGGGCCTTCGCCGAAGGTGTAGGGGAAGGAGCGCCAGTATTCGGAGCCGTCCAGGATCCAGTGGTGCCCGTTTTGCGGGTCGAGGATCCGCGTGTGCGTGGTGTTGTCCTCATCGACGTGGTAGAGCATGAAACCTTGGTATTTCACACCCTGGATCACCTTGTACGCGAACATCAGGACGGTGATGCTCTTGGATTCCATGGCGACGACGGCTTCATGGACGGCGCGGGCGATGTGGTACGCGCTTTTCCCGTCCTCGGGTTGCTTCAGGGTCCCGACGTGCGCCAGGGGGCTCTTTTCGTCGCCGAGAAAGACCAGGGGGCCCGCGGTGTTCTGGGCGCCCTTGAGGATCGCGGCGACCTGCGAGCTGGCGTATGCGTCCAGGATCCGACGTGCCTCCTCGCGCTCGATCAGGATATCACTCCACCGCAGACGCGGCGGGGTTCCTTGGAGAACCCGGTCCCTGATGAAGGCTGCCCTCGGGGCGCGGGGGCGGGCCCCTTGATGCGCCGGATCCCAACGGGCAGGCGGCCGAGGAGGCCGGAGCACACCCCTATGCTGCGTTACTCGTCGAGCCCGCCGATCCCGCCGGGCCCCTGGCCGATGACCGGATTCCGGCAATGACCCGTCCGGCACAGCAAAGTTTTCAAGCCCCACCTCGGGTCTTCGCCTTCATGGTGCGTAAGGCCCAATTCATGGTGCTTGCTCTCGTCGTGGTTGTTTTGGCGGGTTGCCTGACCGGCGAAGACGAAGGGGACAATGGATCGGGGCAGGAAGGCGGCATCGATCATGCGGCGATCCGCGAGCAGATCGGGGAACCCATCGTGATGGCGGAGGACGACGACACGCACGACCACAGGAACCCGGATCATCACCGGGAGAGCCACAACATGGAACTCATTTCCTGGACCTCGCTCGATGTTGAACTGGGGGAGAACGGCTTCGCGAACTTCGTGTTCCATGAGGACGACGACGAGGACCTGCTGTTCATCGCGGTCGACGGCGACGAGACCGGCGGGTTCAACATCGTGGACATCAGCAACGTCTCCGAACCGCGCACCATCGGGGAATACCGGATCCGCGGCACGAGCGTGCAGGAGGTCCGCGTGACGCCGGACGGGGATTGGGCGGTGATGAACGTGCAGCACATCCCGGACGAAGAGGACCTGTTGAACATGGAACCCACGGACTGCCCCGTCTGCATCCACATCGTGGACATCCGGGACCGCGGCGACCCGCAGGTGGTGAACCTGCACCCGGTGGACGTTTTGGGCACGCACAACATGGATTTCCATACCATCGACGACGAATTGTACCTCTTCTACGTGGGGCAGCCATACGGGACGAACACCCCGCCGGGCAATTATGTGAGCGCGGCGCGGTTCGTGGACCTGGGAGAGACGGCGCAACTCGTGGACGTGGGCAAGTACACCCATACCGAAACCTACGACGAGGACGTACGCAGCTTCCCGCACGATGTGATCATGGAGGAGCACCCGGTGACGGGGCAGCATGTGGCCTACATCTCTCATTGGGACGGCGGCCACGTGACCGTGGACTGGTCCGATCCAGCGGCGCCGATGCTGCTCGATTTGGACACGACCATGGAGCCCAGTGGCGCCCTGGCCACGCACTGGTTCGCGCCCGAGCCGCGCGTGCGCGAGGACGGACGACTGATCGCCTGGTCCGCACCGGAGATCGGTGCCCTGGACACGGATGCGGGGGCGACCCGCGCGTTCGACGTGACGGATCCGGGGCAGATCGAACAGATCGCGGCCTGGATGCTTCCCGGGGAGGTCTGGATCCCGGAGGCGTACATCTTCAGTGGGCACATCACGATCCCGGACATGGACCGGGGGCTTCTGGCGGTCTCCCATTACCATGCAGGGGTCTGGATCCTGGACATCACGGATCCGGAGGACCCGCGCGAGTTGGGTTATTACATCCCGCACACGGACCCGCAAGAGCCGTATGACGGGCCCATCTGGTGGAAGAAACCGAATTTCAACCCGGACGGGTTCCTGCCGGCGGTGTACCAGGCGCGCTGGCATGATGACCTGCTCTTCGTCTCGGAGCGCGGCACCGGCCTCTACGTGCTGGAGTACACGGGACCGGTACCGGGCCCGCTCTGAGCGTTTCGTCAGCATGACGGGAGACCGGACGAGGATCCGGCGACGACATGAGAGGCATCTTTTTCCATGCCGCTTGCCTGGTCGGTCTCGATTATTATGCACCGTCTGATCTGTGTGGTACTGGTCGTCGCCCTCGTCGCGGGTTCGTTCCCGCTGGTCGCGGGTGCACAGGGCATCTCATGCGAGTCACCCGACGAATCGTGGCAGGATCCACGTTCATTCGACGACGAGCGTTTTTCCTCGCTTTTTCCCGGACTTGACCTCATGGTGAGCGCGGACCGCTCGCGCTTGCCGGAGATCCCGCGTTTGTGGGTTTCCGGTCCCGACGGGGACTGCTCGTTGCAGGCACTCCCGGGACTGCTCGCCGCAGACGACCGCACGCTGGAGTCGCAAGGGGATCTCGAGTCCGCTGCGTGGCTTGCGGCGCTGGCGGGGGACACTGAAGTGATGGGCGTCTCGCAGCTGGAGCGGGTTGTCTCATTCGAACGCACCGGCGACGATGCGGCCCGGGTGGTGTTGCAGGCGTTGAGCCCCGCCACAGGGAGCCGCGTGCAGTGGACCGTGGACGTGGAGGCCGACGGCGACACCGAGGCACGGTGGGTCGTACTCGAACTCGTCCCGGAGGCCCGCTCCCAGGACCATGGCTGGTTCCTCGAAGCGGGGGACGAGGGGCCGTTCGAAGAGGCGCCTGGCGAGGCGAACACCGAGGTGAAGCTTTACGAGACCCATGACGGCAAATCGATACGCATCACGTACTTCCTGGACCGGTATGATTCGGTCGAGGAGGCGGAGGAGGACGCGGACCGCAACGGGGAAGGCGGTGTCTTGGCGTACAACCTGATCAACGACGTCTGGGGGTTCCCCTCTGCAGACCCCGACGGGTTCCTGGACATCACCGTCAACGGTTGTGCCTGCATCTCCGGCGGCGACCAAGTGGCGATCCGCATGCCTCCGAATGTGATGGAATGGGTGAACTCGATCGGTTTCTCCTACACGGACCCGGACGAGGTGGCGTACCTGATCATCGCGCATGAGTTCTTCCATCACTTCCAGTACAGCATGATGCAGTGGAACCAGGCGAACTGGGTCACGGAGGGCACGGCGCGTTTCATCGAGACGATCATCTATCCCTCCGAGACGCACCAGCCGGGTTCGATCCAGTACGGCGGGGGCCTGAACGGGTTCCCGGCGGTCATGGAAAACCCGCATTACCGTCCGCAGCAGCACTCCTATTCCTACGGGCTGGTCTGGGGGCACATCTACGACCACAACGGCGGCGTGGAGTTCTTCAAACGGCTCTTCGAGGAGTCGGCGGCCGACCCGTCGTTCCCGGGCTTCATCGACCGGGCGCTCGTGTCCATGGGGGGAGAGCATGAGTCCTTCGCCGATGCGCTGGCGGACATCGGGGAGCGATTGGTCTCCAAGAGCTTCGAATGGGACACGTGGGACGGCGCCGAGACGCGCGATTGGGGGCTTTATCTCCCGGACCTGACGACGCAGGGCCTGCTGGGCGTAGGCAACGTGGGCCAATGGGAGACGAACGTGGAGGCGTACGCGATGCGCTTCCTGGAGCTTCCCTCCGCGGGGTTCCCGGCGGGCGCGACGACGATCGCCACCAGCGGCGCGCCTGCGGTGCGTACCTTGGTGGTGACCGAAGACGGCGATGGTTTCTCGAGCCAGGAGTTCCAGTCCGCCTACGCGGGCGCGCCGGGACCGTTCGTGCAGCGGCACCTGTTCATCCTGAACGATCCGGATGCAGATTCCCCGGTTCCCCAGCCGCCGGGCCAGCAGTTCCGGGCGCTCGTTGCCACCGTGTGACCCTGTTTTTTCCGTTCTCTTCCCGTGTTCTTCTTCGATGTGCCCGGGGGGTTCACTCCATATGTACGTGCGCTTGCACGCCAAGGATCACGATGAGGCCTCCTTGGACCATGCTGGAGATCCGGGGGACGGCGGCTTCGATCTTTTGCCGGTTGTCCACCGCTTCGATGACAATGGGCAGGTCTTCTGAGAGACGCAAGGGACTGGCCGTGTGCAGGACGCTCTTTTTGCCGTAGCCGTAATGGCCCCGGATCACGGTGGCCCCCCAGATCCCGAGTTCGCGCAGTTTGTGGACGATCGCTTTGTAAGCGGCCCTGCGGCCCACTTTGTCCGATTCTCCAAGGTAGATGCGGAGCATGACCGCGTCTTCGACGACCTCCATCTCAGGAACCTCCTGCCCAGAGTGTGAGCCCGACAACGCGCCCCAGCCACGTGCCGGCCAGGCAGCCGACCAAGGTAACGCTGACGTTGCCGAGCGCCCGTAGGTGCTCGCTGCTCTCGACGAGGGCCATGGTGTCATAGGTGAACGTGCTCATGGTGGTGAAGCCTCCCAGCAGCCCGATTCCGAGCAGGAGTCTTATGGGCGGCGAGATCCAGCCGCCGGCGGCTCCTCCGAACATGAGCAGGCCGATCAAGAAGCAACCGGTGATGTTGACCACGAGGGTCCCGGTGGGGAAATCCCCCGGGGTGGACCACCCGGAGACCAAGTAGCGGACGATGCTGCCCGCGGCGCCGCCGAGCGCGACCAGCGATAGAAGTTTCCAGTCCATGTTTTCACCTGGTGCGCCCGTTTTCAGTAGAAGTCATCAGCCGGCGCGCGCGGTTCTGGCGGACCTCATCGCCGGGGTCCATCATGCACCCTTTCTTCTTTAAGGGTTTGAAACGCCTCCCGCTTGGCCCGACCAGGGGCCTTCCTGTCGTCACAAGGCGCGCAGCAGATGTTCGGCGAGTTCGTCGGGCTGGGTGAGCATGGCGTCGTGCCCGGTTGACATCTCGTCCACGGGCCAGCCTCGGGCGCGGGCCCGTGTGGCGAATTCCGAGAATACCTGCGCGAGCGGCCCGTTTGTGCAATGGATGAACCGGGCGGGCAGCTCAGGAAGCGGTTCATCGATAGCGGGTTCCATGTAGACGCTCAGAGGTTGGGGGGTGAGCCGGTCTTGGGCCCATGCTGCAAGGTCCCCGTCGAGCCCGAAGAACGAGGGCGGCGGCATGGAGCGGTGTGTACGCCCGGCATCGAAATCGGTTTTCACGTCCGCGGCCATGGTCGGTGGCCAGATGTCCGCCTCGCTCTCGCCGGGCTCGGGCAGGTACGCATCGAGGTACACGAGCGAGCGCAGGCGGTCTTCTTCGCGTGCCGCGGCGCCGGTGACCACCATGCCGCCGTAGCTGTGGCCGACGAGCACCACGTCATGCAGGTCTTCGAAGTGCAGGAGCCGGGCGACGTCCTCGATGTGTGTCTCCAGGCGGATCTTCGAAGGTGTGGTGTGCGCTCGATCACCCATCCCGGTGAGGGTCGGGGTGTAGGTCTCGTGGCCGGAGTCACGCAGGAGCGGGGCAAGGCGCTTCCAGCACCAACCGCCGTGCCAGGAACCGTGTACGAGGACGAAGGTCGCCATGGGGTATAATATGGTGGGATGGCCATAAGTATGGCGGCAGTTGCTTGGAGAGACTACGGGCTGACGGCATCCGTTGGCGCTCGGTCACCCCAACACTCAAGAACTGCGGGGCATGATTCCAGCACAACCATGAAGGTCCGCTTGTACACGTTGGAGGAGGCGAACGCCCTGGTCCCGCAGTTGGAGGAGATGGTCAGCGAGGCGCGTCGCCTGACGGATACGGTGCGGGAGGCGCAGGCCCATGTCGACGATCTGCGCATCGTCTGGGGGGACGCGTTGGAAGAGGAGGACTGCCCGGCGCGTGGGGAATACGAGACGCGCACCGCGGATGTGCAGGCCCGGCAATTGCGCCTGGAGTTGCACCTGCAGAAGTTCAAGGAGTTGGGTGTGGAGTTGAAGGGGATCGACATGGGCCTGGTTGATTTTTATTCGCTCAACGGGGATCGCCTGGTGTTTCTGTGTTGGCGTTCGGGGGAGAAGGAGATCCAGGCGTGGCATACGCTGGCGGGGGGGTTCGTGGGCCGCAAGCCGATCCCGGAGTTCATCACGAAGGGACCGGAGAGCTGACGGCGTCGGCCGCAAGCCGATTCCCGGGTTCATCACAGGAACCGGAGATCTGGGACGTCGATTCACCCGAAACCGGCCTGCGTACTGGACGGGGGGGATCAAGGCGGGCGCACGACCTTGTGGTGCCCGGGCGAAGTGTAGCGCGGTCCACGCTTCGAGTCTTGATTAACCGGTCGTCGGATCGAATCGGTATTCTTAAACACTGTACCACGTTGTCTTGGTCGGGGGCGGGACTTGGAGATACGAAAATGACCAATCATAGGGAGTTCGGGACGGCGGTCGCACTGGTTCTTATGATCATGATCCTGCTCATGCCGTCGGTCCAGTCGGGCCACGCGCCACCAGGGCCGTGCGAGTACGACAAAATGGGGAACTACGAAGGAGACGACCCGCGTTGCATCGAGACCCCGCCTGGAGGAGCGGCCTGTGTCGGTCTCGGCCTGGTCGTCGTGGAATCCACCGCGGCGGGTACGGCGATCGTGGTCGCATCAGAGAGCCGGGCCGACGCCGGGCCCAGCGAGCGTTTCCTGGAACGGTGGACCCCGGCACGCACGCCGGACGGCCTGGATCCCCTCGAGGATCCGCATGCGGAGGCCGACGCCGACCAGGCGGGTTTCTCGTATGACAGTCTCGGGGTCTCGGTCTCGGCGCGAAACGTCTTCTCGGAGTGCGGCGTGAAGGCGGGTTTCGGCAATTGGGGACCCGAGACGCACGCGTACGGTCGCGCGGGGGTGAGCGACCTGGTGATCACGAGCGGGGCGTCCACCGTCGTGGCCATCGAACTCCTCGACTATGAACTGGGGGCCATCGGCAACGGCGATTCCACCCAGGCGTGGACCGCGTGTGATTACGTCCAGGTCAATCCCGTTGTGAACCAGTGCGACCCACCGGCTTCGATCTATGCCCCGTCACCGCTTCTCGTCGCCGGGCATCACAGCTACGGCCCGCAGTTCAACGGCTGGGACTTCCAGACCGGGGTCCCCATGTGGGCGTATGGCGGCGCCGTATTGCACGTGGAGCTCTTGAACCTCAGCGGCAACATCGTGGACGTGTACGTGGGATACGTGGCGGTGGGTGTCACGGGAGACAACGCCGAGGAGCCGTTCTGGCACCAGTGAGCCGGATCAATCAATCACGTAATGGCCCTCGCCACCGCTCGTGGCGAACTGTACGTGGTCTTGTTCCTGCAGCGTGGTGAGGTCGTGCACGGTGATGCCGAGTCGGCTCATGGCGTAGACGCTGACAATCCCCTCATCGGGCTGGCCGAGGAAGTAGCTGCGTTGGATGTCCACGCCGCCGTACCATGATTCCATGCCGTCCAGCAACGAGTCCTGGTCCACTTGTCCACGGACCGACAATTGTTTGTTCTCTTCGTCGACGTCGATGAGCCGCAGGCCGATGTCCCGGTGGTATTGGTCGTTCCCGTATTGGTGGGTGCTCAGGGGGACGGCAAGGATCCCCAGCCGGTCCCAGTAGGTGAACGCCTTGTGCTCCCTTGTAGCACCGCTGTTGCTCCAGCCGTCCGGCGGCGAGATGTCCAGTACGTCGGCGCGCTTCGGGTCGGATTCGTCGGAGATGTCGAAGAGGCTCACCTGGATCCGGCTCCAGTCCAATCCGGTGCCTTCCTCGCGCGGGCCGAACCCGATGGTCAACAGCAACTCGTCGGAGAGCGGGTGGATGTACGTGGAGACGCCGGGAATCTCCAGTTCGCCCAGGATGCGGGGGTCGCTCTCGTCCGTGAGGTCGATGATCCACAGCGGGTCGATCTGTTCGAAGGTGATGATGTAGGCGCGGGTGTCCGTGAAGCGGGCGCTCCAGATGCGCTCGCCGGGGGCGATCCCGCCGACCATGCCGGTGGGCGCGAGTTCGCCCGCTTCGGCTTCAAGGATCACGAGGTGGTTCATCATGGGTTCCCGTTCATCGGCATCGACCCACCAGCGTCCCCATTGGCCTGTGGTGGTGGCGATCCGCAGGGTGCCGTCGTGCACGTCGATGCCGAAGGAGTCCTGCACGATGCCGGGCACGCGGCCGCTGGCGCGCGGACGCACATCGAGTTTGTCCAGGTCGAACCATTGCAGGTCGGTGGCCTCGTCCACGTCCTGATGGTCCCAGAACCACCAGCTGTCGCGGCTCGGTGCGGCGAGCACAAGGGCGTCGAGGGCGCCGTAGACGATGGGGCGGCTGCCGAGGGATTGCGTCGTGGTATATTGGAACCCGTCGTCGGTCGCGTCGAGGGCGAGGATCGTGCTGATGCTGCGCCCGGTGGCTTCCTCGGTGACCAGGAACTGCCTGCACCTCTGCTCGTCGACGAGGCGTGGGGTCCCGACCCCGTTCGCGTCGCGTTCCAGGATGCGGGGCAGGTAGTCCTGGAGCGTGGTCTCTTGAAGCACGTCCACGTTGTGTTTGCGGGCCGCGTCCGCCAGTTCGGTGCGCAACTGGGTCTGTTTCTTCTCGCTCATCTCGTAGAACTCTTGCCAGGTGAGGTTTCTTTGCTCCAGGTCGTCGGGGGTCGGCCGGGCAGAGGTGAGGAGTTCCAGTTGGTCTGCTTGTTGGTGGGCGACGATGTAGGCATGGCCGTCGATCAAACGGGCCGCGGTATGGCTCCCGTCGATCTCGAGCTCTTTGACGAGCTCGGGGTCGCTGCGGTCGCTCAGGTCAAAGACCCGCACGTGCGTGAACGGTTCGTGTCGGTAATAATGATGCCCGGCATCACTGGTGTCCTCGTTGGGCCGGGAACCACTTGTGATCACGATGAGGCGGTCGTCGCTGCGGTCCTCGGCGTCGCGGCGTTCCAGGAGGAGCTGGCCGCCGAACTCGCCGTCCAGCCCGATGCGCGCGTGCTCGCTGACGTTGCCCACGGTTTCGCTTTTCAGGACGTACAAATGGTCGCCCTGGATCACGTAGGTCCATTCGCCGTCCGTCTTGAGCACGTCCGCTTCGTCGACGCCGTCTTCCTGGTTGTTCGTGCCGGTGACTTCCGAATCCCGCGCGGACGGTGCAGACGGGGCGGCCCCGGCTGGGGCGCCGTCGCCACCGGCCGAGTCGGCGGTGGACGCGTCGTCCGATTCCATGAATGCAACGTCCCCCCGGAAACCGCCTCCGTACCCGATTCCCTTGGCCGACTGGGTCAAGAGCGTGTTCGTCTCTTCCAGCGTGCGTTCGTTGAGGATGTCCAGGAGCTGGTCGCAGTCCTCCACGGCCATGGGGGCGGGGCTGCCGTCGGGCAGTTGCCACTGCGAGAACATCGTCACGGTGGTGCCGCCGAGGCAGCCGGCCAGGGGGACGGCGAGCAGGGCGACAACGAGGATCCAGGAGCCACGCATAGGTCGACTATGGGCGCAATGTTATCTAAAACTGGCGAGGACGTTCGGCCCGCGCCGAACGGGCCCGGTGCTTGCCCGTCCGCTGCCGGACCCCACCTCAACAAACATTATAAGGACTCCAGGGGACCGAGCCTTGATGACCGTGGGTCGGACCTTCGCGCGCTCAACCTGCATCCTGCTCATTCTTACCGGCGTGTTGGCCGGTTGTCTGAGCCCTCAGGACCCGGATGATGGTCCGGGCCCAGGGGATGCTCCGGCGGTGGACCTGGACGAGTTCATCTCGCCGATGATCGAGGGTCATGACCATTCGGATTCCGAGGCGCACAGGATCTGGTGGAACATGAACCGCACGGGCGGTTCGCTCTTGGATGAAGGGCTGCGCGGCTTCGCGGGGCCCCATGCGCTTGATGTGAAGGCGGACCTGCTTTTTGTCTCGGCGTACGCGGGCACGTTGGACCCGGTGGCGGGTCTCTACATCTTCGATCTTTCCGAGAAGCCGGAGGACCCGCCGCTCCTCGGCTCGTTGAAACTTCCCGGCGGCGGGGCGGGGGACCGCAACATGGAGGCCACGGCGGATGGCGAGTACGTGGTGATCAGTTTCGAGGGGGAGGACTGCGCGGGCAACCTGCACCCCGTGGGACCGGGGATCTATCTGGTCAACACGCAGGACCCGAGCGACCCCCAGGTCGTGGATTACAAACCGGCGGCGGCGTCGAGCCTGGGCCAGCACAGCGTGACGATCCATTCAAGCGAGGCGGGGGATTTCGTCTATCACGGGGGCGGGGACGATTTTCTGCACCGGATCGACCGTGATACCCAGACCTTGGAAATCGCGGGGGAGTTCTCCAGCGGCCACGATTCGGCCCTCTTCTGGGACCCCGTGAAAGAACGGATGCTGCTTCTTTCAGCGGACGTCTCCCATTTGACGATCTACGATGTGAGCGACCCGGGGGCTCCCAAGGAGCTGGGGGGTTGGGACGTTCCGGACCCGGACAAGTATTATGTGCACACGGCGGTGGCGGACCACATCGAGGGTCGCAACATCGCGGTGGTGAACTCCGAGGATTTCCGGGAGCATCCGGCGCGTTTCTGGGTCATCGACATCACGCAGCCGGACGCTCCGGAAGTGCTCGCGGACTGGACGGCACCGGATGAGATCTCGAGCGGGCCGCTCACGTTCAGCCTGCACAACCCGCGCATCCAGGACGGGGTCCTCACGTTCAGCTTCTATCATGCCGGGGTGTGGCAGTTCGACCTGAACGACCCGGACCGTTGGGAAGACCCCAGGCCCAGGGGGATGTATCTTCCCCATGGACCGGTAGGACAGATGCCCTTCCCGGATGGTGCGCCGGTGGAGAGCCCGGTCTGCGGGACCCTGCTCGGCACGCCCGATGGGCGCCTGGACATCCCCATGCACGCCGTGCCGTTGACGTTCGACGTGGAGCTCTACGAGGAGTTCGTGTACGCGGCCGACGTGAACACGGGGATACACGTGCTGCGCTTCGACCCGGCGGTGGCGATGCACCATCCCGAGCGTTCAACATCGTCGTAGCATAGCCGTATAGCTATATTGCTATGGCCTGATCGGGTTTCCTCCCACCTCTGCTGTTTTCAATCTGCTGGTGAAGCCTCCCCCATCGCCCCATTCCCGACTGGCAACCCCGACAATCATCCCAAGGCTTAAGAACCAAATCCATTTAGAGGACCCTGGACAAAATTTAGGCGAGCCTAAACCTTGGTGTCCGGCTGGTGGCTTTTATTGCCCATCCAGACACCCAGCTCGGTTTTTAGGTCAGCCTAAAAAAACGTCTGGATGGTGTACCTATGCACAAAACGACCCGACTGATGGCGAAACCCCTGCTCATCCCTGCTTTGCTGTTGACCCTGCTCCTTGTCGGCGTGGCCTTGGCCGGCTGTCATGCCCCCCTTTCCGACGACGAGATCGTCCTTGCGTTCACCCACAAGGACACGGAGACGAACCCGGACAAGGACCCACAGCGGCTGGCCGACTGGATCGAACAGCAGACGGGGATCCCCACCCGGATCCACACCATCGAATCCGAGAGCGCAGCCATCGAGGCGCTGAACTTCGGGCACGCCCACGCGGCCTTCATGGATGGTGGCGCCGCCTGGATCTCCTGGCAGATGTTCGACTTCGAGGCGATCGCCGCGGACCAGAAGGGCGACGGACGCACCTATTACAACGCCCAGGCGTGGGTGAAAAGCGACAGCGGCATCACTGACTTCGCGGACTTCGAGGGCAGGACCAGTTGCCATACCGGGCTGCTCAAGAGCGCCGGGATGTTCATGCCGCTCGGCTACCTGATCAAGAACGGCCACGTGGAGGTCGTGGGAGACCCCGATGAGGTGGACAGCATCGAGGCCACGGTCCGGGCGCACTTCGACGACCCCTCGATCCCAATGGACGACGCGGACCCCTTCTCCGGGTACGACGGCGCCCTGCGTTGCCTCAGCGAGGACCGCGGCGACATCGCGCTCGTACGCGACACGACATGGGAGGATTACTGCGAAGGGGACGACGTCCCTGACTGGTGCCTCCCCCGGGACGCCTTTGATACCCTGGAACCGTTCGGCAAGGTGCCGAGCCACCCGGTGATGGTGGGGCCCGAGACCTCCCAGGAGATCCGCGCAGAACTCGTCTCGGCGCTCCTGGCGCTCAACGACTCGGACGAAGGCCGATCGATCCTTACCGACGTCCTGGAGACCCCCGGGATCACCGAGGTGGGCACCGAGGAACATCTCGGCGATTACTCGGAGTTGCTGGGACACGTCCCGGGCGTGGAAGCCCGCTACAAGGACCAACTGGACATCGAGGAGTGATATGCCGCCCCCGGTCGGTTTCCCCCATCAAGAGGCGCTCGTCAGGCAGGACGACGCTTCCCACCGACGGCCGCCACCGCCGGATTCCTCCGCCCACCCGGCGCTCCGGCTGCACGGCGTCACAGTGGGCTATCCCGGCCAACCGGCCTTGCTGGCGAAGGTGGACCTTCAGGCGGTCCCCGGGGAAGTGGTGGGTCTCGTCGGCGTCTCCGGGACCGGCAAGACCTCGCTCTTGAAGACGATCG
>CAYVRY010000006.1:0-35498 GCA_964452895.1 uncultured Halobacteriales archaeon
CGACCGCCTCGGACTTGCCCTTGAGCCCTTGTTTGGCCTTGACGATGTTCACGACTCGATTGGCCTGCTCGGAGAGATTGATCACGGCCTTCGGCACTTCAGGTAACTCCATGTTACGTCTAGTAACTCCACGTAATAAGAATTCCGGTGGCCTATATAAGGCAAGGTCCACGATCCGGGCACCGACCCTGATTCTCCCAGGGGCGGGCTAAGCAATCCGCTTGAACCAACCCAGGATCCGTTGGTCCCAGGGCACGGTGTGCGTGGTCCCGTGGGTGTCTTTGAGTTCGTCGCGGTGTGCCCGGTACCAGCGGAACGCGGCCAGGAGGGTGTCCTGGTTCGAGGCTTTCGGCTGCCAGCCCAACAGGTCCGTGATCTTCGTGATGTCCACGTAGGAGTCCTGGTCCATGGTCCCGTAGTGCCACTTGGTCAGGGGGGAAAGTCGTGTGACGTCGAACACCCAGAGCGCCGATTTGATGAGGTGGCGCGGCAGCGGCAGGAAGCGGGGAGGGAGACCGGCTTCCTTGAACAGTACGCCGAGGTCTTCCCGGATCGATTTGAACTCCTGCGCGGCCACGTTGAACGTGTCGGAGCCCAGCGGGTGCGTCGCGGCCACCTGCATGGCGTCGATCAGGTCGTCGGCGTCCAGGAGTTGGTACCGGTTGTGGCCTTTGCCGATGAGGGGGATTCGCTTGCCTTCCTGGATCCAGTCGAAGAGGATCTCGAAGACGCCGAGCCGGCCGGGCCCGAGGAAGGTCTTGGGCCGCACCACCGGCACGTGCAGGCCCTTCTCGCGGTAGGCCTCGCACACCTTCTCCGCCGCCACTTTCGATTCCCCGTAGGGCCCCACGGGCCGAAGCGGCGTGTCTTCCGTGATCGGGTGGGCCTTGTGCAGCCCGTAGACCGCCGTCGTGCTCGTGAACACGACGAAACCGGCTCCGGCTTTTTTTGCGCCCTCCAACACGTTGCGGGTGCCTTCCACGTTGACGGCATGGATCTTCTTGTGGGAACGATGGATCGGCAGCGCCGCGGCCAGGTGGTAGACCCCGTCGACACCTTCACACGCGGCATGGACCATTTGTTCGTCCTGCAGGTCCACGATCCGTTGGTCCACGCCTTCGCTCAACCCGCTCGGCAGCGGGGCCACGTCCAGACTCGTCACGTGGTGGCCTTGTTCCCGCAACCTGCGCACGACGAGCCGCCCCAGGAACCCGGAGCCGCCGGTGACCAGGTAATGGCCGCTCACTGCGCGACGGCCTCCCCTTGCACAGGCGCGGTGGGCGCCTCGGGGGTCGGCAGACGGTTGTCCTTTGCAGGCGGTGCGCGCTGTCTGCTGCGCAGCCGGTATCGGAAGCGGTTCACGGGGTCCTCCACGAGGCGATAGAGCAGGTACCCGCCAATAAGGCTCACGGTGGTGCCCACGCCGAGGTAGAGCCATGGCGCTCCCTCATACAACACGGGGAAGTGGCGCAGCAGCACGAGCAGGGGGATGTGGATCAGGTAGATGCTGTAGCTCCAGTTCCCGGTCAATTCGAACGGGCGCCAGGACAGGATCTTCGTCCCCAGGGTGGGTGAACAGATCGACCAGATCATGAGGGCGAAGCCGGCTGCGACGAGGGGCCGCACGAGCAGGTTCGCCTGCAGGCTGTTCAGTGCCTGTAGCGCCGTGTTGCCCGGGATCAACGTCACAAGCGGCACGACCACCAAAAAAAGCAGGCCGGCTGATGCCAGGAGCATGGGGGCGCGCGGGCGCCATCCTTCGATCACGAAGCGCGCCACCACGACGCCCAGTGCGAAGTGGAACAGGAACGCGGGCATGTAGAACAGGAACAGTCCGGTTCCGGGCGTGTAGAACACCCACCGCCAGGCCAGGGTGAAAAGAAGCGCGGCGGCCAACGCGTAGGGCCACAAGCGGCGCGAGAAGAGCGGCAGCAGGAACGGCAGCACGAGGTAGAAGTGGAGTTCCACGACGAGGGTCCAGTAGAGGGGGCTCACGGCGTTGAAACTGGTGGGGTCGAACGTCTGCAGGAGCAGCAGGTGCATAAGGAAGGCGCCGGGCCGGTCGACGATCAAGGAGAACACGCCGAGCATGATCATCGTGGCGAGAAGCGCCACATAGTAGGTCGGGATGATCCGAAGGGACCGCTGGACGATGTAGGATTTCCAGAGCCGGGGCGAGCGCGGGTCCTTGTTGGCCGACCAGAGCACCCAGGCGAGCAGGAACCCGCTGAGCACGAAGAACAGGTCCACGCCGACCCAGCCGAACCGCATGCCGGGCATGGCGTCGCCGGACCCGGTCGCCTTCCTGAATTCCAGGAACATGTGGAAGACGACGATGAGCAGGGCTGCGATGCCCCGGATCCCGGTGATGGCGGGCAGGTGCCCCCGATGGCCGCTCACGGGCTCCTATCACGGATGTGGAATTAAACGCTTTGTGGTCCAAAGGGTCGTCATCCCCCAGAAACGGACCCCCGGGCGACCCATATCTTCTTGATGAGTCCGAAACGACAAGTCTTCGGCTGGCGCCGATCTGGCCTGCCTCAGACCGGGACGACCCGCTTCACGGTCCCCCCGGAGTGGTCCCGAGGATTTGGTGTTCATGCATGGACGCACGGTCCCGCAGGGGGGCGCAATTACGTGGGGATGATCCGCCGCACCGTGCCCTTGTCGTGGTTCACGACGAGGATCTCTCCGTCCGGGTCGGGGTCGATGGATGCGATCCCCCGGTGACCCACGACGAGCAGATGTTCCTTCCATGTGCCTGCGGGATCCCGCTGCAAGGCGTACACGGCCTCCGAGCACAGGTCACTGAAGATATAGCTTCCCTGCAGTCCCGGAATCGCTTCGCCGCGGTAGACGAATCCACCGACCACGGCGCAGCGGGTCCGGCCGTCTTGGTCTTCCCCGTGCGTGTCATACGTATATTCCGGGTTGACGTATTGCCTCCGATCCACGTCATGCTCGACGCGGATTGTTCCGCCCTCCAGGAGGTTCCAGCCGTAGTTTCCACCGGCACGCCCCTGGGGGATCCTGTTGATCTCTTCGTGGATGGAACCGCCCACGTCCCCCACCCACAGATCGCTGGTCACGCGGTCGAAGCCGATCCGCCATGGATTTCGAAGCCCATGTTGCCAGACTTCGTCACGGGCGTCGTGGTCCTTGGTGAACGGATTGTCCGGGGGCACGCTGTACCCGCCGGATTCTGTGACGTCGAGCCGGAGGATCGAACCGAACAGGTTGTTCCGTTGTTGCGAAAGCTCCCCGAATCCGCCTTCCCCGACGCTGACGTACAGGTGGCCATCCGGCCCGAACTGCAGATCGCCGCCGTTGTGTTGTGATTTGGGTTTTGGTTCGTCGAACAGCACGGTCCCCTGCGTGGCGTTGATCAGCCAATCATCCGGGTAGGGATAGGGGTATTCGGCCAAGGCGATCCGGTGGCGCCACGGGTCGTTGATGTCCTCGGCGTCGGACGCGTTACCGATGGATGTCGGTGTATAGAAGATGAATACGCGTTGTTCACTCGGGTCGGGATGAAAGGCCATTGAAAGCAGCCCTTGTTCCCAGAAGCCGGTCTCCACTTGATCACTTAGGTCCAAGGCCGGATCGGGGAGGTTGATTCCATCCCAGACGATTCGTACAGCCCCCGTCTTCTCCACCACCCAGAGCAGGTTGTCGATTCCTGGCGCGACCACCGCCTGGACGGGCTGCTCGAGGTTGCTCGCGACGAGTTCCATGCGCAGGTCTTCCCTTTCAGGGAACGCTGCCAGGCCGTTCGCCTTGTCCTGCACTGCCTGTGGGTCCCCGAGGCATCCGGAGAGCGACAAGGACAACACGACCACCGCGACCGCAAAACGGACGGACTCCACCTGCTGGGCAACGACCCGTTTTACTTAGGGATTTTGTACACGTGGCCGTCACACGGTGGTTTCTGTGAACCGCTTCGTCGCCCCACGCGTGAGCTGGAGGTACACGTCCTCGTGCTCCCGGGTGGGTTCCACGGCGTTGCCGAGGTCGAACTCGTTCCATGGCACGATGACACCGGCGGCGTCGCTTGTGGACTCGATCCATGCATTCCGGTATGCATCCGGGGTGAACGGCTCGCCGGTGAGCCAGACGAACCCTTGCGAGTCTTCGTGGGTCACGGACGTTTTCGCGGACTGGAGAGACGCATCGTCTGGGGGGCTGTCCGATTCGGATTGCGGGCCTTCAAGCACGGTGACCATCTGGGTGGGACGGGGGTCGCGGAAGGCCGTGCTCCAGTCGCTCCATTGGGGTCCTGCTTGGCCGTCGGGTCCTTGCGGCGGCAGGTCCGATGATCCGTCGTGGCGGATGAACAGATAAGGTTCCCCGGTCTCGGAGTCGCGCAGGTACTGGGGCCCGGCCCAACCGGTGACGGGGGGACCGGCGATCAATTTCTCGATCTGGCGGTCTGACCAGCCGCCTCCGGGGGAACGGTCGTTGTCGGCCAGGCGAAGGTCCAGGACCATGGCGTACGGCATCTGTTTCGCCTCGGCGATCCGCTTTACGGTGGCGGCTTCCTGCATGTGCATGGGATGGAGCACGATCAATACGCCTTGGATCCCCGCCTCGGACATCATGGTGAGGTCCTTGGTCACTTTGTGCGCGTTCAGGTTGTGATAGCCGCTGGTCGGTGTGATCTGCGCGTGCAGCCAACTCCCGGCCTGGAGTTCGGGGTTGTGCGTGGGATTGAACCAGTCCGTGCGATAGATCGCAAAGATCTCGGGGTCCAGTTCTTCGTCGGATACACCCTCCATGCCGTTGCCGGGGGAGGTCATGAAGACCGTGGCCATCGGGTAACCGATCAGGAGCACGAACACCACGACGACAACGGAGACCCGGCCGCTGGCAGTGCCCGTGGCGATGAACGCGCCGCGCTGCCTGGGAATCGTCGCCCAGACTCTTTGCAACTCGGGGATGATAAGCCGGAGGGCGGCCGCGAAGCAGGCCAGCAGGCTCAACAAGGCGACGGTCCCCATGAGAAGCCGGAACCCGGAGACCGTGAATCCGAGCGACCACGCGATTCCCGAGAAGACCTCAAGCGCGGTGCGGCCGAAGAGCCACTGCGTCACGTCGTCCGGGATGAAGTGGAACAAGGCGGCCCGTTCCATCAGGGCAGCAACCACGATCCCCCAGGAGGCCGCCAGGAGGAAGAGCCGGGCGGCCGGGCGGCGCCTTGCGTCCGCTCCCGGGTGGAAGAACCAGACCGCCAAGAGGCCCAGCGGCAGGATCAGGTACTGCTCGTTGAGGACTTTCCCGGTCATCAGGGCGCCGAGCATGGAGACCGCCATCCAGAAAAGCAGGTCGCTTTCCGTGGCGCGTTGACGCGATGAGGCCAAGGCGAGAATGCCGAGCATGGTGAGCGTCGCGACCAGGGAGATCCCGCCCACCACGGCGCCGACGGCGACGGGGTCCGGCATGGTGGCTGGCCAGAGTTCCGCCGCCTCCCGGAACACGTAATAGACCGCCGCGAGGGGCGCGAACCGGGACGGAGGGCGCTCCATGTGCATGAACAGGGTCTGGCGGAGGAAGCCGGTGGGCTCGAGCAGGAAAAACGGCAGCGAGACCAGCGCCGCGACGCCGATCCCGGCCCCGAAGAAGTTCTTCAGGGCGCGCATGCCCCCGGTGCGGGCAAGGTGGATCCCCAGCACAGGAACGAGGAACAGGGCGAAGGGTTTCACCAGGACGGCAAGCCCCCAGAAGAGCCCGGCCCAGGCCCATCGCTGGGTGCGCATCACGAGCACACTCATCACGAGCAGGAGGACGATCAGGGCTTCCATCTGGCCCCAGACGCCGGCGATCAGGATGAACAGCGGATTGAACAGGAACCATTTCTCCACGCGGCTCGCATCGTTGAAGGCGCTGAACCCGGTCGCTCCCGTGGTCTCGGTGGCCGTTGCCGAGCCCCCTTTCGCGTTCGTCACCAGATGGTGGGCCATGGCCGCCAATGCGATGGTCCCGAGAATCGCCGGGAGCTTGATGAGGACCCGGCTTGCCCAGGCGGCGTCCACGAGGCCGGCTGCAGCCGGGAAATAGGTCAAACTCAAAAGAAGTAGCGGGAGCGGGGGGTAGGCGTACCAGTGCTGCTGGATCGGCAAGTGGCGCCCCAGGTAGATGTGGTCGCCGCCCTGGACCGCCGTGGTGTACGGGGTGGTGCCGCCCAGGAAGTCGGTGACTGCGCTCTGGAACACGTAGGTGTCCCACGGGTGCGCCAGGACCGCCGCCACGACGAGATGGAGGACCAGCGCGGCCGGGTAGAGCACCCACCGCGGCGTCGAAAGCGGCCGACGGGTGCGGGTGAACGTGAAGCGGTCGTTGGACAGGAACGTCCAGCAGGTCGCCAGGCCGATCCCGAGCAGTGCAGCGAGCAGGTAATGCAGGCCGAGCAGGTAGAACAGGATCGCCAGCGTGGCCCATTGGATCCCCATGCCGACCAGGCTCACGGCGTGATAGCGTACCACGCTCAGCGGGATCTGCCCTCGGTCCCGCCAGGTCCAGTTTCGGTTCAACGCGAAGTTGGAGAGGATGCTCGCTTCGATGGCGATCGGTGCCGCCAGAAGCGGCGACCACTTGACCCCTTCCACGAGGAGGAACAACATGCCCAGGTTCACGACGACGCCGGTGGTCCCGACGAGCAGGTAGCGGGCCAACCGGTCGCCTACCCAGAGAGAGGGGCGCCCACCGGATTCGGTCTGTCCCCGCGCGAAGGGGTTCGGCCAGCGGATTTCAGCCACGTCGCCTCCCGGACATGGGCGGTCCTATAAGCCATGAATGGTCATTTTGAGCTTGTCGCCAGAATATATAACAGGCCCTTGTCTGAGTCCGCCGTGTGGAGGCACGGTCTCTTTCGGCAATCCGGGGTTTCGTGGGCCCCGGGAGCCGGCTCCGGACGATCGGTCATGGGTTCACGGACCCGCAGGCGGTCTGGGACCGGATGCGGGACGGGGTCCCGCTCGTTGTCCTGATGGTCCTGACGCTCCTTAGCAGGATTCCTTTTCGGGCCGGGTTTTTGAGCACGTGGGACAGTGTACTGATCGCGTTGGCCATGGAGCGTTACAATGTCGTGGAGGCACGTCCCCACCCTCCCGGCTACCCGGTCTATGTTGGATTGGCGCGCCTTCTGGATCCGCTGTTCGTGGATGAGAACGCCACGTTGATTGCGTTGAGCATTCTCTTCGCAGTGGGTGCCGTGGCCCTTTTGTATGTCCTGGCCCGCCAGTTCGGCTCGCGGCGCATGGCCCTGACCGCCGCGCTGTTGTTCTGCTTGGCGCCCGTGTTCCTGGAAAACAGCATCAAGGCGACCTCGTATACGGGCGAGGCCTTCTTCAGCTTGGCCGTGGCCCTGGCCGCCTGGCGTTTCCATAGAAGAGTAACTCTGGGCAACGCCCTGGTTGTGGGGGCGTTGTTCGCCGTGGCCGTCGGTTACCGGCAATCCTTGGTGCTCTTTTTGCTTCCTCTTGTCGCCTGGTCGTTCTTGTCGCGCGCGCGCGACATCACCTCTTTTGTGAAGACCACTTCCGCCGGGACGATCTCTGCGGTCGCTGTCGCCTTCGTATGGTTGGTCCCCATGGTCGTCGCTTCCGGGGGCTTGGCGGCCTATCAGCAGACCACGGCGGTGCAAAGCGGTCTCGTGGTCTTCGCGCACACGGTCTTCAACGACGGGTTGGCTGCATGGAACGACCTGTGGCCCCGGTTTCTTCTCTACGTGCATTGGGAGCTGCTGTTCATCATTCCGGCGGCAGTGGCGTTCGCGTTCGTGGGATGGACCGTAGGCCGGAGGCTGAGCGGCGATGATCGGATCCGTTCGGCCGCGGGTGAAGAACCAGAACCATCCAATAAGGATGAAGCCCCTTCGGACGGCGACACCCAGACCCCGCACGACACCCCCGAGACCCACGACTCCACACAACGTTCGCCTCGTCCGTCGCGGCCTCCTTCGGCTTCCAAGGTAGCCCTCTTTGTCGGCATCTGGGCGGTCCCTTCGATCGCCTTTTATCTGCTTGTCTTCAACGGATGGGACGTGGGCCCCAATGGCTACATCCTCGTTGTCCTGCCTGCCGTTTATTTGGTCTACGCGCTCGTGGCTGACTCTGCCATGGTGCGCCTGCGCGAGCTGTTCGTCCCGCGAACGGGGTCAAGGAGCAGGAAGCATGTCCGCGGGTTCGTCGTCGTCGCGTTGAGCCTCTTGATGCTTGTTCCGGGGATTGGGCTGGCCACCGGCTGGCCAGATGCGGTCGAAGGTGTACAGGAACATGACGAGTGGGTCCAGAGTTGGCTCGGGCTCAAAGAGGTCCATCACCCTGAGGACACGGCGATTGTCACAACGTATTCCTGGGCGCATGTGAAATGGTACTTCCCGGAGTACATCCTATGGGGATTGATGAATGTGTCCAATGAAGAGGGGGATGGGTCTCAATATCTTACGCTCGAGACCCATCAACGGGAGGACCATGTCCCCTTCTACGTCGCTCATTCGGACCCGGCCGCCCATTCCGGACACGTGATTCCGGATTCCATCGAACGGGTCATCCTCTTCGATTTCCAGATGGCGGGAGAGAATGACGAGCGGCGACTTCTCCATGACGACGTGGAAGTCCATGAAGAGTGGCTTCCTGACGGATGGCGGATCCTTTATTTCACCGTGCAGGAAGACCGACCGATGATCGAGGATTACTTCATGCTGGAGGCAAATGCAACCGACGACTCTTGAGACCACGCAATCACCTGCATGGGCTCGGGTGAGCGTGCTGCCGCTCTTCCGGCTGTTGCGGCCTCAGCAGTGGTACAAGAACCTGATCGTGTTCGTGCCGTTGGTATTCTCCGGCGGGATCTTCCAGGTCGAACTCTGGCCCCGGGCGCTTCTCGTGTTCGCCGCGTTCTGCCTGATCGCCTCTGCCGCGTATTGCGTGAACGACGTGATCGACCGCAAGCGGGACATGGCGCATCCGCGCAAACGGCACCGCCCTGTGGCCAGCGGGTCGATCGGTGTGACGACGGCGCTCTCGGCTGCAGGGGTCCTCGTGGTGGCCGGGTTGCTCTTGTTGTTGCCGCTGGATGCCCTCACCTTCACAATCGGCGCCTTCTGGGTGGTCGTCCAGGCCGCCTACAACCTGGTGCTCAAGCAGTTGTTCCTGTGGGACATCCTCACCATCGCGTTCGGCTTCGTGCTGCGGGCGCTCGCGGGCACCACGGCCATCGCCATCGGGCCGCCCACGGAGTGGTTGATCGTGTGCGCGTTCCTGTTCGCCTTCTATCTCGGGCTAGCGAAACGGCGCCATGAGCGCACCTTGATCGACAACGGGAACGGGCACAGCGGCCAGCGCAAGGTCCTGTCCCACTACACGATCCCGTTCCTGGACCGCACCATGCAGACGGCCACCGCATTGATCCTGGTCAGTTACGCGCTTTACGCCAGCTTCGGGAACACGCCGTGGATGCTCTTGACGCTCCCGTTCGCCTTGTACGGCATCTTGCGGCACAACCATCTCGTCCTGCGCACGGACCTGGGGGACGAGGCGGAGCTGATCTTCAAGGACAGACCCACTTTGATGAACGCCGCCCTCTGGGGGCTCGTCGTCGTCGCGATCCTCGCCGGCGCCCCTCAAGCGGGACTCGTCTGGCTCGGAGGGCTCTGATGGTCCAACACCTCGAATCCGAACTCCAGCAGGCGCTGGCGGGCCTGCAGATGAAACGTGGCGGGGTGGTGTGGATCGGTACCGAACCGGAGTCCCCTTCCGGTGCCACCAAGACACTTCGCCCGGACGGTCTTCTCGACGGGGGGCTCGCCTTGGAATCCTGCGACGCGATCATCCATACCGGAACCTTGCCCCGGGCCCGGGACGCGGCGTTCATGCGCGCCGCAGGACGGGCGCTTCGCCCGGGGGGCCGGATCGTCGTCCACACGCGGCGCCGCAGCCGCCGCCTGCGTCGGCTTCTTCACGCACACTTCGAAGGCGAGGATCGACCCGCCAACGCGCGCTATCCGCGTGTACGGGCCGTAAGGAGCGACGCCGGCGGCTGGATCTATACGGCGCATCGGCGCAACGGTTCCGCCAGCCCGAATCATTTCGAGGCCTTGGCCCCGGGTTACAGCGATGAGATCCCGGATCACATGGCCGAGCATTACCGCCGCCGCAAACTACGACGCATCCTGGAACCGATCCGGCGCGGCGACGTGGTGCTGGACCTGGGCTGCGGTGTCGGCGCATACGCCCAGGAGGTGGCCCGGACGACCGGCGCCCGGGTGATCGGGCTGGACTCCAGCCCAAACAGCCTGCATGTCGCGCACGGCGAGCAGCACACACGACCCGGGGCGGGGTACCTGGCTGCCTCCACGTTGCGGCTCCCCTTGGCGGACGCCGCGGTGGACGTCGTCTACACAGTGAACATGCTTCATCATCTCAAACGCGGCGAGCAGGAACTCGCCCTCGAGGAGATCCACCGGGTGCTGAAACCCACGGGTCGGTTGGTGGTCTGCGAGATGAACCTGAGAAACCCCTTTTTTGCGCTCTACATGCGCCACGTCTTCCCGCGCACGCGGGCCATCGACCGGGGCGACGAGGAGTTCCTGCCGGACCGCGCTTGGCCGCTTGTGGATGGCTACCGCGTCGAGCGCCTGGACCATCATACCTTCGCGCCGGATTTCCTGCCGCGTGCCTTCTACAATCCCATGCGGAGGCTGGAGGCGATCCTTGAGAAGAGCCCGCTGCGGCGCCAGGGGATCCATTACACGGTGACCCTCCAAAAAACAGGAGCCCTGACATGAACGAATACGATGAGAACGCGGCATCCGATGGGTCCGCGCGCGCGAACACCCCGCCAGGTCTCCTGGACCGGCCCCGTCATTGGCTGCACGCCCTCCGGTCCGTGCCCCATCGCTACGTCGTGGCGTTCCTGCTGTACTTGACCACGGCGGCGCTCTTGGTGCACGACTGGGACGGCTTCGTATTCCATACGGCCGTGCAGCAGCTCTGGCAGGGCCTCTCGCCCTACGATGTGGCGCTCGAGCGTCCCTTCTACGCGTTTCTCGGGATCACGGACACGGATGTGCAGTGGTATGCCTATCCGCCGCTGCCGCTCTTGCTGATGGCCCTGACTTCGTTGCCCGCGATCCTCTTCGACCTCGCCCCGTTTCTGGAGCGCGTCCTGATCAAGGTCCCGGTGATCGTCGGCGGCCTCGCCCTGGCCGCCGTGGGCGAGGCCTGGACCCGTCATCTCGGCGGTTCCTCCCGCGCCGCCCGTCTTGCGGGCCTGCTTCTTTTGTTCCACCCGTTTTTCATCCTCACCGGACCCGCCTGGGGCATGACGGACGGACTCTTGATGGCACTGCTGCTGGGCGGCCTGCTGCGCTACGACCAGGGCCACAGCGTGCAGGCCGGCTTGCTTGTGAGCGCGGCGGTCCTCGTGAAACCGTTCCCTGCCTTGCTCCTGATCGCCTTGATCCCCGTTCTGTTGGCGCGTCGCGGTTGGCGCCCCGTCGTGCCGTTCGTGGCTGCGGGAACGGCCCTTGCCACGGTGGTCATCCTGCCGTTTCTCGTCCATTCCCCGCACGGTTTCTGGTCCCAGGTCGTCGGGAACCACCTGACCCGGGGCGTACAAGGGTTCACCGTCTGGGCGTGGTGGCCGCTTTCCGGCCTGTCCACGTCGCTTGTGGCCGGATTGAGCCTTCTCTTGATGGGTCTGGGCCTGTTCCTGGTGGCCAATGCCAGCCGCACGAACGAGCCCGGCCCCGGGAGCCTTCTGTTCGTCCTCGTTGCCGCGGCGGCCGTGGTGCTCTTCTTCAATCGGGTGGTCAACGAACAATACCTGGCGATGGTCGCGGCTCCGTTGTTGATCCTGTTGGCCGCCGGTCGGTTGTCCCCCGTTGCAAAGGCACTCGCCCACTGGGTCCCCGGTTTGGCGGCCGGAGCGGTCCTGCTCACGGGTTTCCACTTCATCACCTTCATCCCGCCCGACCTCGCGTTGCCGATCTTTGGGCGTCCCGTGGACGCCGTTGCGCATGACGTGCGCGAAGCGCTGCCGGCGTTCTGGTCCGGCGTGCAGGTTTTCTTCGGTATCGCGATCCCCGCCACCTTGGCCGTGGTGGCCGTCGTGACGGCACGGGGCTCCCGAGGTCCGAAGGAGTGGGTGCCGGGAAGGATCCCTCGGGTGCACATCGCACCCGCCGCCTTCGCGTGTTTCGCCCTGGTCCTTTTGACGGCACCCGGCCTGCTCGCGCCCCATGACACAAGAGAGGATGACTTCACGCCCGCTTACGAGGAGTCCGGGGTCGCCGCGTTCTATTACCTGTGGTGGCACAATCCCGCCCACGACCCGGGCATCCTGTACGGCAACTGGTTCCCGGTCAGTCAGCACCCGGAGATGGGTTATTACACGAACAACCGCGGGGTACACCGCGACCACGCCGGAATGATGGCGGAAAGCGGGATCGATACGGCGATTGTCAGTTACCATCGTGGCAATTTGGACAGGTACACCGTTTTTCAGGAAGAAGCGGCCAGGGCAGGACTGCATTCGGCACCCTTGATCGAACTGAACCAGATCTACGACCGACCGGAACACCACCCGGTCGATGAGAACAACACGCTTGTCCCGTACGCGGCCTACCGGCTGGATGACGGCACCCGTGATGCGATCATCGATCTCGTCCTGGACCTCGAAGACCGGATGAACGAGCCGTCCAACCTGCGGTTCGACGGCCGTCCGGTGGTCTATTTCTACGACTCCTACGTGAGCGGGATCTCGTTCCACCCGGAGGACAAGATCGCGCTGGCAGACGTGCTTTTGGACCTCTACCCCGTCGAGACCCTGCGGGACATATTCAACGACCCGAAGCTGGGACCGGAACCCGAGGATCTGGTCCGGCACCATCCAGAGCGGTACCTGGATTTCTTCTACCCGGGCTCCGACCCCGCGGTCTGGCGCGAGGCGCACTTGGAACAACACGACCGGTTCTGGACGGAGATCCGGGCCCAGCTGGAAAAACGGCTCGGCCCGATCTTCATGATCAGCGGCGAGGCGCACAACGAACGGGCGGGTTTCGAGGCGGGCACGATCCAGACCTTGGCGAACCTCGGGTTGTTCGACGGCTCGTTCCTTTACAGCCCGAGTTTCCCCTGGGGCAACGAACCGGATGCGCCGTTCCCCTTGAACTTCGCCCGCTGGGAGGACCGCAACCATTGGCTCGCCGCGTTCTCCGCGGCGCAAGGCCATTATTCGAGCACGGGGATCGCGCCGGCGTACGACGACACCGTGAACCGACCTCATGGTTTTGTGATCCCGGCGACCCATGAAGGACGGGATTTCTACGACCTGTCCTGGGAGAGTCTCGCTCGACATCCCACCGACCAGGCCGCCATCGCGACGTTCAACGAGTGGTTCGAAGGCAGCAGCATCGAACCCAGCCGTGAATACGGTGACCGCCATTTGAAGGCCACCTCCGGTCATCGCGATGCGTTTCTCTCCCAAGAGCGCCTGCCGGAGCCCATTGTGCACATTGTCCATGAACGATCGAGCCGGACCCATCCCGATTACGGCGAGATGGACGCCAGCCACGGCTGGGGGTTGCGCATGATCACCGCCGCGATGCGCAACGACGCGGACCACGAACACTTCGCGTTGGACGCCCAGGGCGACCACATCGTTTTGGACGACCCGCCGGCCTTGGTGCTCGCTGAAGGAGGGCGGCCGGAGTTCCGGCTTTCTCCGTACGTGCACGACCGTTTGGACAGCTGGCTCGCCGACGGGACACCCTACCTTCTCTTCGGTCCCGACGCGGCCGGGGAACTTAGGAACAGACTCCCCGCCGGGTGCGAACCGGGACACCGGCCCGAGGACCCCATGTTGCGCTCCGGGGACCGCTTGCTCGCCGAGGATGGAGTCGTGCTCCTGCAGCGCAACAACGAGACCCTGGAAGTGGGGAAGCGATGCGAAGGGAATGCGCAGGTGCTGGTCAAGCCCTGGGCGACGGGGATGGTGCCCGCGGACGAGAAGAGCATCCGCAACCTGACCCCGGACCCGTCGACGGAAGCCGCTTGCCTCGGCACGATCCTGCTCGCTTTGGTCCCGGAAGCCGCACCGGTGAACGCGGAGTCCACATGCTTTGTCCCATGACGGGTTTTCGTTCAGTGGAGCGCATAGTGGTCTGAAGCACCTTGCTCCCGGTTCACGTCGAGCCATCGTGCAAAGTCATCAGGGGTCCGGAAACCGTCTTGGAACGCGGCTTCGATGAGATCCGCCATGAGCACGAGGTTGAAGGGTTCGTCGTATTGGACGGCCTCGGTGGCGGAACCCGGGCCTCCGGGCTTGGCCAGGTAGGCCACCCGGTGGTCTGTGGGTGCGCGCAAGAGTTCTGTGTGGGCCTCGCTTCGTCCCTGCTCCTGCCACCACGTGGCGCGGTAGCCGTGGTCGGAGGAGACGATCACTGTGGTCTGGTTCCAGGTGCCGTTCTCTTCCATGGCGGTGCGGATCCGACCCAGGGTGCGGTCGGCGAGCATGAGGTTGTCGAAGAAACTCTCGTCGCCGCCGGCGGAAAAACGCCGGTTCTCCGCGTCCCAGTAGCCCCGGCCGTGGCCCATCTCACCCGCCGGGTGCGGTGTGTTGAGATGGATGAACGCGTAATCGATGTCCGGCCGGGCGGCGGTGTGGACGGCAGGAGGTTCCAGTGCCTGGTGCTTCGCGATGTCGCGGTGTTGCTGGCGGACGCTCTCGGCCTCGTTGAGCCCGGTGGACGTCCAGATGGATTCTTGCAGGGCGTAGGTGGGAAGCGCGAGTTTGAGGTTTTCCAGGTGCTCTTGGGTGGCGGTGAGGAAGTCGGTCGCAGGAGGCCCATGGTGGGGTACGAACGTGCAATCGGTGAGGGTCTCCGGGAACAAGCGGCAATAGGGGTGATAGGTCCCGACCACGTCGATGGACAGGCCCCGCTCGTGCAGGCGGTCAAAGAGCGATTCCATGGTCTTCCAGTCCACCGGTTCGTCTTCGCCGAGAAATTCCACGCCCAGGTCGTCGTGGCCACGGCCGTAGGCGAGGCCCACCGGCATCCCGGACAGCATGGCGGGCATGGACCGGGCCGTGAATTCGTTCGGCGCGTACGCCTGCGTGGCGTAGAACCCTTCGTCGCGCAACCGGTCGAACTCGGGGAGATGGACGTCGTCGGGCCGCTCTTCGAACGCGAGCCGTTGGTCGAGTTCGTCAAAGAGCAGCCACAAGACCCGATGGTCCGAGTTCCGCCCCGGTGGGTTTCCGTCCAGTCGGACGTCGAACCGGTCGTCCGGCGTCGCCGCATGGTAGATTCCTTGCGTGATCATGATCGGTGCCAGCGGCATGAGAATGAACATCGCGGCCACCGTGACGGGCACGATCTGTCGATGCCAGCCCGTGTGGCCCCAAACAAGCCATGCAACGAGAACGAGGGCGACCGCCAGGGCGAAGATTCGTGGCCAGTGGTCCACAAAGGGCAACCCAAGGAACAACCAACCTTCATAGAACACACTGAAGACGCCCATGACGGAGACGGTCACGAACAAGATGCGTGTCCCCACAAGGAGCCGACGGTCGCCGGTCTGGCGCACGAGCGCCACGGCACCGACCGCGAGGGCCGCCAGTCCCAAGATGATCACGATCAGGGAAACATAGGTCACACCAGACCGCGCCTCGGCGAGTAGGTAGTCGCCGTAACCGGGAAGAACGACGGACCAACGCCGGAAAAAGAGCAGGTTCACAGCGCTGAGCGCCAGCAGGTAGTCCTTCCAAAAACGCTTCATGGTGATGGCTCCGTGGTTTCTCGCCCCAGCCTGGTTCAAACGGGGTTCTCTTCGTCGATGAAGAACGTCTCCAGCTTGTATTTCTTCTCCAGGTGTTCGCAGACCGCCTGCACGCCGAGTCGTTCGGTGGCATGATGGCCGGCCCAGGCGTAATGGATGCCGGTCTCGCGGGCCACGTGCGTGACGAATTCACTCGCTTCCCCCGTGATGAACAGGTCGCAACCGGCCTCCACGGCGTCCTCGAGGTAGCGTTGGCCGGCCCCGGTGACCACGCCGACGCGTTGGATCGTTTCCGGTCCGTCGCCCACGTGGAGCACGCGGGCGTTGAGTTTCTGCCGGAGGGTGTCGAGGACCTGCTCCGTGGGGACGGCTTCCTGGTACTCCCCCGTGAAGCCGATGTCGCGCTCGGCGAACCGGCCCGTGGTCTTCAGTCCCAGGGCGGCGAGCAGACGCGCGTTGTTCCCCAACTCGGGATGCAGGTCCAGGGGGAGATGGTAGACGATCAGGTTCATGCGCGATTCCATCAAGAGGCGCACCCGCTTTCCGAGCCAACCTTTCAGCCGGGGCGGGCCCATGTGCTGCCAGAAGAGCCCATGATGGACGAGCAGGGCGTCCGCTTCCCGGCGCACGGCTTCCTGGATCACGCCGAGCGAGGCGGTGACGCCGGCTGCCACGGTGCGGATCGTTTGCCGGCCTTCGACCTGCAGGCCGTTGGGGCCGTGGTCTTCCATCCGCTCGGGGTCCAGGAGCGCATCCAGGTGCACCATGAGCGTGTCCCGGTCCGTCTCTTTGGGGGGCACAGCGTCGCGTAGCGGCAACCTGCCCTTGAGGGGTTTGGTCGCGGGGCCGGAATGATCAGCGCGCTTTGTAATAGGGCGCCGGGCCGATGGTCGGGTGTGCGTCGAGCCATGCGGCGATCCCGGCGGGGGATTGGAAGCCGTCCTGGAGTGCCGTCTGGACGAGCTCGGGCATGAGGACCAGGTTGAACGGTTCGTCGTATTGGGTGCCTGTCTGCGTGGAGTTGGCCGGCTTGACGAGGAAGGCCACCCGGTGGTCGGTGGGCCGGTGCAGGAGGTCCCCGTAGGGGGTGGTCGCGGAATTGCGTCCCCAGATGGAATGGCGGTAGCCGTGGTCGGATGTGATCACGACGGTGGTCTCGTTCCAGAGTCCTTCGGTCTCCATGGCGCTGCGGATCTCGGCGAGGCTCCGGTCGGCGAGCGCCAGGTTGTCGTAGTAGGTCACATCGGTGCCGGTAGCGAACTGTCCGTTCTCGGCATCATAATACCCGCGGCCTGTGCCTCTCATGCCGGTGGGGTGGGGTACGTTCAGGTGCAGGAATGCAAGGTCCAGGTCCGGGTCCGCGGCGGCGTCGACGGTGGCCCGTTGCAGCACTTGGTATTTCTCGATCTCCCGCTCCTGGCGCTGTTCGTTGACCGACTCGGTGAGTCCGGTGAGGTCCCATACCGCTCTCTGCGCGGTGGCGGTGGGGATCGCGAGGCGCAGGCCTTCCAGGTGGTCGCCGAGCGTGGGACCGAACCGGGTTTCATGGGGGCCGTGATGCGCGGCGAACGTGCACTCGGTGAGCCATTCGGCGAACAGACGGCAGTAGGGGTGGTAGGTGCCGACGATGCCCACGCTGCGTCCTTGTTCGTGTTGCTGGCTGAAGACCGTCTCGGTCTCTTTCCACCGGACGGAATCCTTCCCGTCTGTGAAGTCGAGGACGAGCCCGTCGAGGCTGCGCGGGCTGGCCTTGTCCACGAGTCGGCCCGTGGTCATCGCGGGCACGGAACGCAGGGTGGCGTCGCTGGGCGCGTACGCCTGCGTGGCGTACAGGCTTTCGTCGCGCAAACGGTCCAGTTCGGGCAATGCGACGCCTTCGGGCCGCTCTTCGTAGAGGAGGCGTTGGTCGAGCTCGTCAAACACGATCCAGACGAGGCGATGCGGCGATCCGGGGCCCTGCACGTCGGATCCTGGTTGCGGGTCGAACCGGTCGGGCTCGTCGGGGGTGAGCGTGTGGTAGAGTCCTTGTGCGTACATGATCGGTGCAAGCGGCACAAGGACCATGATCACGGCGACGGCCACGGGGACGATCTTGCGGTGCCAGCCGGGATGGCGCCGTTGCAGCCACACGATGCCTGCAACGAGCAGCACGATGGGGATGAACCGGACCCACAAGGCGAAGCGGGGGCGCCCGAGCAGCACCCAGCCTTCCACGATGATGCTGTACACGCCGAAGAGCGCGAGCAGGGTGAAGACGACGCGGGCGGTGACGATGAGACGCGGGTGGCCGCTGCGGCGTACCAGCACGACGAGGGCGTACGCGATCGCGGCAAGGATCAATATGAGGCCCATGAGGGAGAGGTAGGTGAGCGCGGGGTGGGGCTGGTGGAGGAAATAGTCGTGCACTCCGGGGAGGATGCGGGCCCAGTGGCGGAAGAAAAGCAGGTTCATGAGGCTCCATGCAAGAAGCGCCTCCTTCCAGGTCCTGTTCATGGGGTCGGCTCCGTCATCGTTCGCCGCCGGTGGCCGAGCGGGCCGGGGGCGATACGGCGACCGGTTCGCTTTCGTCCGTCGGGACCTCCTGCCGGCGCAGCAGGTAGAGGGACCGGTCGGTGCCCTCCAGCGGCTGGCGGGCCAGGACGTCGAATTGTGCTTCGAGTGCTTCTTCGAAGAGGGCCCGGGTGAGTTCGGTGTGCAGGTGGTCCCGTCCGCGCAGCAGTTGGCGGAACATGGGGTCTTGCGGGCCGACGTATTCGATCACGGCGTGCCGGCGGGTCAAGCGGGCCAGGAGTCGGACGATCTCGGCGACGGGGAGGCGTTGGGTGACGTGCAGGTGATGCATCACGGCGAGCATGAACACCATGTCGAAGCGTTTCTCGGCGCGCTCCAGGAACGAGGCGCATTCCTGGTTCATCCAGCCGACGGCGGGCGTGGGCCGGGCGATGTCGACGACGAGGGGGAGGATGTCCAGGTCCTCCTGGGTGGCGCGTCGCCAGACCCGCCCTACGGAGACCGGGTCCTGGTCGACGGCCACGACGTGGGCGCCTTTCTCGGCGGCCATGGCACTGAAGTGACCCGTGTTGCAGCCGACGTCGAGGACCCATCCGGGGCCGGTCTCCTGCAGGATGCGTTCGATGAAGGCGTCTTTGCTTTGTGCGTCCGCATCAGGATAGTGGTCGCGTGCGTCCATGTAGCCGGACCAGTGGGAGCGTGTCGCGGTTTCGGGCCGGACCTGCTTGAGCCGTTTCCCCAGCGATCGCACGGAAGCGGCGACGACGTATTTCGCCATGTCCGGGTTTTTCTTGTGCTGGGTCTTGTAGAGGTCTTCGCCTTGTCGTTTCGCCCGGGCGTTGAGCCGGGTGGGCAGTGTGACGAGCCATCGGTGCGGGCTGCGCCAGCGGCGTAGCGGGGGGGTCATGCGGTAGAGCGTCTCCGGTTCCAGCCCATCCCCTTGCCAGATGAGGGATGCGGACAATGGAAGGCCGTGGTGTCGTGCGGCGAGAAGCGGCAGAAGGAAGGTGCGGGTGAACTGTCCATGGGGTCGCCAGAACGGGTCGTGCGGGTCGCGGGCCTCGGCGGAGAGAGCGTCCACGAAGACGGGTCGTGGCCCGTGGAACAGGACGTTGTTCGGGGTGGCGTCCTTGAGTGACAGGCCTTCCTGCAGGAGTCCCTGTTGCAGCTCCAGCGTCAGTTCGGCAGCCGCGTCCAGCATTTCGGGAGGCCATTCGTGCGGATAGGAGACGAAGGGGATCCTGTTGTGCTCCACGACGAGGGGCTCGTCTTCCTGGTCCGGTTGCACGCCGGCGGCGGTAAGCTCCGGCTCGAGTCGTTCGATCTCTTCGTGGTCCAGACGGCGTGTCGTGACGGCGCGCCCTTCGTCCTGGGCGCGTTGGATCGTGGTGCTGGCAAGGAAGGCTTCCAGGTCGGCGCGACCCGCGGAGTAGACCACGCGGATCACACGGTCCTTGAGGACCAGGACCCGTCCCGATGGATCGCGGAAGGATGCGATCGTCGATCGGTGCGCCATGGTCCACCTAGTCTTGGTTGCCGCGGGAGAACTTGTTGGCGATCCAGGTCTTGAGCTGGCGGAACCGGAACATGAGGCTCATGCCGGCCGCCGCGAGGGCGTACAGGACGACCTGACCCGTTCCCGGGTCGATGTAGGCAAGCGGCGCTCCAAAACCACCAAGTATCAGTATTTGTTCGAACATGGCTGTGACCCGACTCCCTGGGGAATTGGTTTCACCGGGCGCCACCTGATAAAAGTTGTTGCGGAATCATCGGAAGGGCCCCGGCCCCTTCTGGACCGGGCTCGGTCGAAATTGGGCGGATCAGGAAACGGGTGGGGCCGTGGATTCAAGGCGTTCACCAAACCCTTTAACGCCTTGGAGGACGGGAAGCCGCTCATGAGGAGCACACTGCTTCTTCTGGCTTTGCTGGCCGTCGCCGTGTTCGTTTCCGGTTGTTCGATCCTGGAGGAGTGTCCCGACCAGGATTCGCCTTATGACGAACAGTATGCACAGGGGATGAAGACTCCAGGTGGGGCCGTCCTGCACGACGCGGAGTATGCCCCGCAGTATGCGCACCATGAGGACGGATGCCCACCAGACGATCCCTACGACGAACGCTATTAGGTTCCGTGTCACCGGCAGGTCAGTTGCGCACGCCTTCCTGCGCGGCTTTGTCCCGCGGCGTCCCCTTCTCGTCTTCCGGAATGGGGTCGGAGTCCGCGTCGGCCTTCTTGCGGTCCAGGCGGCGTTTCAGGTCGTCCAGGCGCCGCTTGCGGCGTTCCTTCGCGCCTTCGTGCCAATGTTGCTCCTCCGGCGTCTCGGGGTAGACGGCGGGTACGGGCAGCGGTCTGCCGTCCTTGCCGAGGGCGACGAAGGTCAGGTAGACGGAGCCCGTATGTGTGGTGATCCCGGTGGTGATGTCTTCCGCGAACACCTTGATCCCCACTTCCATGCTTTTCTTGCCGACGTAGTTGATCGCGCCCTTGAAGATCAACAGGTTGCCGATGAAGGCGGGCTTGTAGAAATGCATCCGGTCGATGGAGGCGGTCACGGCGTTCTCCCGCGCGTGACGCGATGCGATCACGCCGCCCATTTCGTCGAGGTATTTCACGATCACGCCGCCATGGACGTTGCCGTAGATGTTTGCGTCCGTGGGGAGCATGAGGCGGGACTGGGTCATGCGGGTGGTGGAGATCGGGACCGCGGCGGGGTCGTCTTTGTCGGTGGGCATTGCGGGTCGGCCTCTGAGGCGTCGTGAAGCGTGTCATATGAGGGGGACTCTTGAGGGGTGCGGTCGGGGACCTGCTGCGCCGAACGGCGGTGGCCTTGGTTCCAAGGTTCCATCCAATCCGTTTATCCCGGTGCGAGGTCCCTTCCTGGATCGTGATGGTGTCGGCGGCCCCGGTCTCGTGCTGCGTCCTTGCCCTTCAAGTGGGATCGGCGGGACCTTTCATGCACCTTCAAGCGGCCGCGATCGGGGCCGTCGGCGCCATCGGACCTCTCGACAATGCGTCGGTTTCTGCGCCGGTTCCGCTGGTTCGGACCGCAATCGCGCCGCCCGCCCTCATCGCTTAAATATCCCCCTCTTGGTGGCGCCTCGTCGCCATGCCGGATGCCCAGAAGGCGCAAGAGTCGCATGCAGGGGAAAGCGAGCCGCGCAAGCCGGTGCAATGGGTGCGTGAGCTGGCCGCCATCGAGGAAAAATGGGCGGTGCGCTGGCAGGAGGCGCGGGTCTATGAGGCGGACCCGGAACCGGGGCGGGAGAAGTTCTTCGCGACGTATCCGTATTCCTACATGAACGCGTTCGCGCACGTGGGCCATGCCTACACGATGCTGCGCACGGACCTGAAGGTGCGTCATGAGCGGGCCCGCGGGCGCAACACGCTCTACCCGTTCGGTTTCCATGTCACGGGGACCCCGATCGTGGCCGCGGCGGCGCGCATCGCGAAAAAGGACCCGCAGCAGATCAAGATCCTGGTGGACTCCGGGATCCCGGAAGACCAGGTGGAGCGGTTCAAAGACCCGCAGTATTGGATCGATTTTTTCCCGGACCAATGGAAAAGCGACGTGTCCCGGTTCGCCTTGGCGGTGGATTGGCGCCGCAGTTTCATCACGACGCAGTTGAACCCGTATTACGACCGGTTCATCAGGTGGCAGTTCCTGCGGCTCAAGGAAGGGGGTTACGTGCGCACGGGCCGGCATCCGGTGGTCTGGGACCCGGTGGAGAAGGCGGTGGTGGGCGACCATGACCGGACCCAGGGGGAAGGGGTGGCGCCGCAGGAGGCGGTGCTGCTGAAGTTCCCGATCCAGGGGGAGGAGGACCGCTTCCTGATCGCGGCCACGCTGCGACCGGAGACCGTTTTCGGTCAGACGAACCTGTGGGTGAACCCGCGGGTCTCGTACCAGGAGATCCAGGTGGATCAGGACGGGAAAAAGGAACGCTGGATCGTGAGTGTGGAGTGTGCGGACAAGCTGAAGCTGCAGGACGTGGGGGTGGACCCGGATACCACGTATGAGCATGTTTCGGGCAGCGACCTGGTGGGCAAGCGGGTGCGCGCACCGGGAGTGGGACGATGGGTCCCGGTGCTGCCGGCGCTTTTCCCGACCACCGAGCGTTGGACGGGGATCGTGACGTCCGTGCCGAGCGACGCTCCGCTGGACCACGTGGCCTTGACGGAACTCAAGGCGGACCCGTCACCCTTGGTCCAGTGCGGGGCCGATGCGTCCTTGTTGGACGATGTGGAACCCATTGAGATCATCGAGACCGAGGAGCTGGGGCGCCTGCCCGCCCAGACGGTGAACAAGAAGCTGGGGATCGAGAGCCAGACACAGAAGAAGGAACTGGAGCAGGCCACGGAGGAAGTCTATCAGGCGGGTTTCTACAAGGGGGCGATGCTTGCGCATTGCAAGGGGGACGACGGGAAGGATTTCGGTTCGTTGACGGTCGCCGAGGCGAAGGAGGCGGTCAAGCCGTGGCTGTTGGAGCGCGGTGAGGCGGGCTTGATGTATGAGCCGGAGGGGAAAGTGGTCACCCGTCACGGCAACGAGGCGGTGGTGAAGATCGTCTCGGACCAATGGTTCCTGGCGTACGGCGACCCGGACTGGAAGGATACGGTCCACAAGGCGCTCGATGAGATGAAGATCACTCCGGAGATCGCACGCAAACAATACCACATCGTCGTGGATTGGCTCAACGACTGGGCGTGCGCCCGGGAGACGGGGCTCGGGACGCGTTTGCCATGGGACGAGAAATGGGTGATCGAGTCCCTGTCGGATTCCACGATCTACATGGCGTACTACACGGTCCATCATCACCTGAAACGGTTGGAACCGGACCCGGAGGCACTCACCCCGGCGTTCTGGGACCACGTCCTTCTCGGCAAGGGGACGGCGCAGGAAGTGGCCACGGGGGGTCTGCAGGCGCAAGACGTGAAGCGGATGCGGGAGGAGTTCCTCTATTGGTATCCGTTGGATTTCCGGAACTCCGGCAAGGACCTGCTTCAGAACCACCTCACGTTCGCGGTCTTCAACCACACCGCGATCTTCGCGCCGGAGCATTGGCCGCGTGAGTACGCGGTCAACGGTTGGGTCACCATCGACGGGGAGAAGATGAGCAAATCGCAGGGGAACTTCATCACCCTGCGCGAGGCCATGGACCGTTTCGGGGTCTCCGCCACGCGGTTCGCCGTGGCGAACGCGGGGGAGGGCCTGGATGATGCGAACTTCGAGGTGGACCTGGCGAAAAGCGTCTCCAGGCGGTTGTACCATTGGCTGGACTCCCTGAAGACCATCTGGGACGAGGCGGTCGGACCCGATGGAGCCGGGGACCCGCGCCTGGCGGACCGCTGGTTCCTGAGCCGGTTGAACCGGGCGGTCCGGGACACGGACGCCGCCATGGAGCGTGCGGAGTACCGCAGTGCGCTCAAGGGCGCGTTCTTCGATCTGGAGCGGGATTGGGACTGGTACGTGCGCCGCACCGCGGGCCGGCCCGACCCGCAGGTCGCCAGGGAGCATGTCTTGGCCCAGGTGCATCTCACGGCGGTGTTCGTGCCGCATCTCGCGGAGGAACTCTGGGAGCACGTCGGCGGGGAAGGGTTCGTGGTGAATGCGCGCTATCCGAGGGTCGAGGGCGAATACATCGACGACGCGGTGGAGCGCGCCGAGGCGTACGTGGTGGACGTCCGGGACGACGTGCGCAACATCCTGCGCATGCTCCGGCAGGAGCCGCAGGCGATCCGTTTGTTCACCGCCCCCGCATGGAAGCGAAGGGTGGACGAAGCGGTGGCGCAGGAGTGGCGCGACGTCGACGATTCCGGGCAGGTGCAGCAGGGCCAGATCACCAAGGGGCTCATGGAGGACGAAGAGATCCGTAGGCTGGGCAAGCCGGTGCCGCAATACGTGGGGAAGGTGATCAAGCAGGGCCGAGGATTCTTGGCTGCGCACGAGCAGCGTGCCGGCGTCGACGAACACAAGGCCCTGGAGGAGGCCGCGAATTTCCTCAGCGCAGAGTTCGGCTGCGAGGTCATCGTGCAGAGCGCCGATGACGACGCGTTGGACGACCCGGGCAAGAAAGCGAACGCGGCCGTACCGGGACGGCCCGCAATCCACGTCTCTTGACATGTACCGCCACGTCACGCTCCGGTTCACCGACCCGCCGCTTCCGCTCGTCATGGGCACCAAGAACGAGGCGGTCCGCATCATCGGGCACCCGTTGAACCGGGAGAAGGACGCCCCGTTCGCCCGCGAGTATCTCTTCCTGGTGCGCGGGTCCCGTTCCGCGTTGGACGAGACCGAGAAGATCCTCTCCAAGAGTGGCGAGGCGCCGCCGCGCCTGGATTGTGCGGAGCCGGGGGCGCGCGTCTATCAAGGTTCGTTGGACCTGCCGTCCACGGGCCCGCTGAAGGGACTGATCGCGGTCCTGGCGGAGACGCTGGGCACGGTGTTGGAGCACCAGCCGCTTGTGGTGGAGAACGGGATCCTGGAGCTTCGGCTGGTCACGATCCCGCTCAGGGATTCGGCGCTGCGTCTTCAGGCCCTTCGCCAGCACGCGGCGGAGGCGGGTCTGGGCCTGGAGATCCCGAGTCATCACGCCTTGACGGCCCCAGGCGTGATCACGCCGCGCGCCGAGACGTTGGATCTGTTGGAATGGGAGATCCTGCAGGCGTTGGAACCGGCGGGTTGCTACGCGGACGAACCGAGTGCGGACCGGGATGCGATGATCCGGGAACTGGCGGAGGCGCTGGGGATGGACACGGATGAACTCGCGGCGTTGGCCCAGCGCGCGGAACGCCGGGTGCTGCGGGAGGCGGTCCATGCGTGGCGCCGCAACATCCGTCTGGCCACTCCGCCGGCAGACCGGCCGACGGGGAGAACGCCGGAAACCGGGTGAAGGCGGGTCCCGCGTGAAGCGGTGGAAAGCGGGGGGTCGAGGGGTGGGTCAAGCGGAGGGTAAAACGGTGGCAAGCGGTGGGTCAAGCGGCGGGTCAAGCGATCGGTGAAGCGATGATCGGGCGACACCCGGGAGCCGCCCGGACCCCTGCACATTTATCCGGGCGCCAGGATGCGCCCTTGGTGACCCTTGTGGGCCTGAACGTGAGACTGGACGCCGAGGAGACGACGACGGTGATCACCCGATTCATCCGGGACCACGTCGCCGATGCCGGCGCGGACGGGGTCCTGGTCGGCCTCTCCAGTGGATTGGACAGTTGCGTGACCACGGCGCTCGCGGTCAAGGCGCTGGGCAGCAAGCGGGTCCATCCGGTCTTCATGCCGTCGGCCTCCACTCCCCAGGCGGACCACAGGCACGCGAAGGATTTCGCGGGCTCCATGGGGCTTGAACTGGACGAGCGGCCGGTGGATGCGATTGTAGAGTCCGTGTTGGGCGTGGTCGGGGAACAGGACCGGGACACCTTGGCGAACGCGAGTGCGCGTTCCCGCATGGTCATTCTCTACGCCTTGGCGCGCAAGCGGCGGGCGATCGTGCTCGGCACGAGCAACAAGAGCGAACTCTTGGTGGGTTATTTCACGAAGTACGGCGACGGAGGCAGCGATCTTTTGCCTTTGGGCGACCTTTACAAGTCGCAGGTGCGGTCTCTGGGCGAATATCTGGGTCTGCCGGAGGAGATCTTGGCGAAGCCGCCCAGTGCCGGCTTGTGGCAAGGGCAGACGGATGAAGAGGACCTGGGGGTCGCATACGACACGCTGGATTCCGTGTTGCTCGGTTTCGAGCTCTTGTTGTCCCCACAACGGATCGCCGAGCGGGCGGGTACCGACCTGGCGACCGTGGAACGCATCGACGAGATGCGGCGCACCACGGAGCACAAGAGGAACATGCCGCGTGTCTGCAAGTTCGGGATCCGGAGCCTGACACGGGATTGGCGCCGCAGCGTGACGGAAGGGGGGCCACCGGGTTCCTGAGGTGAACATGACCATGCATCGTTGGCCATCGCGACGACCGCCCACGGGGAAGCGGAACCCGCCGGGCATCAAGCATCCGGGGACGAAGCCTTCCCCCAAGGAGACCGCATCGCGCGATGCCGCTTCACGTCCTTCGGTCCCGTACCGGATCCCCTCACGGCGCCTGGATGCCCTGGTCTCTTCAATCTGGATCCTCCTCGTGCTCTCCTTTTTGGTGTTGTTCCTGTTCTACCTGCATTCGCTCTGGTTGCCTGAAGGGGTCCCGCGGTTGATCGTGTATTTCGCGACGCTTTCGGCGACGGTTCTTGCCGTGGTGCTTTTTTCCTGGAGTCTGCTGGGCTACGTGCTGCCTCGCCTGGTGGGCCTGCGGGGTCCGCCGGCGGTGACGACTTCCGGCAAGGACTAAACGCTCGCCGCGGTATCCCGGCGTGTCATGGCGCGCATCTATGTTGCCGGGGCGCTTTTCAATGCCCAGGACCGTCTGGCTTTGGATCGCCTTGCAGGGATCCTCGAAGCCGCGGAGCATACCGTGTTCCTGCCTCATCGGGATGCCGGCGACGACGCGGCGAGCCGGGGCCCGTTGGATGCGGACGACGCGGCCGAGCGCCGCAGGCGGGTCTTCACGGCGGACCTGGAGGGCCTTCGGCGTGCGGACGCGGTTTTGGCGCTCCTCGACGGGCCGGACGTGGATGCCGGGACGGCTTTCGAAGTCGGTTGGGCGTATGCGAACCATCGCCCGGTGATGGGGGTAAGAACGGATTTCCGCACGCTGGGTCCGGAGGGGCCGGTGAGCCTGATGGTGTACGAGGCGTGCCGGCCGTTCCTGCATGCTGCAGAGGGCGAGTGGGACGTGATCGAGCGGGAGGTCCTGGACTGGGCGCGCACCGTGAACCCGTGGGGCGGACGGTTGGTGCGCGACGGGGTCCCGCACATCCTCAAGAAGCGCGGGCACGCCTTGCGCTTCCGTCAGGTCAAGGAGACGGAGCTGGCGCGGGCGCTCAAGGCGAAGGTGCACGAGTCCGCGCGGATCCTGGAGGACGTGGACGTGGAAGAAGAACCCGAGGCGTTGTCCGATCTCTTGCAGGCCACGGAGACGCTGATCCGCAAACGCGGTTGGGACCGCAGCACGTTGAAGGCGCTCAAGTCGCGCCGTTGGAAGGAGCGCGGGGGGTACGAGGAGGGGTGGGTGGTGGAGGACCGGCAAGCCAAGGAGGCGGAACGTGAGGCTCAGGGCACGACAAGCGGTTCGTCTGCGGCGTCCCCGGGAGCCCAATGATTGCTGGGCTCAATGGCGTTTCCAACCATTGCGCCGGAGGCCCTGGGGGGTTCCCCGTGCAATCGGTGGAACCTGCCCCCTTTTGAGGTATAAATCCGACAGCAAAGATTAACAGACCACTGGCCGTGGTCGAATTCGGTGCTTTGGTGAAGAATTTGATGGTAGTCCGGATCACAGTGACAATGTTGGTCGTTTTCGGCCTGAACGCGATGGGTTTTGCGGGTCTCGCGGGGGACGAGCCAGACGGCAATTCGTTCGAAACGGCGATTCCACTGGACCCGTGGGGGGAGTACACCGGTTTCCTGGAGGGGGGCGAGAACGATGATTACTGGAAATTCCATTTGGAGGCCGGCGACTCGGTGAACATCGAGCTGCGGGATACCCTGCGAGGGGGCAGCCTGCCTGCACCGGACAATGACATTCGGTTGTCGTTCCGTCTCTTGAGTCCGCAGGGGGTCCTTTTGGAGACCCCGCACACGAACCAGGGGGATACCCGGTTGATGATGTCCGCGGTCCCCGTCACCGGCGATTACCGGTTCCACGTGACCCAGGACATGGGGGGTTTCCGGGGCGCTTACCGGTTCTGCTTCCTCGCCGAACCCCCGGCCGAGCATCCCTGCCCGGATTACGGGATGCGCCAGCAGGAGATCACCTTCGGAGGGACGTTGTCGAACCCCTGGGATACGTCGGTTCTGTTGATCCCGCCGGCCCATGGCGACCTGGGCAACCCGTTCGGCCCCACGGCGGTGGATTATCTGGATGCGGCGATCTCGGGGATCCGGGAGTGGGAGCGCGTGTTGAGCGAGTTCGCTGCGGATTACCCGGAGTATGATTACCTGGACGACATCGAGGTGGACATCGCGGTCTTCGACGGCACGCAGGTGCAGTCGAACTACGACATCGTGATCAGTTACGTCCCCACGGGCGGGACCCAGTTCCGGGGCGCCGCGACGACCTGTGTGAACCCGCCGCGTTGTATCGTGCTTTCACTCTACTCCATGTCGCCGCGCGCCGGTCAGACGCTGCCCGACTACCCGGAGGTCAGTGACATGGAAGCGGTGACGAAGCACGAGTTCGCGCACGTGTGGGGCTTGGGCCACACGCTGACCTGGACCGAGGAGCACGGCCCGGACATGATGAACAGCCCGGCGACCTTCGTCTACGGCGACGGGAGCCCGGTGGGGGACGGCGGGGAACGCACGGGCAAGCAGTGCATCTCCACGCTGAACCTCTACGGGATGACGCTGCTCTTCGGCCATGGATGGAGCAGTGGGAGCTACGCGCTGCCGGACCACATTCCCTACGAGTGGTACTGCTAGGCCGCCGCCTCGCCCCGGTCTCCTGACGTGGTCAACAACGCCACCGCAAACGTTAAGGCCACGTTTCAGTGCCTTTCGGTCCATGCGTGGCTTCGCCTTCATCGGGATCGTTCTGCTTGTGATGACCGCCCTGGCCGGCTGTCTGGATGACGGGGCTGAGACGGGGCCCATCGGCCCCGGCTCCGATGACGGCTCGGAAGGGGGGAACGAGACGGCCATGCTGGCCCCCAATGCCACTGTCGTGGACGGAGGAGCTTCGTTCGATGACGCCTTGGAACTGGAACCCGTGGGCTTGTACACCTCCAACCTGAGCGGCGGCGAGCATTACTATCGGTTCCCGGTGGCCATGGGCGACCCGATCAACATCGAGCTGCGGGACACGCTGCGCGGCGGGACGATCCCGGCGCCGGACAACGACGTCCGCGGTTCCTTCCAGATCCTGAGCCCGCAGGGTCTGCCGTTGGAGACGGCGCACACGAACCAGGGCGACACCCGTCTGCTCGTGGAAGCGGCACCCGTGGACGGCGAATACCGGTTCCTGGTGAGTGAGGACCAGGGGGGCTTCACGGGAGAATACACCTTTTGTTTCCTGTTGGCGCCGCCGGCGGAGCATCCCTGCCCGGACATCGGCTACCGGGCGCAGGAGATCATCTACGGCGGTTCCTTGGGCAAGGCGCACACCGACGTGCTCTTGATCCCGCCGACGCACGGCGACCTGGGCAACCCGGTGGACGGCGCCACGGTGCTCGATTACATCGACGCGGCGGTCTCCGGGATCCATGAATGGGTGGACGTGCTGCACCAGTTCGGCGACGACTACCCGGAGTACGCCTACCTGAAGGACATCACGGTGAGCATCCAGATCTTCGACGGCGCCCAAGACACCGCGGATTACGACATCCTGATCGCCTACATCGAGACCGGGGGCCCGCAGTTCCGTGGCGTGGCGACCCAGTGCGCGGACCCGCCGCGCTGCGTCCTGCTGTCGCTCTTCTCGAACTCGCCACGCGCCGGTCAGGTGCTGCCGGACTACCCGACCTACAATGACATGGAGGCCGTGACGAAGCACGAGTTCGCCCACGTCTGGGGCCTCGGTCACACCCTGACCTGGACCGAGGAGCACGGCCCGGACCTGATGAACAGCCCGGCCACGTTCGTCTACGGCGACGGGGACCCGGTGGGGGACGGCGGGGTGCGCACCCCGAAACAGTGCATCAGCACGCTGAACCTCTACGGGATGGCGCACATCTTCGATTTCCTGGCCGAAGAGAGCGAGCTGCCCGACCAGATGCCGGACACCTACGAGTTGCCGGAGCACATCCCGTACGAATGGTACTGCGGGTCACAGGACGTAGAAGAGGGCATCATGGACCTGGGCGTCGTGGTCCACGACCCGCAGGGCCTGCTCGCACAGTAAACGACGGCCCGGCTGGACGGGCCGGGGCGCCCCGCCGAGAGCCGACCTTCCCATTACACCCCAACCCTTTTAACTGGACCCTTTTTTGGGCGATTCTGCCTCCCCGATGGGAGAGGGATCTTCATGGCTGAATTCAAAGTCAACGTCTCGGACCCGCAAGAAGGGAAATCCTACCAGGTGGAGGTCACGGGCCACCACGCGAACAGTCTGGTCGGCAAGAGCATCGGGGATGAGATCGACGGCTTGTTCGTCTCGCTGCCTGGCTACAAGTTGAAGGTCACCGGGGGCTCGGACAAGGACGGGTTCGTGATGCGGCGTGACCTGGACGGGATCCAGCGCCGCCGGATCCTGATCTCCAACTCCACCGGGTTCCGTCCCCAGAAGAAGGGGCTGCGCCGCCGCAAGACGGTGCGCGGCAACACGATCTCCTTGGACGTCGTCCAGATCAACATGGCGGTGACGAAACGCGGCGGCAAGCCCGTTGCGGACATCCTGGCCGAAGCGAAGAAGGAATAGTCTCTTCGCGCCCGCGCGTGCCGATTTCTCCTCTTTAGCGAAGGCGTCTTTGTGCGAGCCCGAGCGCAGCCGCGATGATCACGACGGCGAGCATGACGCCGGGTGCAGGGATCCCCTGGGAGATGCCGACCTGGCCGTCGTCCAGCACGGCGCCGCCGTCGGAGTCCGGATAGGCGCCGTCGTCTTCGCCTTGTGAGTCGTCGAAGTCGAACACCTCGTTGTCGTTGGTGTCCTGGTGCGCCATGGCGAGCAGTACCTGGGTCCGGGTGATCGGGGGGTCCAACCGGACGGTGACGTCCGTGTGCGAACCCGGCGCCAGGAACCCGGAGACCCCGGTGATGCTCTCTTCGACGAGTCCGTCCGCGATCTGTTCGTCGTGCATCACGATGAACCCGCCCTCGGGCAACTCCGCCTGCGCGATCACGATCTGGTCGCCGTCGCTCTCTTGGTCCTCGAAGACCACGTTCGCCACGGTTTCGTCATGTTCCCCGGCGAACGCGCCCGGGGCGAGGAAAAACACGGCGGCGCCGATGAGCAGGACCTTGAGGAGGTTCATGGTACGACTGCTGTCCACGGTTGGTGGGAGTAAAACCATTGCCCCTGGGCCCCGGGGTTCCTCAAGATTAAACATCCGGGTCGGTTCCCGCCTCTTGTGCACCGCGTCACGAAACGAGTGCTCATCTTCGGCCTGTTGGTCCTGCCCGCCTTGCTCGGAGCCGCGGCGATCTGGTACCTTCCGCATGCCGAGGTCCCGCTTTCCCAGGAGCTGCCGGACGCCGAGTTGATCCCGGTCGCGTTCGCAGAGATCCGCGACGGGGGCCCGGACCATCCGGCTGCGGGCAACGTGACGCTCTACCTGAACAACGAGACGAACGAGTGGTTTCTCTATTTCCAGGGTTACCGGGCGGAGGCGGGCCGCGAGGCGAGGTTCTTCCTGACCGAAGAGGCGGACCCTCAGACACGCGGCGAGGTGGACCGGGGGGTGCGGTTGTCCGTGCCGGAGCGGGGACGCGCCGATGCGCGCGGGGATTTCCTGGTCCCGATCCCGGAGGAGGTGGACCCGCGGGACCACGCGGGTCTGGTGGCCTGGGACCTGCGTTTCGACCAGCGCCACAGCGTCGCCACGCTGACCCCATACCCTGCAGATGATACATAGACTAAACGGCAAAAGAGGCGCCAAGGGAATCAATGGGCTGTGGATCCCCGGGCGTCCACGCCGCAGGGAGCACCGGGCCGTCACTCCCTTTGGGCAAGCCCCTTGGGGGGAACCGTCTTCGCCGGCTTCACCGGAGGATAAAAGATTGGTCTCCCCCCCTGACGTGGTCTCCTGTGGCGCGGTCGTCTATCGCAGGGAGGACGCCGCCCCGGTCTATCTGCTCCTGCAGTACACGGCGCGGCATTGGGATTTCCCGAAGGGCCACATGGAGGCCGGTGAGACGGAGCTGGAGACCACAAGCCGGGAGGTCTTGGAGGAGACGGGGATCGCCGACCTGCTCTTCATCCCGGAGTTCCGTCGCACGATCCGCTACAGCTACCGCAACCGCGGCGGCCGGGTCCGCAAGATGGTGGTGTACCGCGTGGCACGCACCCAGGTGCAGCGGGACGCGGTCCGGCTCTCCCACGAGCACATCGGCTACGATTGGCATCCCTACGAGCAGGCCCTGCGGCGGTTGACCTACAAGAACGCCCGGGACGTGCTTGAGAAAGCGCATCAGTTCATCCTGAAACAAGGGGTCCCGTGACCCGCACGCGGCGACCGGGGCACCCACGATCGACAAACGACGATGCGCCCACCTGCGACAAATGACGATGCGGGAGCCCAAAGCCGTAAATAAGGAGGATTTTCTCGGCGACCCAGAAAGCGGCGCCGCGCCGCTTTGAGGCGACACCCATGGCGGATGAGAACATCGTGCACATCATCGGGACCGGGACCATCGGCGAGCCCCTGATCGGTCTGTTCCAGGACAAGAAAAAGGCCTTGGGCATCGACGAGGTCACCTTCCACAAGAGGACCCCCTTGTTCACCGACCGCTCCAAGGTCACGAACCTCTTGCGCCGCGGCGCGAACCTGGCGACGGACCGGGATCGTCGTGACCAGTTCAACGAGATGGGGATGGACGTGTCCTTCGAGTCGGAGGAGGCGATCAAGCGGGCCACCGTGGTGATCGATTGCACTCCGAAAGGAGTCGGTCACGCGAACAAGGGCCAGTACTACGAGAAGCACGCGGACACCACGAAGGGTTTCATCGCGCAAGGCTCCGAGGCGGGTTTCGGGGTCCCCTATTGCCGGGGGATCAATGACGAGGTGCTGGACTCCAACGAGAAGTTCGTCCAGGTGGTCTCCTGTAATTCGCACAACCTGGCCGTGCTCGTGAAATCCATCGGCTTGGAGAACGGGGCGAAGGGCGCGTCGAACATCGAGCGGGGCAACTTCGTGTGCATCCGTCGGGCCAATGACATCAGCCAGGACGACAAGTTCCTGCCCAGTCCGCAGGCCGGCGACCACAAGGACCCCCGGTTCGGGACGCACCACGCCGAAGACGTCCATCGGCTCTACAAGACGATGGGCATGGAATTGGACCTCTTCAGCACCGCGATGAAGGTCCCCACCCAGTACATGCACTCGGTGGTCTTCAATTTCCGGCTGAAAAACGCCACGGACCACGACAAGGCGCTGGCGAACCTGGCAGAGAACCCCTATGTGGCACTGAGCCACAAGATGACGGCGAACAGCATATTCAGCTTCGGTCGCGACCATGGCTATTACGGCCGCCTCCTGAACCAGGCGGTCTTCCCACAACGTTCTCTCCACGTCTCCGAGAACGGCAAGGAGGTCTGGGGCCACTGCTTCACCCCGCAAGACGGGAACAGCCTGCTTTCCAGTGTGGCCGCGACGCTGCGTTTCCTGGACCCCCAGGGGGTCGAGGACAAACTGCAGACCTTCTCGCCGTACCTGTTCAAAGAGGTCTGATCCCAAGACAATCCCGGACGGGGCGGATTCGGGGCTTGCGGGGCCTTGTGCGGCCACGCCGTGGCGCATCCGGGGGGCCTTGTCGAAGTCCTAATAAGTCCCCCGCTTTGATGGGTGGTCGGATGCACCTGCCGGGACGACCCCGGTAAGGAGGGGCCCCTATGGATACGATCAGTGTTCTCATCGGTTTCTTGGTCGGCGTCGTGGCGACGATGATCGCGGTGGAGTTCGGCCTGAAGAAGATCTTCCGGCCGCCCGCCTTGAACAAGGTCACGGGTTCCTGGCGCCTGGACGACCACAAGTCCCCCTTGGTGGTCGCGCAGGACGCCGCAGGGATCGGCTTGCCCACGGGCTCCCGCGTGGTGACCGCCGGCGACGTGGACCCGGGCGGCTTCCGGGAGCGGGAGCATCGCCGCAACCCGAACGCCCGCAGCAATTTCATCGTCAGCCAGGACATGGACCGCGCTCTGGTCTTCATGGGCCCGATCCGGGAAGGGACCCTGGCGCTGGCCACACTGGACCCGAGTGTGGCGGCCCGGCTGCGCGCCGAGCATCGCAAACTGTGGGACACCGGGGACCCTTACGTGGACGACCTGCCACTGGCTGAAGTGGCGAAGAACACGGGCCTTCTCGTTCGTGTGCGCGGGCGGGTGCAGGAATGCGTCGAGTACAAGGAGCAGCATCTTTTGCGCATCACGGACGGGACGCACGTCGTGGGGGCCATCGTGGAGGAGCCGTTGCGCCTGGACGGCCAGAAGGTGGTGGTCACCGGACGCGTCGTTCGAGGGACCTCCGGGTACCCGCTTCTGGACGCCGAGGAGGTGCGTTTGGACGGCGGGTCGCGCCAGCGGATCACCGCGAACAGGGCCGCGGCGCCAGGACCTCGTCAGGAGGAGGCGGCTCCGCAAGGCGAACCCGATCCCACGCCCGCGCCGACCCCCACGCGTACCGGCAAGCGGGTCCTTCGCGTTCCCAGGAAGGCTCGTTCTCCGGAACAGGAGGAAGACGTGGAAGAACCGGTGGAAGACCCGCTGGTGGAGTTCGAGGAGTCCGACGAGGGCCTCACGGAAGCAGAGCGGCGGCGCGGGCGTGCCCGCGTCACGCTGCACCGATGACCGGTCGCTGGGCCGTCGGCGATTCCTTGCTGGTTCGACGCAAACGTTGATAACAGGGGCGCATCGTGCGCCGGTCGATGGCGCAGGCGAAGTCGGAGTATGTCCGGGCCACCGTGGACAAGGTCCTTGTCTCAGAGCGCGGTGGGGTGGTGCTTCTTGCAACGGACGAGCCGCCTTTCGAAGGAAAGGTGATTCCGGTCTTTGTGGACAGCGGCCAGGCCGTGAACATTCAGCTTGCGCTCACGCACGATCTGGCCCCTCGGCCGTTCACGCATGATCTTTTGACCACGATCTTGAACGAGTTGGGCGCCATCGTCATGGAGTTGACGATCGATGAGCTGGCGCAGAACACGTTCTTCTCCACGTTGAAGATCGAGATGGAGAAGAACGGGAAGACCGTGGTGGAGAGTTTCGACGCCCGGCCGTCGGACGGAGTGGCCCTGGCCCTGCGGGCGGACGCACCGATCCGGGTGGCCCATCATGTGATGGAGCAGGCCGGTGTGGACCCCGAAGAGTTCTTCGGCAGCCTGGAAAAACCGTAGCCCGTTCTTGACTACCGGTTGTTCCTGCGGCGGGTGATGCCCACCGCGACGAAGAGCAGGACGCTCGTGATGAGAACGAAACCGGGCATGGGGCTGTCCTCGAGTTCCGGTTCTTCGGTCTCGTTCTCCGTTTCCG